>JAIVJG010000182.1 GCA_020200155.1 Acidobacteriota bacterium | reverse complement strand
GTATCCGACGGCCATCACGCCCAGTGTCTCGCCGCGCGCCTTCAAAGGCACGAGCGCGAGATCGCGCACGCCCTCCGCGCTGTGCAGCGGAAACTCGCTGACGGGGAGGTCGCCCGCCAATCCCCTGACTTCGATGATTCTCTCGACGGCCTCGGCGGCGCGCTCCGCGAACTCGCCGCGCAGAGGATTGACGATCTCCGTCGCACCGGGGTCGAGTGTCTGGAAGCCGCTCATCGCCCGCCACGTGATGGTTCTGTCGGCGAGCGAGAAACTGGCGATGCTCGCCGTGTCTGCGCGCATGATGCGGCGCACCGTGTCGGCCACGGTGCCCAGCGTCGCGGCGGTCTCGACATGCCCCGCATCGCCCGCCGCCACAGCCGCGTCAAAAATCGTCGAGCCGCGCGAATGCCCTTCCTCCGCTCCGCCCGTCGCCGAATCTTCAGTGTGCTCTTTCATCTCGCCATATCTTGCCAGAAACCACGGGACAAAGAAATGACGAATGCGGAAGTGATGACTGGTGTGCGAAACTCAAGTCCTCTGCCCTTCATTCATCGCTCAACACTTCCGCATTCATCATTTCCTCCCTCCTTCCTCGCCGCAATTTTCTTTCACCTGACGCGGCGCGACGGCGCTCGTGCCGGGGCGATGCGCGGGGCTTTCGTTGTTTTCGGGCGCTTCGACCGGCGGCACGCGCGTTGCCATGCAGAAAGGATGCCGAGAGGTGACAGATGCAGACTAACGCCGAATCAGAGACTGACTTGAATATCGCACGGAGGAGAAAGATCGTGAAAAGAGTTCTTGAAATCGTGGGCTGGCTCACCGCCGTCCTGCTTTTAGCCTTTGCCAGCCACGCTGTCTTCGCGCGCCCCGCGTCGGCGCACGGCTCACACGCGCAACAGGAGCAGCCGAACCGCGCACGCCGCGCGGAACGCAGAGAAGACCTCAGCCCCGCTTCCATCGTGCGCGAGGCGCGCACCATCTACATCCGCACGACCGAACATCTCGACAAAAAGTATCTCGAATACAAGCTGCAAAAGTACCGCGAGCTTGACGACTGGGGCTTAATGATCGTCCAGAACGAAAGCGCCGCCGACCTCGTCGTCACAATAGACAAGACGGCGCTCAACTACGTCTTCCAAATCACAGACCCGCGCACCAGCGTCGTCGTCACGAGCGGCAAGGCCGTCGCCGTCAACCGTCTCGTCGCCGCCGAATATCTCGGTAAAGAAATCATCAGGAAGATCAGGGACGTGCGCGCCTCGTCCGACCGCAGGCCGTCACGGAAGCGAAACCAAAACAGGGATTCAGACGGGGGCGACGAACGGAGCGAGTCTTAAAGCGAGTTGCGATTGGAGGTAATTTTCTTTGCGGTTCTTTTACGCCTCCAGCGTGAGATTCCTTTGTTATCAACGCACAGGCTACGACACTGAAGGCATGTGACTTTCACTGTTCGGACATGAGTGTCAAATCTGAAAGCCGGTGCTATCACACCGGGAAGGAGTTCGGAAGATGAATACCAAGAGCATCGTCAAAGTAATTCTCGTCCTCACGGCAGCTATCTTCAGCGCCGGTAGCTACACATACGCGCAGACTGTCGAGCAGAAGATCACTGTCACCGTGCGCCCTGCACAGACGGTAGAGGAGCGCGTTGCGGATGAGTTCAAAGAAAAGGCTTTACGCAAGGCTGCCGAAGAAAAGCTCGCGGCTGAGGAGTCAGCTAAGATCGCCGAGAAGAGTCCGCAGGCGCTGCTCCGTCGCGCACGCACCGTCTACATAGATTCCGGCACGTCGTTCTTCGAGCCGGTGCAACTGCAAAATGCTTTACGCAAACGTGAGGAAACAGACTTGTGGCAAATAGCGATTGTTGATGGCTGGGACAAGCGTAGCGTCGCTGACGTGCTCATTGAAGTTGACCGCCCACTTTTCACGTACACATTCACCTACCAACTCACCGACCGCAGCACAGGCATCATCATCGCCACCGGCAAAGTGATAGCGTTCGACGGCAACGATGCGGCACCGAAGCTTGCGGATAAAATCCTCGAGGAGATAAGGAAAACGCGGGAAGGGACGAAAGCCAAAAAGTAGGCGACCTGGGTCGGCACCGGCGCGCGAGATTTCGGATAGTCCGTGAGCCAATTACAGAGCGCGCGGTAGATTGTAAGGCAAAAGGCAGCCCCGTGTTGGGCTGCCTTTTGCCTTATTTCCATTTGCTCATCCCCTATTCCGACTTCGGCGCGACGGCGCGGACTTGTTCGGAGACACCGGCTTCATATTTTTTGAAGTTGTCGTTGAAGCGGCGTGCGAGGTCGCGCGCTTTCGTGTCGTAGGCGTCGCGGTCTTTCCAGGTGTTGCGCGGCGTCAGGACTTCCGACGGCACATCAGGACACGAGACGGGTACGCCGACGCCGAAGATGGGGTCGGGACGAGTCTCGATGGCGGCGAGCGAGCCGTTGAGAATGGCGCGAATCATGGCGCGCGTGTGCTTGATCTTCATGCGTTGGCCTTCGCCGTAGGGGCCGCCAGACCAGCCCGTGTTGACGAGCCAGCAGACGGCCTTGTGCTCCGCGATTTTCTTGCCGAGGAGGTCTGCGTAAACGCCGGGGTGCAAGACCATGAAGGGCGCGCCGAAGCAGGTTGAGAAAGTCGCCTGCGGTTCGGTGACCCCTTTTTCCGTGCCCGCGACTTTCGCCGTGTAGCCGGAGAGGAAATGGTACATCGCCTGTTCGGGCGTCAGGCGCGCGACGGGCGGCAGCACGCCGAAGGCGTCAGCCGTCAGCATGATTATATTTTTCGGATGTCCTGCGTAGCCCGTGGGCATGATGTTCGGGATGCTCGTCAAAGGATAAGCGGCGCGTGTGTTCTCCGTCTTCGAGGCGTCGTCGAGATCGGGAACGCGTGTTTCTGGATGATAGACGACGTTCTCCATGACGGTGCCGAACATGCGTGTCGTGCGGTAGATGTCCGGCTCGGCTTCGGGCGAGAGCTTGATGACTTTGGCGTAGCAGCCGCCCTCGAAGTTGAAGACGCCGTCATCAGACCAGCCGTGCTCGTCGTCGCCGATGAGCTGGCGTTCGGGGTCTGCGCTCAAAGTCGTCTTGCCAGTTCCCGAAAGGCCGAAGAAGATCGCCACGTCTTCGTGGTCGCCGACGTTCGCCGAACAGTGCATGCTCATCACGCCGCGCTGCGGCAGCAGGTAATTTAAAATCGTGAAGACGCTTTTCTTCGTCTCGCCCGCGTAAGATGTTCCGCCGATGAGCACGAGGCGCTGGCTGAAGTCCATCAGGATAAAAGTCTCGGAGCGCGTGCCGTCGGTCGCGGGGTCGGCCTTGAAGCTGGGAATGTTGATGACTGTGAATTCGGGTTTGAAATCGGCGGCGGTGTCGTCTGTGATGAACATCGTGCGCGCGAAAAGCGAGTGCCATGCGAGTTCGGTGATGATGCGGACGGGGAGACGGTAGCGCGGGTCGGCCCCGGCGTAGGTGTCCTGCACGAAGAGGTCGCGCCCGGAGGCGTGCTGCATCATGCGTTCGCGCACGGCATTGAACTTCTCTTGCGAAAATTCTTTATTGACCTCGCCCCAGAAGACGTTGTTTTCGCTCGAAGGCTCGCGGACGATGGCCTTGTCTTTGGCGGCGCGGCCCGTGTGCTCGCCTGTGTCCACGAGGAGCGCGCCGTGCGGCGAGAAGATGCCCTCGCCCCTGCGCGCGATTTCTTCGTACAGCTCCGGCGTGTTGAGGTTCCAGTAGACGTTTGCGGCGGGTTTGAGGCCGAGAGTTTCAAGCCCCGTGCCCGTGCGCTTGTGCCCGTGCTCCTGCTGCGCGACTTCTTTAACAGCTCGCATAAATTCTCCTCAGTTAAATTCGTGAATCGTCAATCGTGTATGAAGTCTAATTGCTAACACCCTGCACGGCGCGAGAGGCTCAGCCACTCATCGGAAAATATTTACTATTGACGGTTCGCGATTGACGTATTTTTCTTTGTTGATGTCCCGAACAAATCAGGAGCTAAGAGACATCAGGAGCGCCCGGACGCGGAAACTTTCCACGCTTTTGCGCTCCCTTCTTGTTTCGATAAAACTGCTGCCCCTTGAATTAACGCGACTACGAATTCGTGCTGTTGCGACGCGCCGCCAATTCGCGCAACGCCACGGCTAGATCGCGCGCCGCGCGTTCCAGACGGTCGGCGCTCGCCTCGATTTCGTCGGCGTTGTCGGGCGACTGGAGCGCGACGGCTGCCAAAGCGTCGTCAATCTGCGCCGTCAAACGCTCTGCCGCCGTCCGCGTCTCCTGCTCGGCGCGCGGTTGTTGTCCGGGGGATGCCATGCTTTTTTTGCTGCTCACAGATTTAGTTACCAACCGCCGTCGAACCTTCTCGCGAACGGCTCTCGAATATCTTCGCGGCGAAGAAATCTCCGCACCTCACAGCATTCAGGCCGTGGAGGTCTTCAATCAATGGGGCGAGTGATTATCTTGAAATCTCACTTTATCATCAACGCACTGCCGCCGACAACCGCGCAGCCAAGTGAGGAATGTTGAATGAGGGATGACGCGTTGGAAATAAGGGCGGCCATCGTCTTTTATTCATCGCTCAAGGCTTCGCGTTGATCATCCGGCTTCGCGCTGGCTCGCGGCGGCTGTCATTCCTGAAGGGCACGGCCACCTGCCGCTCCCGGCACGCGCTCCTGTGGCTATCCACATTGACCGCCAAGAGCAGTTGACGGAGGCTAGAGATTAGAGGCCGGGAGTTCTGCTAAAATCCCGTCACCGGCAATCGCATCCGACCCCGAAGAGTTCGTAGCATGAAAGAGTTTTACTGACATCTGACCGCCGGCCTCTGTCTTTATGTCTATCCTGATTGCCGAAGACAACGTGGCGCAACGTCGTTACCTGCGCGAGCTTTTGGAGCGAGAGTTCGCAGCGCACGGCCCCGTCATCGAGGCGGCGGACGGCGAGGAGGCGCTCACGCAGGCGCTCGCGCACAGGCCTGAGTTGTGCGTCTTTGACATACAGATGCCGCGCCTGTCCGGCGTCAAGGCGGCGCGCTCGATCTGGCGCGAATACCCTACGGCGCGCATCATCTTCTGGACGCAGTTCCCGCACGAGATTTACATCAACGAGATACGCAAGATTATCCGCTCGGTCGAGCCGCAGCCCGCCTACGGCTTCATCCACAAGAACAACCCGGAGTCGCGTTTCCTGCGTTTCGTCGCCGCCGTCCTCGAAGACGGCGCGGACATGATTGACCCTGCGTTCAAAGACTCTTTCAAGCGCCCGCTCCTGACCGAATTCGAGGCCGAGGCGCTCTACTATCTCGCGCTCGGCCTTTCAAACTGGGCGATTGCGCGTAAGTGCTCGCTCTCGCTGCGCGGCGTCGAGAGCCGTCTGGCGACTCTGTACGAAAAACTCTTCGTCTCGCTGCCCGAAGGCACGCCGCACGAAGCCTACGACCGACTGGCCTACAACATGCGAACGCGCGCCTTCTTCGAGGCGCTGCGGCGCGGACTCATCAACAGCGACGAGCTTGAAAAGGCGGCGGTCGAACTGGAAGCGTGGACGGAGCGCGACCGGAAACGCTTTCTTGAGGAGCAGCACAAGTGAAAGCAAAAGGCGAAAGGCAAAGGGCAAAAGGTGCAGGGCCGGCAGCACACCGCGCGCGACCGTCACGCGCGGTTTTGATTTTTGCCCTTTGTCTTTTGCCTTTCGCCTTTTGCCTTTCGTCTAGATCGCAGACCGAGACGACGAGCCTGCATCAATGGGGCGCGGTGACGCTCTTTCACGGGCTGCCTTCGGATCGCGTGCGCGCCATCGCGCAGGGGCAGGACGGCGTGATGTGGTTCGGCACGGACGCGGGACTGGCGCGCTACGACGGGCGACGCATACAGACCGTGCCCGGCGAAGAACTCGCGGGGCGGCGCGTGCTCGCGTTGCGTTTCGACGAGGCGGGCGTGCTGTGGGTAGGGACGGACGACGGCGCGCTGGTGAGCGTGCATGAAGGACAGTTCGAGTCGGTGGCGGAGACGAAGGGCAAGGCCGTCGCGGCAATCATTACGCCGGAGAGCGGGCGGGCGATTCTCGCCACGTCGGACGGCTTTATCTTCGAGTGTAGAAGGCAGACGAACGAATCGTTCGTGGTCAGGGCACTGGTGGAGCAGATCAAATCTGCGGCGGGCAAGCCTCTGGAATTGACGAGCCTCGCGAGCGTGGGCGAGACGCTGCTGGTCGGCACACGCGGGCGCGGCTTGTTGATCGTCGAGCGGGGCGGCGCGGTGCGTGAAGCGTCGAGCCGCACGCGTTCGTTCGTCGTCGAAGCCATCGAGCAGGACGAGCGCGGGCGCGTCGTCTTCGGCGCGCAGGCTTACGCAAGCGAGAGCGGACTCTTTGCGGCGGGAGACAGCGGCGCGTCGAGGCTCAACAAAATCGCTGACGGCGCGACGGGCACAGTGACGGCGCTCGGTTTTGAACGGCGGCGGGGCGACCTCTTCGCCGGCAGCGACGGGCAGGGCGTGTTCCGCTATCGCGGCAGTCGGCGTCTACAACACTTCACCTTCGAGGGCACGGCGGGCGGCCTGCGCTCGAATCGCGTCTACTCTGTCTTCGTTGATCGAGAGGGCGTCGCGTGGTTCGGCACGGACAGGGGCGTCTGCCGCTACGACCCGCAGGGCGTGCGCGTCGAGGATGTCTCGGAGGACGCGGCGGGCAATTTCGTGCGCTCGCTCTATCGCACGTCGAACGGTCGCCTGCTGTGCGGCACGAACCGTGGGCTGTTCGTGCGTGACGAAGCGTCGCAGGCGTGGCGCGCGGTCGAGGGCGTCGCGAACAAGACGGTCTACGCCGTCGCCGAGGATCGCGACGGCCTGTTGCTGGTCGGGACGGCGGGCGGCCTGTACGTCGGTTTGCAGACCGTGGGGCGCACGGCGACGGGCGCGGTGCGGCTGACGACGGAAGACGCGGGCGCGGATGAGAAGGACGACGGCAAGGATGAAGGCGCGGCTGTCAGACAGTCGAACGAGCCGGCGTTGAGCGGCAGCGTGCGCGCCATCGCGGTGCTCGGCGGCGTCACTTACATCGCCACGTTCGGGCGAGGCGTCGAGCGATTCGAGACGGGCCAGCGCCGCGCGCTCGTCTGGCCCCGCGCCGGAGACGACGCGCGACTGCGCGAGGTCGTCAGCCTCTACGCAGACAATTCGTCCGGGAGACTCTGGATCGGCACGGCCAACGCCGGCGTCTTTTACTTCGACGGCAGTGCGGTCAAGACCGAAACCGCACTCGCCGCGTTGAGTCGCAGCGCCGTCTGGGGTGTCGGCGGCGGCGCTGGCGCGGACGGTAGGGGCTGGCTCTGGCTCGCGACCGGGAGCGGCCTTTACGCTTACAGGCCGGGCGGCGCGCTGCTTGAAATCGCGCCGGGCGTTGACGCGCGCGGCGTCTTCGCCGTCCCGACCGCCGCGACAGGCGGCAGTTCGTCAAACGTTGCCGCCGCCGCACACTTCGCGCAGGCGTGGTGCGCGACCGCCGGCGGAGGCGTCATCAAGGTCTCGATTGACGAGCAGTTCGGGGCCGTCTCGACGCGGCTGGACGCCGAGCGTGGATTGCCTTCGCAGAACGCCTTCGCCGTGCTGCCGCTCGAAGCGGGCGCGGACGGAGGCGAAACTTCGCTGCTCGTCGGCACGACGCGCGGGCTGGCGCGCTATGAACCGGGTGGAGAGCCGCCGCGCCTCAAGCTGACGCGCGTCACGACCTCGCGCACGCACCAACCGGAAGAATTGAGCGCGGGCGCGTTGCGGCTCGAATACCCCCAGAACAGTCTCGTCATGGACGTGTCCGCGACGAGCAGTCGCACCTTCCCCGAACAATTCCAATACTCGTTTCTGCTGACAGACGGGGCGGGCCGCGCCATCAAGCAAAAACTCTCGCACGACTCGCAGTTCCAGATCGAACAGCTTCCGCCCGGCGTCTATCGCATCGTCGCGCGTGCCTACACGATTGACCTCGTCGCCTCCGTGCCGCTCGTCTTCGAGTTTGAGGTTGCGCGTGCGCCCTTCCCTCGAACGACCGTCGCGCTGTCAGTGCTGCTCGCGCTCGCGCTCGTCGCGCTGTCGTGGGGTTACGTGCAGCACAGGAAGACCGTGCGTAGCCGGGAGGCTCTGGTGGACGCCAATCACCAACTCGCCGCCGCGCGTCTCCAACTGGCGAACGAGGCCGAGGCCGAGCGCCGACGCATCGCGCGCGACCTGCACGACCAGACGCTCGCGGATTTGCGCCGCCTTCTGCTGATGACCGACGAGATTCAACGCGAGGGCGTTGCCGCTTCGACCGTCACGGGCGAGAACGGACACACGCGCGCAAACGTCTTCGACCCAATCGTCCTGCGCGCCGAGATCGAATCCATCTCGCACGAGATTCGACGTATCTGCGAAGACCTCTCGCCATCCGTGCTTGATAACGTAGGGTTCGCAGCCGCGCTCGAATGGGCGCTCGCGGAGCAGGTCTCGCACCTCCCCGCCGACTGCAAGTTCACTTATGAATTCGCGTGCGACGAAGACCTCGAAGAGCGCCTGCACTTCAAGCCGGGCGTGCGGATGCAGGTCTACCGCATCGTGCAGGAGGCCGTCAGCAACATCTGCCGCCACGCGCAGGCGACACATGTGCGCCTCGCGATTCACCTGTCCGAAGACGAGGATTTCGTGCTCACGATGGAAGACAACGGTCGTGGCTTCGACACCCAGCACAGGAAAGCGAGAGGCGGTCGCGGGCTTGCCAATATAAGCGCACGCGCCAGCCTGATCGAGGCCGAGGTCGAATGGAGAAGGCGCGAGGACACAGGCACGATATTCGTGCTCAGGAAGCTGCCGGAGAAACAAACGACGGCGGCGGGGTGAACGACTAAAAACGCTCGCCGTGCAGAGTGACAAGTCATTCGACTGAAGCCACACGCGCTCCCGAAAAGTAAAAGTTCAAAATGCTGTTGATTGAGAAGCGGGGGTTGGAAACGGGCGGAAGTAAACTGTCCGCCCGCCCCTTCGCTGTGCCGGGGTGGGTGAGGAGACAATACAACTTTTGAAGATTTTTCGCCACCTGCGTTTTAGGGTTGGACAGAATCGAAAGAGTCCGCTATAGTGCACGCATCCGGGCGGTTGGTGGATCCTTCCGCCCAAGTGGTTGCTGGGGTGAGGACAGTGACCACATAAGAACAGGCGCGAAGCTCCCAAGGCTGCCGCGCCTGTTCGCTTTTATACGCCCCGCCGCCGCGCTCGCCGCATGGAAGCCGCCGGGAACGCCTGCGCTATCCTTTGCACACGCCTTATGCAGGATGCTGGAAACCTTGAATTTTCCTGAATTTGTCACAGCCGGAAGAGGGTTTTCCACAGGCTTTTCCACAGCAGCCTGTGGAAAACTCCGCCCGTCTTTTCTCAGCGAAACCAGCCGTATTTAGCCCCCGTCCAGTAGAGAAAGCCAGCCGCGCCGTCGAGTTGTCCATGAATCACGTCGCCGCGCACTTGGGGTAGTCTTTTCTGTCCACTGCTGCGCGCGTCCGTTGCTTTCTCGATGTTCATCTCGCCGGCGACGGCGTGGCGAAGCAGGTAGGTCTGCCGTGCTTCGGGGTTGCGCCAGCCGTCTTGCTTGTAACCGTGGATGACGGCGAGCAGCGTGTCGCCGGGCTGGACGCGCGCCGGTTCTGCGGGCGGCGCGAGTTTTTGCACGCCCTGATGCGGGTCGAACCGGCGCGGATCGGGCGGCGCGACCTTCGTGGGGTCTTCGAGAATCCAGTTGGCGTGTTCGCTGTTCAGTTCTCCGAACTTACCCGCAGCGGGCCGCACGGCGACGGCGAGGTCGGGCGAGTCGTCGCCGTTGAAATCGCCTACGACCGCTCGACCGTCGCGCTCGTCGAAGACGACCGCGTCCCCGTATGTGCGCGCGAGCGCGGCGCGAATCTCCGAGGCTTGCGGCGGCGCGAGTTCGGGCGCGGGCGTCGCCGCAGGCGTGGGCTGTGCCGGAGTCGCGAGCGTGGCGACGGGCGCATCCGTCGCATTGGCCGGCGGGTTTGCGGATTGTGCTGACGCGGGCGTCGGCTGTCCGCCTGTCACACGCTCCGGCGGCGCGGAGTTGGAACAGGCGCTTGAGATGGAGACTAAGGCGGCGACGCAAACGCTGAGAATCGTTGGGCGCGACGGATGATGGTGCATCCAGTTTCTTCGGCTCCTACAGTTCATTCCCGCACACGCCGCGCACGAAGAATTCCGGCGGCTGTGCGAGGCTGAAGCGCACAGTATCGGCGCGAGAGGCCGGCCCACGAGCGACCGGCCCCACGCGATTGGAAAATCCTCGCTTCGCGTTTAGAGCGAATTGAGGAAGGTGATTAGTTGATTCTTCTGCGTGGCCGAGAGGGCGCGATAGTTGTTGATGACGTTCGTCGCCTCGCCGGCGTGGCGAAGGATAGCGTCGTTGCGGTTCGTCGTCTCGCCGTCGTGCATGAGACGGTCGCGCGTCCGCACGCCCCAGAGCGGCGGGGTGCGGAGTTTGTTGGCCGTGGACTGTCCGCCGTTCTGGACGATGCCGTCGCCTGTCCCGACGTTGTGGAGCAGGAAGTCGCCGAACGGGTGAATCACTTTGTTGCCGAGGGCGGCGGGGACTGTGAACGCGCCGCCGTTGATGACCGTGCCCGGCGCGGCGGTCGTGATGTTGCGGACGTGGCAGATGTTGCAGCCGACCTGATCGAACAGCTGCGAGCCGGCGACGCCGTCGGCGCTGTTGGCGACCGCCGTGTCACGCGGCGGAGCCTTCGTTGCGCGCATGAACTCGGCGAAGGCGCTGATGTCGTCTTCGGGGTCTTCGCCGCAGATGGTGTTCGGAATGGTGACGCAGGGCGTATCGTCGCGGACGGGATCGAACCCGGAACCGAAGCCGACGAACCTGCCGAGCGAAGTGTTCTCCGTCAGGTTAAGACGGTTCGTGATGCCCTGCTCGTTGAGATAGGCGTCTGACGAGAACGAGAGCAGGCTGGCCTGCTGGTTCTTCCAGCCGAAGCGACCGGTGCGCGTGTTGCCCGGCGCTTCAAGCACCGGAACTTGAATGACCTGACCGGCAATCGCCCCGCCGCTCTGCCCCGGCTGGGCGTTGGCGATGGAGACGAGCGTGTTGCTGTTGATGGACTCGACGAAGCCGTCGCCGAGCACGTTGAGGGAGGTGCGGAAGGTAAAGATGTTCTCCGCGTTCGTCGTCCGGCGCTCCTGAATCGAAGCGTTGGTGGCGCGGTCGTTGATGAGCGAGCCGCCCGCCTGATCAACGAAGTTGCCGTTGACATCGTTGTGTCCGGCGCGGAATTCAGTGATCTGGCTGATGCCGCCCGTGACCGGGTTCTGGTGGCACTCGGCGCAGGACTGCGCGTTGTAGACGGGGCCGAGTCCGTCGGCAATGGCGTCTCTTTCTTCAAAGACGACAAGGTCGGCGTTGAAAGTGGCTTGGCTGACGAAGTTGTTGGTCAGGTTGTCGAAGCCTGCGGGGGCCTCCGTGGTGGTCTGGCTCTGGACGGCGTAGCGGGAAGTGGTCGAGAGCGCGAGGACGGCCACGAAGAACGTCAAAAGCGAAAGCTTGAGAAGTTTCATCGGGGATATCTCCTGAGCGACTTGGAGACAGGAGCGTCTCCAAGAGGAAAAGCGGACTCTATTTGGTCTTGGCATGCGAGAGACAGATGGCATGCCTGCTGGTCGCCCTGGTTCGGAAATGGTAAGCCTTGAAGGGGTGATCTCTGACGCCAGTCGGAGTATTTTGTGGAATGAGAGACACAGGCCACGGCGAAATCGTCTGAGACGAAATCAAATGGATGAGTGCCGTCCGGCCTGTGACCGACCACGCGCTGAGAATAAACTCGACTGGAAGAAAGAGGTCGTGACTGATACGCAGGGTATGCAGCCGTTCACATCATCGGTTAGTGACCCTTCTCGTGAGGTCGCCGGGCAAGTGACGAAGTGTCGGGAATTGTCAGCTAACTGAAGAGGCGGATGCAGCCTAATCTCACCGGGTGAAAAAGTCAATAGTTACGAAGGGCGTCTGCTTCATCATTCGAGCGCCGGGTGCAGTGCCGGAAGAATTATGGAGCGCGAGGTTGTCGTCGGAGGCCGTTCTGCGCTCGCGCCGGAACAGTGAGCTGACGAGTTCTGCGCGCGGCTCGATTACTGAACGGTGGCGGGGAGCAGCGAGCCGCGCCGGTCTGTGGCGACGCCCCAGCCGTCTTCGATGAGGCCGATCATGCCGTGGAAATAAATGTCGCTGCCCGAAAGGACGAGCAGCACGTCGCCCGCGCGCACGTCCGGGTTCTCGATGCGAAAGCGGATCACGCTGGCGTTGCCGTTTTGCTGTTCGAGAGTAGTAAAGTCGAAGGTGTCGGCGTCAACGACGATGGTCTGCGAATTATTGGTGTGATTAGTCGGTTCGTTGGGCATCTGCTTTATACCTCTTTTGCGCGGGAGACTCTCCGCGGCGCGCATCATAATTAAAAATTTTCCGGATGAAAAGGCCTGCCGTAGAGTTCCTGGTAGGCCCAGCCGAGCACGCGCGCTTCGGCGGTGCAGAGGGTTTCGAGCCAGCAGCAGGTCAGGTAAATTGAGCGTTCGCTCGCGGCGGGGATTTTCTCCGCATCGGCGAGGACGGAGGAGTCTTCGGAAGGATGCAGGCCGTAAGCGCCGGCAATCGCCTCGTTGGTTTTGGTCGCGGCGTCGAGCGCGCCGAGCAGTTGCTTGATCCAGTCGTGCAGTGTGCGCTCCGTGTCGTTCTCGGCAAGCGCCTGCATGATGCCGACGGCGAGACGGTCTTCGGCGCTGTTGAAGACGTAAGCGCCGGGCTGCTCGCCGAGCGTCACCTGTTGCTTCCACTGAAAGAGCGCCTCGACGGTCGGGAAGTTAACGGACGCGACGCGCCGGTCGTACTGGAGAAACCACTGTATAACGTCGGCCAGCGAAGACGGCTCGATTCTGCCCTGCACGTCGCGGCGCAGGCCGGGCGGCCCCGCCGCTGCTGCTGCTGCCGCCGCATTCGTCGCGTCGTCCCTTTTCGTGCTTGCCATAATTAAAAGAGTTCGGAGTCCGGAGTTTGAGTTTCAAAGTTGACGGCGGCTTCAGACCTCGACTTCCGTCTGACTACGCGCGCCGGTCTTTGAATCCTGAGCCTCCCTTTGCTTCTTCAGATATTTACCGAAGAAGCCATTCCACGGCGGGATGACGATGGAGGCCGCGCCTTTGCCCTGCGCCTGGCATGAAAGACGTATGACGGGCTGCGCTTCGTCCGTCTCGATGTATCCGAGCAGCGGCATCAACTTCTTTTCACGCGTCGCGACCGGCGTCAGTTTCTCCGCGCCGCCGAGGACGCCGACCCAGCACGTGCCGCACGACGCCGAGCGACACTGGACGGGGATCGGCCCTTCGTCCACAGTGCAGCGCGGGTCAACCTGGCTCCAATCGCGCGTGTCCGTCGCCGCGCCGGAAGCGACCTCCTGCATGTTCACCACGGAGAAGCGCCGGTCGTCCTTGTTCTCGTCCCACACGACAGTCCAGAGCTTGTCTGTCGTCCGCAAAAATCCGAAGAGTCCCTGACTGTCGTCCTTCGCACGCTCCTTCAAAATTTTATCCGGCGACTTTTTGAGATGCCGCCTGTCAATCAACATCTCGCCCGGCGTCCGACTGAACGCTTCCAGTCCTGACTGCCGCAACGTCATCAAGGCCACCGCCGCGATGCCGAGCGCGAGCGAAGGCTCGACCCTGCGCGAAGATGCGACGACCTCAGCCACTTCGCGAATTCGCTGCGCCAGCGACACACCGGCGAGTGGCTCCGTGGACTCTGCGAGCCCGACGACGGCCCGTTTCGTTTCGGGCCAGAAGCGATGGCCGTAGAGGAACGTGTGCGAGGAATCAACCTGATCCTTCAGATGGTAGCTGCCCTGCATCAACAGTTCCTGCGCCAGCTTCGAGGGGTCTTCCGCCTCCTCGAAGGCGCGGCAGAGCGCCAGCGGAAAAAAGTGAAACCAGATTCGCGTCGCCGTCCTGTCCACCTCGTGAACCGTGGGCAGCAGTTCGGCCAACGCCTGCTCCCAAGCCTCTTCGTCGTGCCCGCGCAGGAATGTTTCAAAAGCGGTTTTAGTCTTTGGCTGTGTACTCATAGCTCCTCTGTAAAGAAAGTGGCCCGGAATCGAAACCTGAAGTTTAACCGTCTTCGCACGCGGGGACAAATCTACAGAGACGGCCAGCTGCGCGGGCCGTGTTATAGTCGCGGCACGCGATGGCACAGAATCAAGAGATAAAGCGTTTGAGCGAATTGACCGTGGCGGACGCGCGACGCGCGCTCGTCTACGGCGCGGCGACGCTGCTGGCGCTCTTTCTCTTCTTCTGGCTCGTCGGGCAGGTGCTCGTGGCGCTGCTGCTCGGCGTGGTCGCAGCCGCGTACCTGCTGCCGGTGCAAATCTGGCTGGAGCGACGGCTACGCGCGCGTGCGGGCAGCGCGCTCATCACGATCAGCCTGATCGTCGTGCCACTCGTCGTGCTCATCGCCTACGGGTGGTTAGAGTTGTCGGGCTACTCCAAACTGGTTTTCGAGAAGCACGACCAGATCATCGCCGCCATCAGCCGCTCGCTGGCGGAGTACGTCTCGGTCGAGAATACGCGCGCGTGGCTGGAAACCGTTTTCGGCGAAGCCGTCGTGCGTTCGGGCGACGC
>JAIVJG010000181.1 GCA_020200155.1 Acidobacteriota bacterium | reverse complement strand
GATCACTGGTTGATGCAGCATCGTGATTTCGGCGGAGCGTCCCATGTAGCTGCGCGCCATGGCGACGGCTTCTGTGAGATTGTCGGCGCGCTCCCAGCCGAGCATGGCGGGGACGTGCGCGTTTTCAGCCCCGGCGGCGATGACGTGGCCGACGTGCTGGCGACCGTTTTCGCCCCAGTACCACATGAAGAAGGGATGCGCGCCGTGATAGGCGTTGCCTCGCCGGTACATCTCGATGTAGCTGGGATTGTTGGCGAACTCGCGCTCATACTTGTCGCGCAGGACGTTGGCGTCGCGCGTCTCCGGCAGCAGGCGGTTGAAGAACTCGATGTAGCTCGGATGAAAGTTGTGGTCGAACTCGTCATAACACGGATGATTGACGATCATCACGCCGCCTTTTTTCAGGAGCGGCTTGTTGCGATAAAAGTTGAAGTGGTAGCCGAGCGCCATCACCTGCACGAGCAGGGGATTCAGAATCGAGTAGACGTTGTAGGGCGAGATGTCCGGGATGCCGGTAATCAAAATGTCGCACTGGCCGTCTATGGGAATCGCGTACTGGTCGAAATTCTTCTTGAGAATCGCGTCGTGCGTCGGATCGGTGCGACCGGCATGACAGGCGATCATCTCGTACTGCGCGGGGAAAGAGTGCAGCAGCTTGCGGCGCGCGGCGCGGGGCATGGCGCTCATCGTGCGGCGCATGGCCTCGAACTTGAGACGGTCGAAGGACGAGAAGGTATCTTCGTTCTTCAACAGAAAATCCATCTCGCCGGTGTACATGCGATTGTTGAGCGCCGTCTCGATGTGGAAGACGTTCATGTTCTCGTCCACAATTTTGCCGAGACGCATGACTTTGTGATTGAGCGCGGAGCGCGCAGGGTCCATGTAGCTGTCGGAGTCGCGGATGGTCTGCGGCTCGTGGTGTGCGCGCAGGGATTCGTAGTCGCACAGGCCGACGGCGACGGACTTGTGCCCGCCGTCCATCGGGACGAGGTTGATGTTGACGTAGATGACGAGGTCGCTCTCGGCGGCGCGACGGTTGATGCGTAAGGGTTCTTTGTGCTTCGTCTCTCCCAGCACGATCATGCCGTCCGACCATTCGGCGTCGTGATTGTAATAACGGTCGGGGTGAAACTCCTTAAAAATCTTCGAGCCGACCATCCGCTTCATCTCCCACTCGGTCATTTTGCGGTGGAGGGAATTAGCGACGATGATATGCACGTCGTCCACGCCGTTGGCGGCGAGCAGGTCGAGGACGATTTCGAGGACGGTCTGGCGGATGTCCGGCGTCGCCATCGGGGGGAGCGGAAGTGAAATATCGTCAACGGCAATCGTGACCTTCATGCCCGGCGCGAGTTGCGCGTAGAGCGGCTCGCAGTCGTGCGGGTGGTTGAGGGCGTAGCGAATCGCCGCGCCGCGATTGGGCAAGCCCTTGATCGGCGGCTTTGGATAAATGACGCGCGTGCCGATGGGCAAATCTTCGAGGATGAAGTCTTCGCCCGAAGGGATAATGCGCGGCGCGCTGTCGCGGTCAATGTAGACGACGGATTCGTGGACTTTGCGTCTTAACTGTAAGCTCATGTTTGGTAAATAGTGAATGGAAAATGGTAAATGGTAGAAATCAGTTGTTCTTCTGGCGTAGATGTTGATCAAGGCCAGTGATGAGACGCCCGATTCTTTCGAGGGAGGCTCTCAACTCTGTATATCTGCTTTGGTCAATGTAGCCGAGCCGTTGCGCGATGAGAAGCTCAGTCTCCAGCTCACTGGCGGAACCTTGTGCATTTGACAGGAAGTAGCTGAACTCTTTGCCGGAGTGGCGCGCAGCGCCCTCAGCTATGTTTGCAGGCACAGAAACTGCGGCACGCCGAATTTGAGAAGTAAGGCCGAACTTCTCTTCTTTGGGGAAATATTCTGTGACTCTATAAACATCTACAACAAAATCCATTGATTGACTCCATGCCTCTAACTTTTCATGTGGATGCATAGTGAGCAACTCCTTCCATTCACTATTTACTATTGACCATTTACTTCAAATTGAGAATCGGCCAGTCGTGATGAAGCGCCGTCTGGCGGAGGCGCATGTCGGGGTTGACCGCCGCCGGATGCCCGACGATTGAGAGCATGGGCAGGTCGCTCATGCTGTCGCTGTAGGCGTAGGACTCGTTGAGATTGATTTTCTCGCGCTCGGCGTAGGTGCGAATCCATGAAGCCTTGGTCGCCGAAGCGAGGACGGGCGGGAGCAGTCGCCCGGTCGCCACACCGTTGACGAACTCAAGGCGGTTCGCCACGTAGTCGTCAATCCGCAAGTGCTTCATCAAGGGGTCAACCGAGATGTCGAGCGCGCCCGTGACGACGACCTGACGCAGGCCGAGGCTGCGGGATTTTTCGATCAGCTCAAACGCGCCGGGGAAGACGGCTGGCTTCAAGACAGTCTCGAAAAGGTCTTCGGCGAAGAATCGCAGGCGGTCTTCGGTCGCGCCCTTGTAGCGTTTGAAGAAGAGATCGTTGAAGACCATGCGGCTATACTGGTCGCTGACGGCGAAGACGGGCAGGCTGACGAGCGTGGCGGCGCTCTTGCGTAGACTACGCAGCAAGCCCTGCTGGTTGCGCGCGTAAAAGCCGAGCGTGTGCACCAGATTGGTGCTGACCAGTGTGCCCTCAAGGTCGTAGAATGCGGCGACAGTCAAAGAGTCCTCCCGGACGCCCGTGAGCGTCGAATGCGTGTCGTTGCCCTAAATGCTCCGTGCTCGTTATTGCGTAGGACGAAAATCTTAACCCATTGTGTCACATTTTGGTAAATTGACACGCATGTTTAATGTCCCACGGCTGCGGCTGGTGAGTGGACTTGCCCGCAACGGTGAGCAGAGAATGTCTTGAAATGCGGGAAATATTAAGGGGAAGAGACGCGCCGGAGCAGGGATGGAGATGTGACGGCGGGCGGCAAATACCATTCGTCGCGCGGCGTCCGTATCATTTGCTCCCGGTTAAAAGCGAAACACATAGATGAAAGCAACCAAACACGCAAGCCCTCTGGCCCGCTGCCTGTTGATACTCTGGCTGGCCGGGAGCGCCATCTCCTGCTCGTCCCGTCAGACGAAACCGCCGGAGCAAACTCAAGGCGCACAGGTCGCTGAGCTTTTAGCGCAGGCCGACCGGCTCTACGCTCAGCGCGAAACTTTCGACCGCGCACGCGAGGCCGTCTCCGTCCTTCGTCACGCCCGCACAGTTGATTACAGCAACTACGAGACGGAGTGGAAACTGGCGAAGTTCAATTACTATCTGGGCACTTACGGCACTGACGAGGCGGCGCGCGGCGAGGCCTTTCGGGAGGGCATGGAGGCGGGCGAGGCCGCCGTAAAAATCGAGCCGAACAAGCCGGAGGGTCATTTCTGGCTCGGCGCGAATATGGGCGGGCGCGCGGAGTTGGAAGGCGCGCTGGCGGGGCTGTCTTTCGTCGGGGACATCCGCCGCGAGATGGAGACGGTCATCAAACTGGACGAAGGGTTTGAGGGAGGCAGCGCCTACATGGCGCTCGGCCAACTCGACCTCGAACTGCCCTCGATGCTCGGCGGCGACAATAAACGCGCCGTCGAGGAGTTGGAGAAGGGATTGCGCTTCGGAGAAAACAATGTACTTCTGCGCCTGCGCCTCGCCGAAGCTTATTTGTCAGTCAAGCGCAGAGACGACGCACGGCAGCAGTTGAACGCTATGCTCAAAATGAAATCCAACCCTGACTATATCCCCGAACAACAATCTGCGTTGGCGAAAGCACGCCGGCTACTGGAAAAGTTGTAAAAGATACAACTCTGACGGCGCATCAAATGTCGAGAATCAAAGCCCTCGGAAGACATTTTCCGCTTGACCGGCGAACCTGTTTTGTGCGATAAGACATCACCCCCAAGCTCCAGGGTCGTTCGGCAAATCTCACAAGATGTCTTTCGTTCGCCAGAGTTTTCCGGTTACTTGCTCTCAACACGTAAGCTTTCGGAATTACAATTTGGCTGATTAACTCTTCCTCAGTTCGTTTCAAATACAGTGGCTTTGACTAAGGCTTCATACATTTTCTCTCTTAACGGTTTCTTTCCTGGGTCTTCCCTCGCGGGGGATCTGCCACCCCTAACGCCTACCACTTTGAGAAAAGGAGCCTCCTAGATGTTCAGAATTTTCCACCGACGTTCCCTGGTCGTCCTGCTGGTCATTTCCCTGTTTGCATCGTTCGCCATCGTCGCCTACGCTACACACTCCTGGGGCGGCTACCACTGGGCGCGCACGAGCAACCCGTTCACGCTCAAGATCGCTAACAATACAAACAACGGTTGGCCTACCTACTTCAACACCTCGATCAGTGATTGGGACAAATCCACGGTCATAAACTTTGCGCCGTATGTCAGCACTTCGAGCAAGCGCTGCGCGATGGTAGCCGGAACGGTGCAGGTTTGTAACAGCACCTACGGTAACAATGGCTGGCTCGGTCTGGCCTCAATCAACATCGTTGACGGCACGCATATCACGCAAGGCTCCGCCAAGATGAACGACACGTACTTCAATACATCCACGTACAACAACCCGAATGAGAAGTTGCATGTGATGTGTCAGGAAGTCGGTCACACGTTCGGCCTCGACCACCAGTCCACCGACGGCAGTTCGCAAAACACATGCATGGACTACTTCTCAAACACCGGTGCGAACGCCGGCAGCACGCTTAGCACGCACCCGAATCAGCACGACTATGACGAGCTGAGCATTATCTACCAGCATCTCGACAGCACGACCACCCTCGCAGCGCCTACCACTCAAGCTGCGGGCAAATCGGAAGTGACGGACGACCCGAACAGCTGGGGTATGCTCGTGAGCCAGTCCCCGAACGGTCGCAGTTCGACTTACGAGCGTTATAACTCGGACGGCTCCAAGACGATCACGCACGTTTTCTGGACTGAGGAAGTGGGAGCCAGAGGTAACTCTGACCACCGCTTTGACAATTAATAAAGACTGCTCGTCCTCATCGGGCGATGGTTAAAAGATAAGGCGAGGCCAATGGGTGCCTCGCCTTTCTTTTATCCGGGCGTGGATAAATTTACTGCCCCTCTTAGACATGCTTGTTCTCAGCTTGACCAACCCGACATACTGTGCGATATTCAAGCTCCCCCAACCGCATTAATTTCGGGTTAACTTTCTTCATCAGACCAATTCGGGTATATGTCAATCAACGATTGACGGCTATCATTCTGCGAGCGGGAAGCTATTAGTGTCCAAACATTTTTTCTTTATTGCTCCCGCCGAACGGTTTCATCAATTGAAACGTGTCCACTTGCCCATTGGTTTATGGGGCCGCTGTCTCACGCACGGTTCACCACCTTCAACCCGCACGATTCCCGGAGGAGTAAATGAAGAAAGTTCTCGCATTAGTCACCCTGTTGACTCTGTTTTGCGCTATGTCTATGACGACAATAGTGCTGGCCCAAAATAATTCCAACCTGCCTGCACAAGCATCGGCGCAACGCGCTGAATTAAGTTTACCCGTCAAAGCCGATAAGACCACTCGTCCATTACGTGATACTTACGAAACTAAAGAGACGCCCACTGTCGCCAGAGGCGGCAGAGACTTCGAGCCGGGTCGCCCCGAACCTGTCGGGCATACTAACCCGCCCGGCATTGACCCTTTGGCCGAGAAAAGCAACGGCTCGCTCTCCGCGTTTGCACTGCCGAAAGCCGGGACGGTCGGCACAGGCGTTGACCCGGCGCGTCGCGTCGCTCCGCCAGACACGACCGGCGATCTAGGTCCCAATCACTACGTGCAGTGGGTTAACCTCCGTTATTCGATTTATACGCTCTCGCGGGACGCGACCACCAATCAAATCACAGGGTTCAATCTAGTCCCCGGCTTCCCGAAGAACGGGAACGTCATCTGGCAAGGGTTCGGCGGCGGCTGCGAGGCCAACAACGACGGCGATCCGCTTGTGCAGTACGATCAACTCGCAGACCGTTGGGTGCTGACACAGTTTTCCGTCTCCACGACTCCTTATCTGCAATGCGTCGCCGTCTCGAACACCCCCGACCCGACCGGCACTTACACACGTTACGCATATTCCTACGGGACTGACTTCAACGACTACGGGAAGATGGGCGTGTGGCCGGACGGCTACTACATCACATACAACATGTTCCGCCGTGGCCGCACCTTCATCGGCAGCAAAGTATGCGCCTTCGACCGCACCAAAATGCTTGCCGGGGATTTAACCGCCGGCCAGTTGTGTGCACAGACGAGCAGCAGCTATGGCAGCCTCGAACCGGCTGACCTTGAAGGGACGACTCAACCCGCAGCGGGGACGGCCAACCCTCTGCTCAGCATCACCTCGACTTCGCTCCTGTCCTGGAAATTTGCGGTCAACTTCGCAGCCGGGACGGGCACGCTCTCAGGGCCGACGACCGTTGCGGGCGTGGCGGCTTTCAGCCGCGCGTGCGGCGGCGGCACCTGCATCCCGCAGCCGGGAACGACACAGCAACTCGACTCTCTGGCCGACCGGCTGATGTATCGCTTGAGCTATCGCAACTTCGGCGATCACGAGTCGCTGATCGTCAACCACTCGGTCGCGTCGGGCGGCAGCACGGGCGTTCGCTGGTACGAGTTACGCAACGCGGCGGGCAACACGATTGCGAGCGCGACTCCGGTCGTCTTCAATCAGGGCACGTTTGCTCCTGACGCGAATTACCGTTGGATGGGCAGCGCGGCGATGGATAAAACCGGCGGCATCGCTGTTGGTTACAACATCTCAAGCAGCAGCATCAAGCCGAGCCTGCGTTACGCTTATCGCGGGCCGACGGACGCTTCGGGTGTGATGGGCAATGAGACCAGCATTCTCATCGGCTCAGGTTCGCAGCAGACGAACCTCGCGCGATGGGGCGACTACGCCACGCTGAGCATTGACCCTGTGGATGGTTGCACGATGGTCTTTACGACCGAGTTCCTGCCGGCAGACGGCACTTTCAACTGGAGCACCTACATCTTCTCCTTCAAGTTGAGTACGTGTCAGTAATCTCCTGACTGTGAGCGCTGGATTGAGGGGTGAAGACCGCATGGCCTTCACCCCTCTCTACTTTGAGCCGGAGAATTGACGAAAGGAAAGCGGTTGCCGCGTAATACAGCGCATACATCGCCGCCTTTCTTAGTTTTCGGGAAACTCCGGGCGGCCTGTTCTTCATCGAACCCGTGCAGCCGTCAACCGGCAGGCTCTCTCCGCGAGTTAACATCTACGGCTGGCAAAGGACGAGACGAAAGGAGAGTTTATGACAATCACGCCCAGAAGAATCGCCACTTTATTTATCTTGTGCCTCGTGGTGTTGCTCTCGGCACAGGCGACATTCGGCAAGGGGTACGTCGGGCGGCGCGTGCCGAACGGCGTGTGGGGAGGCGGGGGTATTCGCATGACCGTGAGCCGCGATGGGGCGGAGATCGAGTACGACTGCGGCGGCGGCACGATTGATGCGCCGCTCGTGCTCAACCGTCGAGGGGGCTTCGATGTCAGGGGCACGCACACGAGGGGGCACGGCGGGCCGATACGTCTGGGCGAGCAGCCGAACACGAGCGCCGCGCGCTACACGGGAAAGATGACGGGCAAGGTGCTGACTCTAACCGTCAAGCTCGCCGGCGCGAACGAAACAGCCGGGATATACACGCTACGCCTTGGCGTCGAGCCTCGCCTGCATCGTTGCCTGTAGCCCGCGTCCTCCTGAAAAAAGGACGGGCGTTGACTGTCGAGTGAGAGTTGGAAAACAAACTGAAGGGTGAGACGGCGGATGAGCCAACCTCAATGCTCGTGTGATTCGTTTGAAAGGTTGGAGGGCGCAAGCGTGGCGGCCTACATCGCCGCCTTTCTCGAAGATTTGAGCCGCGCAGACCCTTCGAGGAAAAATCAATATCGCTGTCGCGTCTGCGGGCGCGTGTGGGAGAGACGCGCGCCCTTAAACAAGGAAGAAGGGAAGCGGGCTTCGCTCGTGAAGTTGAGCTAATCTTTCACTGCCGCGAAGCCGAGCCATTCTCTAAAGCCTCAGCCCTGTTTGCAGATAATGAAAAGGGACGTGCTCGGCGTCGCGACCCGCTGCCTGAAGTGCGTCGAGCATTCGTTGCGCGCCCGTGTAGTTCAAAGAGTGTATGACGATCATCGCGTCGCGCTGAGAGTCCGGGTGCGCGGCGAGCCAGCTTGCGACGGCGTAGCCCGTGCGTTCGTCGTCGTGTGCGTCCGAGAAATAGTGCTCATCGGCGAGGTCGTGGTCGAGCAGGATGGCCTCGTACTCCCGTTCGCCGAGCCACGCGATGGCCGTCGGCACGTCGCACGTCACGTCTAGCTCACGCCCCGCAAGACGCGCACGAAACCACGCGCAGCGTGTCTCATCATCCTCAACGATTAAAATGCGTGAAACGAGTTGCGGCCTCATGTCCGTCAATATCCTTCCGTCGCCCGGTCGAGATGGCGTGATTCCAAATGCGATGGATGTCAAATTTATAGCACGTTTACGCCTGCGCTCTACAAAATCCCACGGCTAAGAGATAAGATGTGCGGACAGTGAAAATCGCGACGTGGAATGTGAACTCGGTTGCGGCACGGCTGCCGCTCGTCACGCGCTGGCTCGACTCGGCGCGCCCGGACGTGCTGTGTCTACAGGAAATCAAGTGCGAGGAGTCGCGCTTTCCCGCAGAGGCGTTTGCCGAACTCGGATACCACTCGGAGGCGTTCGGCCAGCCAACCTACAACGGTGTGGCGATTCTCTCGCGCAAGCCCTGCATGGATGTGCTGCGCGGTTTCCCGGACGACGAAGAGGGCGCGCACTCTCGCCTGCTCGCCGCGACCGTAGACGGCGTGCGCGTCGTCAACGTATATGTTCCGAACGGGCAGTCGGTCGGCTCCGACAAGTTTGATTACAAGTTGCGTTGGATGCGGCGTCTGCGTGAATACTTCGACGAAGAATTCTGGACGGATGCGGACGTGCTCCTGTGCGGCGACTTCAACGTTGCGCCGGAAGACGAAGACGTGCACGACCCTGAATTGTGGCGCGGTCGAATTCTTTTCAGCAAGCCTGAGCGCGCGGCGCTTCAGGAAATCAGGGATTGGGGACTCGTGGACGCATTCCGCCTGCACGTCAAAGGCGGCGGGCATTATTCCTGGTGGGATTACCGCGCCGGCTCGTTCCGGCGCAACACCGGCCTGCGTATTGACCACATCTGGGTCTCGGAGCCACTGGCTGAGCGCTGCACGTCGTCCCTGATTGACAGGGAACCGCGCGGCTGGGAACGCCCGTCGGATCACACGCCGGTCTTGGCGACATTTTCTTGAAAGCACGCGAGGACAGCGAATAAGCGGACGACGGCGAAACGATGTGCGACCTGATGGACTGGCCCGCGCATTAACACTTAAGGAGATTGCGAGACGTGAGTGGTTCACAGAAATGGCCGGACGTGATGTGGATCGTGCGCCACGGCGAGAGCGCGGGAAACGTGGCGCGAGACCGTGCGGAGGCAGAGGGACTTGGCTTGATTGACATCGCGATGCGCGACGTGGACGTGCCGCTCTCGCCGCTCGGCGAAAGGCAGTCTGCCGCGCTCGGTCGCTGGTTCGGGGCGATGCCGGACGAGCGCAAGCCGAGCGTCGTGCTCGCCTCGCCTTACCTTCGCGCGCGGACGACGACGGACATCATGCTCGCCTCTGCCGGGATAGACCCCGGCAAGTTAATCTACATGACGGACGAGCGCCTGCGTGAAAAAGAGTTCGGCATTCTCGACCGCCTGACCAAAGCAGGCATTCGCGAGAAGTACCCGGAGCAGGCGGAGATTCGCACGGCGCTCGGCAAGTTCTACCACCGCCCGCCGGGCGGCGAGAGCTGGTGCGACGTGATTCTCCGCCTGCGTAGCGTGATAGACACGGTGACGCGCGAGTATCGCCGCGAGCGCGTCCTGATCGTCGCGCATTCGGTTATCGTGTTTTGCTTTCGCTACCTGCTGGAGCGTAAGACGGAAGAGGAAATCCTCAACATTGACCGCGACTACGACGTTGCCAACTGCTCGGTCACGTCTTACGAATGTGACCCAAGCCGTGGGCCGAGCGGCAAACTGGCGCTGAAGCTTTTCAATTTCGTCGCACCGCTCGAAGACGCCGGCACGCCGGTCACCACGTCGCGCGACGTGCCGCTCGCGCCGAAGTAGTCGGCTGTCGAATTCAGACATGAAAAAAAACGACAAGCCGACGCTCATCACGCCGAAAGTTCTCAAGCGCATCCCGTTGCCGCTGCCCGGCGAGGATGGGGACAAAGAAGATCGCGGGCGTGTGCTCGTGATCGGCGGGAACTCGGAGATGCCGGGCGCGGTGATTCTCGCAGCGACGGCGGCGATGCGCGCGGGTGCGGGAAAATTGCAGATCGCCACGGCGGCCAGCGTCGCGACGCTGGTCGGAGCCTGCATGCCGGAGGCGCTTGTCTTCGCCCTGCCGGAGACGAAAGCAGGCGCGCTGGCGGCAAGCGCCGTCGCGAAGCTCGAAAAACATCTGGGCGAGACTCAGGCAGTTTGCGTCGGGCCGGGGATGATGAGCGACGAGGCTGTCAATCGTTTCGTCAAGGGCGTGCTGCGACACTGTCGCGGCGTCAACGTCGTCCTCGACGCGGGCGCGATTGCCTGTCTCGCCGGCAATGCGGACTCAGTGCACGCGCTCGATGGCCGTGCCGTGATTACCCCGAATCAGGGCGAGATGGCCGGCCTCTGTGACGAAGACAAGTCAGCAATCGAGCGCGACCCGCTCCGCTTCGCGCGGCGCGCCGCCGAAGAGTTGGGCGCGGTCGTCGCACTCAAAGGGAGAGAGACTTTCATCGCCTCGCCCGGTGGCGAGGTTTACTTGAACCGCGCCGGCAACGTCGGCCTGGCGACTTCCGGCTCCGGCGACGTGCTTTCAGGTCTCGTCGCGGGACTCATCGCGCGCGGCGCGCAACCGCTCGTCGCCGCCGCGTGGGGCGTCTACCTGCACGCACGCGCGGGCGACCGTCTGGCCGAGCGCATAGGGCTGTTCGGCTTTCTCGCGCGCGAGCTACCGGCGGAAATTCCCGCCCTGATGTCCGAACTATCCCAAACAAGGAAACGATGAGCGACGCTTTCACCGAAACGAGATTCATCCCGCGCAGCTTCGAGCGACTTGGGGTTGTAGAGTACCCGGCGTCGTGGAAGCAGGCGCTACTGTCCCGGACATCGAACGCAAGCGGCTCGGACAGATAATGCACGTTCTCCGTTGGCGCACGACGAAGCCTGAAAATTTTTCTACGTTCCCGCATCTTTCCGGCAAGCTTTCGGGCTATACTCTGAACCACCTTTAAGCTCTGATAATTTAATGGGGAGGATTCGCGGCGTGAGTAGAGACGAAAGAGAAGACACTACTATCTACAAAGTGGTCGTCAACCATGAGGAGCAGTATTCAATTTGGCCCGCCGACAGGGAAAACGCGTTGGGCTGGAATGACGCGGGCAAAAGCGGGACGAAGGCTGAATGTCTGGCTTACATCAAGGAAGTCTGGACGGACATGCGACCGTTGAGCCTGAGAAAAAAGATGGAAGAGGGCAAGAGTTGAATCGTCGTCCGAACGAGAGGGGGGCGGGCAAGTCGCCGCCCTCTTCGAACGGCGATGCGCAGGCGAGCATCGCGATGAGTGAGACGCACCTTGACGAGTTCACGGGCGAGATAGAGCAGAGCATCGCCACGCGGGCTTTCGTCAAACTCACCCTCGGCAAATATCGCGGCCATGAGCCGGGGCTGAAAAACATTTACGTCCGGCTGGTCGAAGTAAAAAAGACAAGCCAGCTTTCTTTCCTTTACCGCTACCAGACCAGGGATGTCTTCAAAAATCATCCCGTCCCTGAAGGGCTGGCGCTGATTCGCTCGCTGATTGGCGCGGACTTTTTGAGCGCGCACCTGTTCATACTGACAGCCGACTTGCGAATCGAGTACAACAAAAAGCGCGCAGCCAGACTCATCACGCGCCCGCCCACTTTCACAGAGCCTCCGCCCGTCGCTCACGACCAGAAAAAACGCAGGCACATCGAACTCGACGGCAACGTCTATCTACGCGCCCTCGGCGTGACGAACGAGCACGGCGAGGTCAGGGAGCGGATGGGCGACAAGTTTCGGCAGATTAATAAATTCGTCGAGACCGTCAGCGGCCTCTTCGTTTCCTCGCCGCTGGCGGGGAAGCGAGAGCTATCAATCGTGGACATGGGTTCCGGGAAGGGCTACCTGACGTTCGCCGTCTACGATTTCTTCAACAATGTGCTGGGCATCAGTGCCGGCGTGACGGGCGTCGAGGCGAGGGAAGAGTTGGTGCATCTCTGCAACGACATCGCGCGCCAGTCCGGGTTCGACCGTCTCTCATTCCGCACAGGCCACATCGAAGACTTCGAGGTTGAAGAAGCGGACATCCTCATCGCGCTCCACGCCTGCGACACGGCCACAGACGACGCGCTCTTCAAAGGCATCAAGGCGCGTGCGGCGATCATCATCGCCGCGCCGTGCTGCCACAAACAACTAAGGCCGCAAATCAAGCCGCCCGGCGTGCTGCGAAGCGTGCTTCGTCACGGCCATCTGCTTGAGCGCGAGGCGGAGATGATTACCGATTCCCTGCGCGCTCTGCTGCTCGAAGAGTCTGGCTACAAGACTAAAGTCTTCGAGTTCGTTTCAACCGAACACACGCCCAAAAACACGATGATCGCCGGAATTAAAAAGAGCGGGAGCGCCGGAGCCGTGGACGCGCGGCGGCAGTTGGAAGAACTGAAAAGGTTTTTCGGGATCGAAGAGCAATACCTTGAGCGCCTGCTGTCGGTCGCGGACGGCAAATAAGTGCCGCACGGCAGACCACACTTACCTGCGAACGCAATGATCTCGAAAGCAGGCAGGCTTCGACCATGCGTTGACGTTTCAGACGCGAATCAGGGCGCGGCGCAGTTGCAGTTGCTTTCGTGCTTGTCAGAAGGCGGACGCCAGTTCTGCTCGAAGCAGAATGCGGTGATTTCTTCAGCGCCTGTGCCTGTGGCGAGGGGCGGCGAATCGCGCGTGACCTCCCTGAAGCGTGTGGCGACGGTGCCGTCCGCTCGCAACTCGACCTGCATGTAGCCATACATGATTCGTTCGCTGGCGTCCTTCTTGTACTGTTCGGCCCCGCCAGTGCCGATGATCCAGCCGGGCAGCACCTTGCCCAGATGTTCGGGCGTGTCGTAGATGTTCTCACGGAAAAAGTGCGAGTGGCTGGCGAAGACGTAGACGTGCTTGCGTCGTGCGGGCGGCTCTGAAAGGTTTTGCGCCTGATAGAGCAGTTCGTAAGCGCGCAGGCCGGAGCAGACGCCGTTGCAGGTCACGTCCATCGCGTGTCCGCGCTCGCTGCTCTGCGGGAGCGCAGCGTGCATCCCGGCGATGATCGTCTTCACGGACTTGTCTTTGGCGTCCGCCGCCAGCACCTGCGCGAGCCATGCGAGTTGATCGGCACTGAACGCTGCGTCGTTGCTGGCGTTGTCGAGATAGATGAAATCCACGCTGTTCCTGATGAAATGATAATGGGTTTGACCCTGTGACGAGGGGATTTTCTTTTTGGCGTCGGACTTGTACTGCCCTGCGAGCAGGGGCTGCGTCAGCCATTTGCCGAAGCGGCACTCAAAGTCTTCGCGTGTACGGTTAATCAATTCGTGATTGCCGATGCCGATGAGGAAGGGCGTCTGGCCGAAGGGCTTTATCTGGTGCTCGATATAATCGTCCCACGCGAATTTGAGATAGTCGTTGAAGGCGTTCTGCTCAGGCCCTTCGCCGGGGCGCATGTTGCACTTGGCCTGCGGGTACTTACGCAGGAGCATGTCGCAATCAATTCTGTACATCGCGCGCAGGTCGCCGAGGTGCCAGTAGAACTCGACGGGCGTCTGCGTGCGCGTGTCCTCGATGTCTCGCGCAATCTTGGGCAGGATAAGATCGCCGCAGTCGCGTGAGTCGCCGGAGACGGCGATGTACCAACTTTTACCCGCAGAGGATGGGGTCTGTTCGTTTGCGTCACGCCTGACCGAGCGGGCAAGGCCGGCGGACACAGGGACACAGGCGCAGGCCAGCGCGAGCAACACGGGTGCGACGCGGAGAAAACTTTTCGGTTTCAATTTTTGTCTCCCTTAACGAGTTCGTTTCGAGCTGTGGAAAGCGTTTGAGACAGTTTATGCAAAGAATGTATGTGAGGGAAGCTTTTTTTCGAGGGCGTGCCGCAAGGCGGTTTGAAGCGAGTTCTTAATCGTCCAGGGATTCTGGTCGAGAGAGCCGCGCGACGGTCGCGCCCCATCCACCGGCCTCCGGCGGCGCGTTGCGAAGGCGTTCGGAGAGTTTCATGCGTAAACTGCTGTCCCTTTTTTTTCGCGGACGTGTCGGAAGATGCGTGCCTTGACACTCCTCGCGCGCCCGCCTTACACTCGCGCTTCTTCAAAATCTGACATCCGCGCGTGCCTTTTGTCGGTCAGGGGAGTTGCGATTTAGACGCAACTAATCCGCGCGGGCAGCCGCATTGATGACGAGAGCCTTTAATTGGTGATTATCTACTTGACGCAGGATAGATGATTTATTGTAGTCCATCGTCCAAATCAGTCGAAATTAATCGAAGGAATTACTGCCTTCGCAATTAACACCTGCGTCAAGTAGATAATCACCTAATTTAACATCAGGCGAGAGGAAAGGAACAAAACGGATGGGCAAGCGAAACAAAATTACGGTGGTCGGCGCGGGCAATGTCGGTGCGACCGCCGCGCACTGGCTGGCGAGCAAGGAGCTGGGCGACGTGGTGCTGTTGGACATCATCGAGGGGATGCCGCAGGGCAAGGCTTTAGACCTCGCGCAGGCCGCGCCGATTGAGGGCTACGACGCGCGCATGGTCGGCTCGACGAACGATTACACAGCGACGAAGGACTCGGACGTGGTCATCATCACGTCGGGTCTGGCGCGCAAGCCCGGCATGAGTCGCGACGATTTGTTGAAGACGAACGCGGGGATTGTCTCGAACGTCGTGGACGAGGTGGTGAAATATTCGCCGGAGTCCATACTCATCATCGTCTCGAACCCGCTCGACGCGATGTGCCAGGTGGCCTACAAGCGTTCGGGATTCCCTAAGCATCGCGTGATAGGGATGGCGGGCGTGCTGGATTCGGCGCGGATGCGCTGTTTTCTCGCGGAGGCTCTGGACGTGTCGGTCGAGAACGTGACGGCGTTCGTCCTCGGCGGCCACGGCGACACGATGGTTCCGCTGCCGCGCTACTCTACGTGCGCGGGCATCCCCGTCACGGAGTTGCTGTCGAAGGAGAAGGTTGAAGAGATCGTCAAGCGGACGGCCAACGGCGGCGCGGAGATAGTCTCGCTGTTGAAGAGCGGCTCGGCCTACTACGCGCCGTCGGCGGCGGCGGTCGAGATGACGGAGGCGATTCTCAAGGACAAGAAGAAAATCCTGCCGTGCGCCGCGTACCTCGAAGGCGAGTACGGCGTGCAGAATCTCTACGTCGGCGTGCCTTGCAAGCTCGGTGCGCGAGGGTTGGAGCAGATTATCGAGATCAACCTGACGACAGAGGAGCGCATCGCCTTGCAGAAGAGCGCCGCGTCTGTGCAGGAACTCATCAACGTGCTGGGAATCTGAGAAGGTTACAGCCGTCACATCGCCGGGATTGACACGCACACACGCCGGGCGTATCTTGCCGGTGTGTAATCTTGATCTTCCAGCCGGCGAGTCCTGATTTTGTCAGCCTGTCGTCCGGCATTCACATAAGGAGCACTCTCTTGCCTGAAGTCGAAATTTCCAACGCCCCATCCAAAATCGAGCCGCCGGCTGAAGACGGTCAACAATCCGAGACCGTGGCCGCCGAAGATCAACCGTCTATCTCTCAGGATGATGAGAAAGACAAGAACGATTAACCATCCGTCTGTCACCAGTGCAGGGGTATAGATTAATCCTCCGCGCAGGACAGAGGGCCTTGACATCGAGGGCGTGCGGAAGACTTTCCGCAGCCGGAGATGTGTAAGCCCCGCACAAGTGGCGGGGCTTTTCCGTTAAGGGGAACAACGCAAAACTACGACCTGCAAGAGCAAAAGACGAATTTTGAGGGACGGAAGCATGATTTCACCACCTTGAATCATGAAACATGCATTCAACGCCGCGATTCATAGGTCTTCTATCGCAAGTCAGGAACTTTCCGGCACGACTCTAAGGCCTGCTTTCGTGTGTCAAAGGCTTTGAATCGCAAAAGTAAGCTTTAGAATTGTGAAAGAAGGCTTTTCAATTGCAAGTTTAAAGCCTTGAATCGCGATTCAAAGCTTTAAAATCACGGTTCAAAACCTTTCTTTCGCAATTCAAAAGCTCTAAATCAAGATTTCAAGCTTGAAAATTGCGAAAACAGGGCATAAAATCTCGCGCCGGAACGCGGATATCTCGCTTCTGTATGAGCAAATGCGGCAGTTTTCCTCAATAAATCCGCGTTTACCGGTCAAACTCGGCAGTGGCTCGAAGTAAATAAAGGCGGACGGCGGCAAACAGTTGTCACCGTCGGTACAACTCGAAACTTCCAATCGTGCCTCACCAGCACGTCAACATCAAATTCTGAGCCGTGCGCACACGCGCGCACAAGAGAGGACTCCTTACAATGCCAAGTCCAAAAGACAACGAACAGAGAATGGAGCGCATGATAAACGCATGGCGGACGCTCGCGCCCGATAAGACCTTCGGCGGAATGACGCTCGCGCAGTTCGAGGCATCCGCCAAACCGGCCCGCGAACGCGCCAGCGAATAAATATTCTGGAAAATCAACTCGCACAGGAGATCACCACCCGCGAGGCCGCCGACGAAGCCTTCGCCGCCAAAGCCCAACTCGCCGTCAACGGCGTTTTGGCCGACCCGACCGAAGGCGCGGACAGCGCGCTCTATCAAGCCTTCGGCTACACACGCAAGAGCGAACGCAAAACAGGGCTGACCCGCAAGGCCAGCAAGACGCCCACCAAGTAAGACGCTTCGGCAAACGGCGTGAGCGTCCGTTATGCACATGACGGACACTCACGCTCGTCAATCAAAAGTTCTGATGGACAAGCACGACTGTATTGGTAGTCCGACCTTTAGCTCATTTGACTTTTGATTTCTTCCTTCTTTATCTTCTCTTGTCTTAAGAGTTTTTTGTTTTCCTCAGTCTTCCTGAAATACTCCACGCACTCATCGGTTATTTCAGCCGGTGGAAATTCGATGAAACTCTTATCGCGTGCCGATACATAATCAACAAGCTTCACCCAATCAATCAAATTTTCTTCGTTGAGAAATATGTTGCCGAACTCTTTAACCATGCCGTTGACTTTGCCGTCGTAGGTGCGCTTAAACTCTTCGTCGCGCGCACGAGATTCTTCGTCAATCGGCTTGATGATTTCACGGTAGAGATTGTCATCACCGGAGATGAAATTCCAAAAATCTTGCCCCGCGTACTTGTAATAGCTTTTCTCGGCATCGGTGTTAGCTTTGAGAGGCTTTGCTTCTCTGCCATAGATGCATCCGTTGACGGCGACAATCTCCTTCGTCATTCCACGTTCGCGCAGAAAATTGCGCGCCGCTTTGAAGTTGTCCTTCATCCGGTTCAACTGATCGCTATTGCCCCAGTTAACGCCGGACTTGATACCGACGATGTGATATATACCATCTCGTTCAAATTCCAAGTCCACGCTCGGAAGTTCCGATTTGAACCCGCCGTACAGAACTGACGAGACGTGTATCGCGAACGCTTCAAGCTTGTTCCCGAACATCGTCTCTTCCTGTGACGAAAGAAAAGCGTCAACGACGCTTCGCACCATCTCATCCGGCGATGAGATGTTCTTGGCTTTGAGTAAGTAGGGGTTTTTACTGCTCAGGACGCCCGCAAGACTCATGCGGCAACGCAGGTACATCAAACGCTCGTAATAGAAAGGTGTGACGACATTTTCGGTGAGAAATTTATAATAATCCTGATATCGTTCATCGCTCGTCATATTAATTTTCTTTGAGCGGGTATTCTCCGTGCGTCGTTAAGATTCGAGACGGCTTCACTGTAATACTCTTCCTTGAGTTCGATCCCGGCGTAATTCCTTCCGAGTTCATAAGCGGCGACGCAGGACGTTCCGCTTCCCATAAACGGATCAAGCACCAAATCATCTTCCGCAGTGAAGAGTTTGATGAACCACGAAGGCAGTTCTTTCGGAAAAGCCGCCGAATGATTTTTATTCCCGCACTCGGTTGCTATGTGCAGCACGTTTGTCGGATAAGCCATATCACGCCCAACCCAATTGGCGATGTTCTTCCCGAAACCGCTTCCAACCTGCGAGTTGAGCCTGATCTTATCGTTGTCACCGAGCTTTTTGAGGCGCGTCTTTGCCCAATCACCTGTGGGAGCCATGACATTTTCCTGAAACATCCTGAACTGCTTCTGCTTCGTGAAATGCAGGCAACGTTCCCACGCATCGCGGAAGCGATTAGGCCATTTACCCGGCGAGCAGTTCTTCTTGTGCCACATATATTCCTCAGTCCATAGCCATCCCGCACGCTTGAGCGCGAGCACAAGTTCGAGCACGTAAGTATGTCGCTCGCCACCTACAACTCGCTCCTTGATATTTAAGACGAACGAGCCGTCATTTTTCAAGACACGCTTCAGCTCGGCTGCAATAGGTATAAACCACTCTACGTACCCGTCAGGATGAATGCCGCCATAAGTCTTTTTTCGACTGTCAGCATAGGGCGGGGACGTGACAATCAAATCAACACAATCATCGGGAAATTCACTCATCACTCGAAGGCAATCGCCATGATGCAATGAATTAATCAGTTTTTCGAGTTCGGGATTCATGCTGGTATCATCTTCAGAAGTGATATCGCTTGATAGTAAAGTGAAAACTTAGAGCATGAAGACGACTGTTGGCAAGTGTAACAGCCGTGAGCGAAAAGCATTTCAGCACAGTGACCGACCGTTACCTGTATCTCAACGCCGCCACCTTCAAACGCGCCGCACGCCAACGCCGCATACAGGGCGAGCAAAGCGGTCTGTTCTAGTCGCTGAGATTAACGTGCTAAACTTCGCGGCATGAGGTGACGAGTATGAGCAAGCAGATTTCAGCCATTTATGAAGACGGCGTCATTCGTCCGCTTGAGCCGCCGGGATTGACCGAAGGCGAAGAATTGGATGTTGTCCTGTTGCCACGCCGGAAACAGAGGGCAAAGAGTGCGGCGCAAATACTGGCGGAGATTGCCGCGCTGCCGCTCGAAGGTCAACAGGATGCTTTCTCCGGCGTAGAGCATGACAGCGTGCTCTACAAGGAAGATGAGCCATGATCTTCGTTGACACGGGCGCGTGGTTTGCCACCGTCGTCCCGACAGACCCCAATCACAAAAGCGCCGCTGCCTTTCTCACACTTAACCGTGAGCCATTAGTCACTTCAAATTACGTGATTGATGAAACCCTCACACTCCTGCGTGTGCGCGGCGAACGTGAACGCGCCTTGACGCTCGGCGCGCGTTTCTTTACCGGCGAAATAGCAGAAGTCTATTACCTGAACACTGAAGACGTGAAGCAGGCGTGGAAGGTATTCCGCGACTTTGCAGACAAAGATTGGAGCTTTACGGACTGCGCCAGCCGAATCGTCATGGAAAAGCTCGGCATCGCCACTGCCTTTGCCTTCGATAGACATTTCAGACAATTTGGCACGGTCGCAATCGTACCCTGAATCGCGCGCCTCATCAGCCTTAATGCCGCCACCTTCAAACGCGCCGAGGGCGAGCAGAGCGCTCTCTTCTAAGCTCAACAAGCCAATAACGCCTGCCGTAAGCGGGCGGGTAGTAGCAACGTGGGAGTCTTAGCGTGGAATGTTAAACTGAAAGGCAAGCCATTTGCAGTTCAGCGTTCATTGTTCAACTGTCCCGCCCGTCCCTACAGGCGGTGTTGACCTGGCCTCAGTGTTTGCATCAGCCAAAGTGCTATTTTTATCTGGGGAAGGCGAAGGAAAATGCCGGGACTTGGCTTTGATCGCTTCGAGCTTGTCAGTAAAGGCAAGTGTTAATATCTGGATAAGCGGAACCAGCGCGGAAATACAAGATGCATACCACACAGCTTCATCATAGTCTCGATGAGCCAGTGTGGAGAAATCCGTCAAGTTTACCGGCCACCAGTAGTAGAGTAAATTAAATGTTCCGATGGCAGGTTGTAAATTCGTGCCGGTGTGTGGCGGTTGCGCCCATGCCGCATAGCGGTAAGAGATGTAGATGCACGTCAGAATAGATAACAGCACAAATAGTTTGCGCTTACGGTAATACTTACCGTGACGCTCGGCGGTGAGATACGCATTCGGGATCAGGAAGTAGACGGGGAGAAACATGCTCCGGCACAGGCCTCCCTCTTGGCAGACCAAAAACAGAAGAAGGATGAGGTCAAAGAAAACGAAACACAGTAACACAATGTCTACATTGATTTGTTCGACAAAGGGTTTATTAGAGAGCCACAGCAGCGAAATTACTATAATGACGATAATGCCGCTGCCAGCCATGTAAATTCTCTCCACGGACTGGATGTACTCCAGCCCATCGCGGACACTTGGTTGGTTGATGGCTGTATCAATCGAAAAGGTATTTGATCCCAGCAGCCAGAGCAGGAAGAAACCGCCAATTTGCGCGGCCAGAGTCATCATTAAACGAATTGAGACGCTGTGTTCTTTATCTTCGTCGTTGGAGCTTTGCACCTTGTTAGCGAAACCGCTCACCTCTCGGGAGAGCACATACATTTCGTCTTGGTGGTGTTGTAATAAGAGAGTGATCTGTTCTATTTCGTCCTTAGTGAGGCTTGACATCAAACCATCCTCCTTAATAAAGGTTTCACAGCAGGGAGAAGATTCGATAGCGATAGGGAGCTGGAGCCAACCCCTTTTCCGGTGAATGTCTTGACCCGGTACAAAAGGTTCGCTGTCGCAGGCGTCTCAAGCCCGTAGGCCTATAGCTATTACTTATACACCGCGAAACGGCCTCGCTCATCGAGAGAAACATGACTTGTTGGGTGACAAGAGGCTCGGATTGCTACTTCCGGCAACAGGTTCGGTGAAACGGTAAACGCTGCGGCTGACAGCAGGAACGAATACTGTCAACCGTGAGTAATAGTACCGCGAGCGCGGGGAAGTATACGGGAGAAACTTTCAGCGGACAAGGATTTTTATAGCGCATGGAGAGTGCTCATCATGCAACTCCAAGGTCAGCAGGTCATTTGAATAACTCATAGCAGGCATCTAAAGCTAAAGCGTAGTATTCGAGAGCACGTTTAGCCGCATACTTAACCTTTTCCTGCTCCTCTTTCGAAGTTGCGAAAGATTTAATTATTTCGAGGGCTTCGACAGGGTGCTTGTCATCATAACTCGCATGCGCTTGGATCCATTCCAGAGTCCTCTCATTTATCCTAAGGCCTTCCACATTGCGGTACTTCTCGAAAGCTTCTTTCACATTCTTAGTCCACTCTCCTGTTGGACCCTCTATCGCAAAGTTAGATGCGCTAATCCCTTCGGCTAATGAGCCTCGTGTGCAAATTCGCCAGAGATAATTATTTATGGCGTCCATTTCAGGTGGTGGGCAGATTGGTGCCTCCAAAACTTTGGCAGGAACATTGAATCCGGCAGCGAAATGTTTCCACCAGACCGTATGAAGGCGTTCGATATTCATATTACTAATGAGCCACTGCTTTGCTTTTCGATTCCTTTTAGAATCTCCAGGGGGTACTTTGGCGAGGTTGAGCGCCATGTACTGAGGAAAACTCTCAATGAGAGGAAAGAAGTTGATCAATGCACCCTGGAATTGCTTTACGGTAAGTGTGCCTTTGTTAATATCTCTGAAGATCCTACTGTTCACAACTTTATCCTGATAGGGCTGGATAAACCCACGAAACTCCTTCATCCATGCCGGGTCAGGGGTAATTTCAATCATTTCTTTAGCGCTTCCCTTGGCATGGCCGCGATTCGGAAGAGAGATCAGCAACTTACGAGATACATTCATACTGGTACATCCTTATTAACACCTAAACATATCCTTACGGGCGTATAATACGCTGTTGAGATTTCGTAGTTTTGTTGATGGGAACGATCATAATATAAGGTTGCAATGAATGCGCATAGGGAACTGAGGTGAGCGGCAAGGGGCAACTCGGTCGATGGTTATAACTCTTTAGTCCGAGGGCCTTGAATCCCATGTTTAGCCGCCATAATAATAATCTTAACATTAAAACCAGCGATGCTGTTAGCCCATATTTAGAAAAACGCGGACGTGTCGCACCATTTCGGGTGGCTATGAAACCAACTGACAGTTAGCTTTCCACTGACAGTCGCGGGGCTACCTTCTCAGCCAGCCGAACAGTCCGTAGATAACTGTCTCGCGGTTCTCTTCGTAGATGGCTTTGGTGAGAGGGATGGACATCGGGCAGACCTGTACGCAGTTCTGCGCGTTGCCGCAGTTAGTGATGCCGTCTTCGCCCATGATGCCGGAGAGCCGGTCGTCGCGCGTGATCTTGCCCGTCGGGTGCATGTTCTGGTAGCGCACCTGCGCGATGGCCTGCGGGCCGATGTAGTTGTCGCCGTCGTATTGCGGGCAGGCTTCCAGACAGCAGCCGCACGTCATGCAGCGCGAGTAGGCGTAACGCTCCGAGACTTCCTCCTGCGACATCTTCGGGCCGGGGCCGAGATCATACGTGCCGTCAATCTCGATCCACGCGTGAACCTGTTTGAGATGCTCGAACATCCGCGAGCGGTCAACGACGAGGTCGCGCACGTTCGGGAACTTCGACATCGGCTCAAGTGTAATCGGTTGTTCCAACTGATCTACGAGCGCGGAGCACGACTGGCGCACCTTGCCGTTGATGACCATCGTGCAGATGCCGCAGACCTGTTCCAGACAGTTCATCTCCCAGACGGGCGGCGTCGTTGCACGCCCGTCCTTCGTGACGGGATTCTTTCTGATCTCCATCAGGCACGAGATGATGTTGAGGTTCGGGCGATAGGGGATGCGAAACTCCTCCCAACGCTGCTCTCCGCCCTGCCTGTCGCGTCGCTTGATGCGTAGCTCTACGTGCGACGGCGGACTCTTTCGTGCCTGATGCTGAACTTCCCGTGTGCTTGTCTGTGTGCTCATAAAATTATTCCCAATCAACCTTGTCGTACACCGCGCTCAAACTGAGTGAGCATTCGACGGACGACACTGAAAGCGAACTCTCTTTGCCGATGGTCGCTGCATAAAGCCATTTCCCGTCAGACTGTTTGACGAATTGCTCGACGACGGCCTTATCCTGTGCGACGAGTAGATATTCTTGTAAAGAGTCGAGCGACTGATACGCCTGAAACTTCGCGCCCCTGTCGAAAGCCTCCGTGCTTTTTGAGAGAACTTCGATG
>JAIVJG010000264.1 GCA_020200155.1 Acidobacteriota bacterium | reverse complement strand
GGGCGTTATGCGCAACACTGCTTACCATTGCTAAGGCTAAAATCACACAACGGCAAAAGGGTTAGTTGATATCTTTTCCGTTATCAACGATGATATGTGTCGTCAAAAGCTTTTAAATCTCAGGAGGATGAATATTATGTCTATCGCACGCATTACAGAAATCAGCTCTACCTCAAAGAAGAGCTTTGAGGACGCAATTCAAAGTGGCGTGGCTCGCGCGACTCAAACCCTGCGCAACGTACGCAGTGCATGGGTCAAAGAACAGCAGATTAAAATTGATGACGGTAAAATCGTCGAATATCAAGTTAATTTAATGATCACTTTCGTCCTGGATGATGCTGATCAAGGGGATATAGCATAAGCTAACCTGACTCACAGGAGTACTCTTCCCGCGAAACCTTTGTTTGTAAGAGCAATCAAAGGGTCTTAATTTTAGGAGTTGGAGTTCATGTCTAAAAGCTTCAAGAGGAAATAGCCAGCCCTGGTGCTGGCTATTTCCTCTTGATAGGCACTTGTCAGAACCGCCTAACAACTCATTCAACGCGAGCGGAAATAGCTTGAATTTCATTCGCAAGATTGGACGCTTGATACAATACTTCCCGCCGCGTTAATCCGAGCGTTAGGCCACTGGTTTCTGATTCCATGTCAGTCAAAAGCTCCATAATGATTACAGGCTCGCGAGACGTCGATCGCGTGAAGGCGCGAACACTATTCGAGCAGTATCTGTCGCCATTCCTGTCTCAGGGTCGAACTTGGCTCCTTGGAACTGCTCACGGGATCGACCATTGGGCGATGGAATGGCTGCTGGAGAATAGTGAAATCTGTTGGGGTGTTGTTCCTTACACGCGGTTTAAGCAGCCACGGTGGGTTCAGCCTTGGCTTGAGCAACTGGATCGGATCATCGAGTTGCAACTTCCGCAGCGCAAGACCGCCAGCGCGATTAGAAACCGTTATATGGTTGATCTTTCCCAGATAGTGTTTGGCTTTTGGATGGGTAGAGGCGGCGGAGTCACAAAGACGCTAAAATATGCGTTACAGCAGCGAAGAGAGACGCACGCAATCCCGATCTTTCTGAGTGCAGATAAAGCAAGCGGCTTGGACTAACCCAACCCGCTGCGACTTCTCGAATACCAGATTAACGTGCTGACTACTTTTGTATTGGACGAGGGTGATCAGATGGACATCGCGTGAAGCGGTGCTGCTTGTCGTTCTCCTCTTCGGCGGATTACTGGGTGCAATCTTAGCTATAGCTTTTATATTTATGGGCCTTATTTTGTTGCTCGCGCATTTCATGGGGCATCCGGGTGTTTCACCTTAAAGGCTTCGGTTAAGAGCAAATGAAAAGAATATCCAATCCACAGCATAACAACTCATTCAACCGGAGCGCGAATAGCACGGCTTTCATCGAGAACTTGAATCTATTGGCGTTGTCTGCGCGCCCGGTTAATTCGGGCGTTAGGCCGCTCCGCTATCCAAAACAGTTGTGATTGTGGTAGCGATGCTTTAATAGAATCGCCTGCGTAGATTGAATGGCTTACTTCAATCTGCGGCATAACAGCTCATTCAACCGGAGCGGAAATAGCGCGGCTCTCATTTGCAAGGTTGAAGGCTTGATACAATATTTCGCCGCCCGGTCAATTCGGGCGTTAGGCGCATAACTTGAGAGGAGATAGAGATGAGAGCAAAACTCTTCACACTTTGCCTGTTGGCTCTGTTGATTAACATCAGTAGCCGTGCGCAAGATACTGACTTGAGCCGAATACCATCACAAACAGCCACGCTCCTGTCCCATACTGGACAGAAATCTTACGAGAAGTCAGTCTTCAATTTTGAGTGTGGAGTTAGAGGCGACGCCGAATTGCCCAAGCGTCCGAGCCGCTATGACATTCGGTATGGCGGAATCTCAGAGAACGGGGATGATCGTTGGCTAGATATTGTCCACCGTAGTGGCGCGCAAAGTATGATTAAAGACACGGGCGAGATGAAGTGGGCAGAGGTTTATCATGTGCCAGTTCTATTTGCTAGCCCTAACCCGCATACCGGCGAGCTTACCCACTCATACGCTGGCGGAAGGTTACAGAGAATCTCTCCCGAAGAAGTGATTGTTAAGGCCATCGTTGGTCACATGTATGTGATGCATATAAAAGATCAGGAGACAGATTACTACGTCATGTTTCGCGTTGAAGCAATTGATCCGAAGGGAGAGTGCAGATTAAGCTGGAAGCTCGTCGCCTCGCCAGAAAGATAGAGATCGTTGCTACTGGCGACTGCGCCTAACAAGGGGATGAACCGGACTCGCAATGAGCCGGCCTCTCATCCTCAACCATTCGCGCTCGCCGGTTATCCCCGGCGTTAGGTGGCTCACACAGTTATGAATATACCGAGAGCAAAATCATGGATGCGGCTGGTTCTTTTCTACTGGCTGTTCATGTCAGTAATCTTCTTTCTTGAGATAAGGTATATGGATTGGGGTTTGGCAGGGCTATTCGGCTTCCTATTCACGCTGCCCCTCAGCACGTTCGTCGTCGCCGGTTTTTTTCTGGCAAATTACTTGGCTGATTTTCGCGGGCACAACATACACGTCACCGATTATCACGCGGAGTATGGCTTTATCGTCTGCGCGTTCCTGAACGCAATTATCCTTTACCCGTTTTATCTCTTGTGGAGTCGCCGTAATGAGTCGCAGTTCTCTGACCCACCGCCGCCACCTAACATCGGCATGCACCCGACGCCCCGCCACGGTGCCTCTCATGGAAGTTGAACAGGGGCGCGGGTGATGCCGGGCGTTCGGTGCTTCGTGGTGTTTTGTGAAAATCAGATTTTACACTGTCGCGCTTCTGCTTTTATTTCCCGCCACGTGTCTTGCGCAGGAGATGATTCCTGCCGAAAAATTACGCATGAGTAAGGAGTATCAATACACGCTATCGCGATTTAATGAGCCTCAAATTTATCCAGCCGCAAATCAGAATATTGAAATTTATCGGATCTTTGTATCCCCCACGTTCTCTCATGCTCTTTCAATCCGCGTTGAAAGAAAAGGGAAGGATTATTTCCTAGTTGCAAAATATCTAAGCGGTCAAGTTGGTTATGACTGGGGCACGCTCAAAGGTGAGAAGAAGCGCCGTTTGAAAGAAAAGGAATGGCAGAAGTTGCTTGATTTGCTGAATCGAGCCTCGTTTTGGACGCTTCCTTCTGAAGATAAAGAACCTGAGCCGAATGAGAAAGGCGAAGTTTCCATCTGTCTGGACAATACAGATTGGTATCTTGAAGGGGTAAGGGGTGGCAAATATCATGTCGTTGACCGTTATTGCCCAGAGTTGCGGAATTTCAAAGCCATTGGTTTATACATGGTCAAGTTGTCGAAATTAGATATTAAGGAATCTGATTTACATTGACGCCGCACCGAACAAAGCCTTGCAGCTGACGGCGCGATAGCGTGCTTCTCAAGTAACCTTTTCCGGTCAGGCTGAATGCTGATCGCGCGCCGCAGCTGAAGGCGGGCGTTATCACCGGCAGAAAGCGGCGTGCTGTGAACACAAAGGTTTCAGCCCGCCGCACCGTGCCGGTCTAACAAGCGGATCAACCCGACTCGCGGGTAGCGACTTTCTCATGTGTGTTGTGTGCGCTCGCGGGTTATCCGCAGCGTTAGGTGCTTGCGCTTTGTGCATGAGATACGGAGAATGTAGCTAGAGGTGGTGTATGAAATATCGTGTCCTGATTGAGCCTGATGAAGATGGCGTGTTCGTCGCGGAGGTACCCACCCTGCCCGGCTGCATCTCTCAAGGCCAAACCAGAGAGCAAGCTGTCGAAAATATTAAAGAAGCAATTGCTCTATATCTTGAGAGCTTGACTGCCCATAATGAACCTATCCCGCCGCTGATCACAGAGGAACTCGTGGAGGTCGAGGCGTGAGAGGGTTGCCGAGCGTCTCCGGGCGGGAAGTCGTCAAGGCCTTAACTAAATTTGGATATGAACAAGATCGTCAGCGTGGAAGTCACATCATTCTCAGGCAGGTAGCGTCCCCTCATCGGCGTATAGTTGTTCCTGATTACAACGAAGTAGCTAGAGGCACGTTAAGGGCTATTATCCGGCAGGCAGGGCTCACAGTAGATGAATTCAAAGCTCTGCTATAGGGGAGATTCCGTTCGCCCATGCCGCACCTAACAACGGCATGCACCCGACCGCGAATAGCGTGGCTTTCATCCGCAAGACTTGGGTGCTTGATACTCGAATGCGCGGCGGGTGATGCCGGGCGTTAGATTGCTTTCATTGGCCGATAGAATAGGACTGTTGTCGAATCATGAGCGAGGAGAAACGAAACAGTTATTTCCGAAAGCTGGTTGCCAATGCGAGGGCGATTATCTCTTATCAAGTAGGCTTACCAGTTGGCTGCGTTAAAATGAATCGCTTATTTATCTGGCTTGAGCAAGAAGGCGAGAGGTTAGTGTTTCCAGTCTTCGGTGAATATCTTGAAAAGGTGCACGAGTTTCCTATCGGCTCTGAAAGGCTTGAGTGCAGCCGCGCTGCTTTACGTCGTTATGATGAGCGTTTAGTCGCAATTAATCGAAGCATGGACATAAATCATAAGTG
>JAIVJG010000101.1 GCA_020200155.1 Acidobacteriota bacterium | reverse complement strand
CGGCACACAGCATCAAAGCCACGAGCGCGGCAAGCAGCACTGTTCTTCCAAATCTCATTGCGTCCCTCCTGCAAGGTTTAAGAAAGGCCGGCAGTGGCCTTCACGGAATCAAGCCCAATCTGAGTCAAAACAACATGCCTCTGAAAAAGCCGGAAAATAAGTGAGTTGAATTCTTAGGCTTGTGCAAAGTACCCCTGCGATAAGTAAAAGTCAATGATGAAAACTCGAAGGATTGGCGAAGTCGCGTCCATCAGCAACGCGGATGCGCTGAGCCGGCTCCGCAATCGAGCGCACACTTAATCTTTGAGCGCCGGCGCTATCACCGAAACGACTCCCATAATCAGGCACAGGCTGGCCGACACGGGGCGCAGGATGCGCTGTGGGACACGCCTTCGCAAACCGCGTCCGAGCGTCATGGCGAGCAAGCCTTTTGTGATTAGCGCCGACGTGGCTGCGAGCCAGACCAACAGCGGCATTTGATAGCGTGCGGTGAGCGTGGCCGCCGTAATCTGCCCGATGTCTCCCCACTCTGAAAAGAAAATAGCGGCGAAGGTAATCAATGCGGCTCTCGAAAAATGTTCGTCGTGCTCACGTCGAACTGATCCGTCGTCCTTTCTCTTAAACCAGATCACGAGCGCGGCCACGAAGAATGTAACCGCGCTCGTGATAGTCACCAGAGACGCCGGCAACTCGGCAATAACCTGTCCCAGCAGCACGGCTATCAACATCTTCGCCATGAAAGCCACTGTGAATCCTGAGAAGACGTAGAGCGGGCGGAAGCGCATGGCGAGCGAGCTAATGGTGTAGATGCTTTTGTCGCCTAACAGCTCTGACAGGAAAACAGTCGCGTAGGTGGCTAGTAGCAGGTACAACATAATCTCATTCACGCCTCTGCTTGACGACCCTTCTCCGACTACTCGAACCCTGTGCGCCGGGCGGCGACTGAGCCGGAAGGTTTTAAGTCTCAATCGCGTTGGGGTCGTTTTTAAAAACTACGCCCTATTTCAGTCGCGCGGCGAAACACCTCGTGGCTGGAATAGGGCGTGTTTCTTTCAACGGAAGGAGTTTATTTCAACGCCGTGCATGCTCACGGCGCGTGCCGCTTAAGTCAGCGTCTCCGGCTGCGCTTGCCCTTCGGCGGCGCGGGCTTATCGTACTCGTCCATCTCGCTTGTTTCGATGATGCGGTACACCTTCTTTCCTTTCCTGAACTCCTTCACGCCGGTAATGGAATCCAGCGCCGGCATGCCCGTCCGGAGCGGATTCAATGGCTGGCTGGCCGGCGTGTCGTCCGTCGGGCCGGCGCTGGACTTCTTTTTACGTGATGATGGCGGCATGGATTCCTCCCGCTCAGGAGGCGCGAACGCGCCTCCTCATGGTTTGAACACCATCTTCGTGATCGGGTGCACTTCCCAGACCGTCGGTATCCGACTCTTTAAGCTCTTGGGGCCGGGCCTCTGACCCTTGCTGTGTGTCACGTCAAAGAACAACGACCCCTCGATTACCACCGGGACGGGGGGGTCTGGGAAGCCGTATCCAAGACCCGGCAGACGAGTGCCCAGATATTCCTGGTAGAATTTTTTGAACGCGTCGCGGGCGGCCTTCAATTTCTTACGCGCGGGGCTGCTCGCCGGCGGCAAGCCGGAAAGCTCCATCGTCATGTACATCTCCGGGGTCTTGTCCGGGTCGCGACCGATGATCAGGTGGAAGTCATTATCCTTTTCCCTGCTCGCGGCGTACAGAAAGGCGTTGACCCGCACATTCCGCTGCTCTTCCTCGACGCGGCCAGAAGCCTGACCAGTCCCTATTCGCGGGTCGTGATTTGTCATCTCTTCGTCGGCGGTCAGGGAGTTGATGAGGTCTTCGAGGTCATCGAACTTTTCAATCTTTGCTTTGGCGATGGAGATTTTGGCGGCCTTTCGATCTTTGCCCGTGTAGTTGTCCCCGGTGGGCGTGGCTGCGCTCGCCGCGCTAAACAGGGCAAACTTCTCCGGCGAGGACGCGCCTTTTTCGTACTCGTCCATCTCGTTTGTTTCAAAGATGCGGTACTGTTTACCTCCGACCGTCGCGGCCAGCGACGACGCCATTATCGTCACGCCGATGATGGAATCCTGCGCCGGCATACCGGGACGATCCGGGTTCGAGGGCATGGTTGACAGAGAGGCACTCAGCGGTTGAGCACTCCCGCCCTTTTTCTTTGGGGATTTCGGCATGTGTGGTTTCTCCTGTTTCAACTTCCGTCGTGGGTTGGAAGTTTATGCTACGGGGTAGGACGGATCAGCCTACCCGACGGGGAGCCGGCGCTCGGACTGGAATTCGGACACGTCCGCCCGGCGAAGATCACTTCCGGCGTCGTCAACGGGAGCGAGGCGTGCCCATGGCCGGCTGAGAAGATCACGGTTACTCCACTTGCCGCCGCCGCAGCCCTGAATCTCCGCCTCCGGTGCTTTCAGGCCGTCGTGCGTCATGGCTGGCGAAGCAAAGTTTGCGATCCAATCCTCTGGAGAGCGGGCCGAGTCATCGCAACGGATCGGACATGAGGTGACAAAGGTTCAAACGAGTTCGCGGCGGAATATACTCCAAATCACGTCGCCTTGGAAGGGTTATTTTCAAGGCGCTCTTCTTCACGCGTCGTCTGCCCGGTAAACGCGAAAGAGAGGCGTTGAACCGGCAACGCCTCTCCTCGAAGAATTTAAATCGCGGCCTATTCTGTTTTGCCGAACATGCCGCCGAGACCGCCGAGCATCTCTCCGGCCTTGTCGGCGATGCCGCCGGCGACTCCGGCGCTGCCGCCGATGACATTGTCAACGTGCCCGGCGATGGGCGCGGGCAGGCGCTCTTTCAGAAATCCGACCACCGTTTGCACAGCCGTCCGCGCCTGTTCCTCGCTGATGCCCGTCCGCTGCGCTACCTGCTTCACTAATTCGTCCATCTTCTTTGGCTCCTCTCCTGAAGTTTGAATTGCCGCTACGGCGGCCACGAAAACGCGGTTCACACTGTTGCCTTAGATAAAGACGATGGACTGCGAGTTCGGGATGTCGAAGCGACGGCGGCAGCGCACGTTTTTGCAGACCATCATGTCGTCCACGCGCACCATGTAGTCGAGCGACTTGGCGAAGCGCGCCTTGTCCTGCTCGCTTGCGCCCCTCGGTAGTTGCGCCTTCCGGGTGCGTCGCAGCCAGCGCACCTCGTACTGCGCTCGCTCGCGGCAGTGCGGGCAACTGAAGGTCGCGGACTTGGTTTCCGGTCGTTCGTCGAAGAAGTCTTTTTCGTTCATAAGAATTCGGGGCGGCGGGCTGAAGATTGTTGGAACAGCTTTTCGTTGACCTCTAACCTTCGGCCTCCGACCTCTGCACTTTCAAGTTGTCCGCCTGCTTCACAGGCGACTGGCTCGCGCCCTCGCGTCGGCGATGGCGGAGCACGATGAACAGGCCGAGCATACCGTTCAGGAGCATGATGGAGTTCGTGACGACGAAGACCCAGTTATGCACCATCCAACTGTAAATCGTGAATCCGAGCGAAGCGGCCATCTGTCCGACGAAGAGCCACTTTGAGACGCCCTCGCTCGAACCCTCGTGCCATTGCTTGTAGACCTGCTTGCCGATGGTCAGCACGAGGATAAACGAACTGGCCCATCCGACTGCTTCGATCACGCGACCCACCCCACTTGTTCACGGCGTTGCTCTCGTTCGGGAAGCATTATCACAGATAGCTCGCTTCACGACAAAAGCCGCCGCACGGTTTCGATGAGAGAGGCCGGGTCGAGCGGCTTCGGCTCGTAGGCGTCCGCGCCCTGTGTCAGCGAGAGCGTCGCGTTGCCCGTGCCGTAGCCTGTAGTGACGAGAATCGGAGTGGCGGCGATCTCCGGCGTGTCGCGCACGCGACGCACGAGGTGCACGCCGTCGGCGGAAGGCATCTGTATATCTGTGATGATGAGGTCGAAGCGATGCGCCACCGCCGTCTCGTACCCGCGCAAGCCGTCCTCCGCCGTCACGACCTCGTAGCCCTGCCGCTCCAGCGTCATCCGCAGCAACTCGCGTGCGACTTCATCATCTTCGACGACCAGAATCTTTTTCATAGCAGTACTTACTTGAAAGCAGTAAGACCTGTCAGTCTCGTGGCCGTCGCTCCAACGAAAGTTGAGCGCGTAGCGTCCGACGATCTCGACGTTCGTGATTTCGAGTCCCTCCGACACCTGTTCCGGCTTGAGGACTCGCTGACCCGTAAATTCGTTGACGCACTGCGCGCACGGGCAGAGGCGACGCAGTTGCGGCGCGGTGTAGAGGCACGCGCGCCCGTCGGCCCACGTGATGCGCAGGGCAGCGTCGCTCTCCTGCATAATCTCGCGCGGCTCGACGGCGGGGCCGCGTCTCGGCGCTGTGTCGGTCATAAGTAAATGATGAATGCCGCAGTGATGAACGATGAATGAAAACAAAGCTCCTGCCTGATATTCATCATTCATCACTGCCGCATTCATCGTTCTATTCGTTTTCTTTCAAAGCCTGCTTCAAGGCGTCGGCGGTGATGTGCCAGTGCGAGGCTGACCAGACGACTTCGCCACGGCGGAGCACGAGCGCCTGCGGCGTTTCGTGCCGGACGCCCGTGCGCGTCTCGACCTCGCGCGAGATGTCGCGGCTGCGCTGGACGACGATGATCGGCACGTCTCCGCCCAACTCTTCCACTTCCCGGTGCGCGGCGGCGCTGATCGGGCAGGTGGTGCTGTGCTTGAAGAGTAAGACCGGCTCGTTTTGCGAGCGCGCCAGCAACTCTTCCAGCGTCTTCGTGTCGGCGACAGGGCTAAAGCTGGACTTCATCACGCCCCCCTTCTGCTCGGTAAAATGGCTGCTGAGATTGATGCCGTTGATATTACAGCAAGTTGCGGAGAGATGCGACTGCTTGACTGCAAGGAGAAAAGGGAAAGGGGAAAGATGAAACACTGGCGCTGCTGTTGTCTCCCTTCCCTGTTTCCTTTATCACTCTCCCGCCAACTCGCGGCAGCCTCTCCCAAGACTTGTACGGCCTTGCATAAGTCTTGGGAGGCGTTCCCAAAGCTTGGGGACGGCCTCTCAAAGCTTGAGAAGCGTCTCTCAAGCTTTGAGTAGGGTCACTCAAAGCTTGAGTAGGCTCTCTTAAAGCTTGAGTAGGGTCTCTCAAAGCTTGAGTAGGGTCTCTTAAAGCTTGAGTAGGGTCTCTCAAGCTTTGAGAGGGAGTGCATAAGTCTTGGGAGATGCTCCCCTAAAGATGTGGGGCGGCACATAAGTCTTGTGTAGTCGCGCGCAAGCTTTGTGTGCTCGCTCCTAAGGCTTGGGAGCGCCCGCTTAAGCTTCGGGAGGGGCTGGCGTTTGCTCTGCGCGGCGGAGATTGAGGTCGAGAAGTTGCGCCAGCACGTCCGTATCGGAGATGTCGTGCGGCCAGCCGTAGGCGGCGCAGACCGCCGCGTCGAGTTCGCGATGTGCGAGGTCGAGCCACGTCGGGCGTTCGTTGTAGAGATTCGTGAGCGTGCGTTTGGCGAGTTGCGCGGCGGCTTCCGGGTCGCGCGGGACGAGGCGCGGGTAGCGGACGAGGCCGACGCCGCGCTCGTCCGCGTCGTGGACGTAGGCCGCCCACGCGCCGCCGTTTGAGCCGCGAAACTCCAACACTTCCTCGCGCGTCCACTCCGGCGGGTTGAGCCACGCGGAGCGCAGTTCGTCGAGTCGTCTGGCGGCGTCGGCAATCAAAGCCTCCTGCGCGGGCGAGGGCTTCGGGAAGGGGAACGTCTCGAAGCAGGTGGTCGGCGTGTAGCGAAAGCCGCTTTCACGTTCCCTGACTTGCGTACCTTGCGACCTTGCCCAAACTTCATGGATGCGCGAATGGAGCACGCCGAAGAAGTAGTCGTCGGAGCGGGCGAAAACGATTAATTGATGATCCGGCAACGTCGGAGCTTTCATCCACGCAAACAGACGATGTTTAGAGACTGTCAATGTCGCAATGAAGCGCGGCAGACCGGATAATGCTGCAAGCATCTTCGGGCGTGCTTCAACGTGCCGCCACCAATACTTGCGATACGCTTCACGTTTGTTGTTCTTCCTCTCCGGCAGAACATTCTTCTCGACGTGAGCGAACGGCGCTTCAAACAATGAGGCTTGCGCTTCGCTCATCTCCACACCGAAATCAATGATGAACATGTCACGCGGACGGCGCGTGATGTCGAGTCCGTTCACCCACGGCAGGATGACACTTGAGTTTGGAATGCCGTGCGGGTTCGGTGTGTCGAACATCGAGCGCGCGACATCTTCGTTGATGTCAAAAGCTCCGCCTTTCGTATCGCCCATGAAAGCTATTTGAGAGTTGACTTCAAGCGTTCGCGCCTGCGTCACGTCCGCGTCGGATGCGAGGTTCGAGTTGATGACGGCAACCTCGCTTCCATCCAAAACTCTCCGCACATCCGAGCCGTCGTCGAAGCCGACCATTGAGACGTGTACGTTCGCGCCGTTCAAAACCCACGGGCGGTCACTCTCGGCAAAGAAAATGTCGCCCGTCTCCTTGATTCGCTTCAAGACTTCACGATTTGCGCCGCCGCGTATGCCCTGCGTCGCAAGCAAGCCCGCGCGCCGCTTGCTTCCATCTTCGACCTGCTTGCGCGCCCTCTCGAAGAAGTAACAGCACAAGTCCGCTTCGGCAGGCACGCGCCCCTTCCAAAGCGCGAACAGCTTGTTGACGTACTCGTCGCCAAGTTCCGCGCGCAGTCGCTTGCCGCCCAAGAAAGGCGGGTTGCCGACGATGAAGTCCACCGCAGGCCACTCCGGCTCGCGCGGATTGTCCGCGTCGCTCAAGTCGAGAATCGCGTCCATGTTGCGGAAGTTGTGTTCGAGCGAGCGCAGGATAGGCTCGGCGGGCGTGCCGTAGCCGTTCGCGCGTATCCATTGCAGGTAGCCGATCCAGAGCGTCGTCTGCGCGAGGTCGAAGGCATACGGGTTGACCTCGATGCCGTAGAACTGCAAAGGCGAGACGAGCGGCTTCAAGTTCCCCAGACGACAATCGCGCGCGTAGAGCAACACCTCTTTCTCTAAGTCCTTCAAATGCTGCAACGTCACGTACAGGAAATTGCCTGAGCCGCACGCCGGGTCGAGCACCCGCACCGCCGCCAGCCGTTCGTGGAAGCCGCGCACGAGCGCCTGCGCTTCCGCGAAAGCCTTGTCGGTCGCCTCGCGCAACAGAAAACGCTCTGCGTCCCGCGTCTCCGCACGTCGCTTGCGCTCGCGTTCCTCGTCGTCTGCCGCAAGCAACTCGTTCGCGCGCTCCTTCAACGCTTCCCACTCCGCGCGCAGAGGCCGCAACACGACCGGCTCGATCAGCGTCTCGATGTCTTCGCGGCTCGTGTACTGCGCGCCGAGTTGCGCGCGTTTCGCGGGGTCAAGCCCGCGCTCGAACAGCGTCCCGAAAATCGCCGGGTCAACCGCCTTCCAATCCAGACGCGCGGCGCGGTCAAGGCTCTCTATCTCTTCGGGGGTGAGCGTGAGCACGGGGCTGTCCGTGAAGAGGTTGCCGTTGAAGTGCGCGATGGTCTCAAGGCCGAAGTCGTCCGAGCCTTCGCGCATCGCGTCGAACAGCCTGCCGATGGTTTTCGAGAAACGCTGCGGGTCGCGCCCCGACTTCTCGACGAGCCGCGTGAACAAACGCTCCGGCAGCAAGCCCACGTCCTCCGCGAACAGGCAAAACACAATGCGGTCGAGGAAGCGCGCGACCTCGCTCGCATCGAAGCCGCGTTCGCGCAACCCCTGCGCCATGTCGCCCACCTGCCGCGCCACTTCGGTCGTGATCGTCTTGCTCGTCACGCCGGGGCGCAGGCGTTCCGGGTCTTTAAAGATGGCGCGCAGAATCTCTAAGTTGCGCGGCCTGTTGAAATCGAGGAGCGCGATGTCGTGGACTTCCGCGACCGTCGCCGTGAAGTTCGTATGCACGACGAGCCGCTCCATATCACAGACGACGAGAAGCGGCGGATTCTCCAACGCCTCTCGATACTGCAAGAGCTGATCGTAAGCCGCTTCGAGATTTTTGTGCTTGCCCTTGTACTCGAAAGCGAAACTCCCGCGCTTCCACACGTCCGCCCAACCCTTGCTCCCGCCGTGCTTCGCCGCCCCGCGCTCGAACGTGAACCACTCGCCCGTCGGGTCGGCCTCCGCAGGCTTCGCGTGGCCGAAGACTTCGCATAAATCCAGAAAATGCTGCTGCGACGCCGAACGCTCCGTCAGCTCGACGCGCCGCCACTTCTGTATAAACTCGTCAATCGTCATAGGCATAAAAGAAAGCGCCCTCTGTCAATCATGCTAAATCAGAACTCACCGCCAGTCGCCGACGAGCGTGAAGGGTGCCCAGTAAAACGGCGCGCTGTATTTGCGGCCCGCGATCATGTTGAGGCGCGCGGCGCGGAGGGCGACGGAGGGCGTCGTGCCTTCCTTCGCGAGAAGGTTTTTGTAGAAGTCGGCCATCAGGTCGGCGGTGGACTTGTCCGCGACAGACCACAGGCAGACGCCGACCGTGGGTGCGCCCGCGTACATGAAGGCGCGCGTCAGGCCGATCACGCCCTCGCCGCGCGTCTCACGCCCAAGTCCGGTCTCGCAGGCCGAGAGCATGACGAGCGGCGAGCCGAGGCGCAGGTTGAAAATCTCGTCCGTGCGGAGGAAGCCGTCCTTGCCTTCGCCGTTCCCGACGAGCGACAGCACAACGCCCGTGAACTGCGGTCGCTCGGCGTTCAGCAATCCGTGCGTCGCGAAGTGGAGGACGCGGTACTGCTTCAGGTCGCGCCCCTCTACGTTCGACTCGCTGGCGTCGAGATCGAGCCACGTGTCTGCCTTTCTTCCCGAAGCGGTCGCGAGGCGTGCAATCTGCTGCGCCTCCGCGCGCGTGCCCGTCAGTCGCGGGAGCGCGCCCTTGCCCGTAGACGAAGCTTCACCCGCGTTTCCTCCCTGCGCCACGTCCGCCAGCGCGCTATCCATGCTCAAGCCGCGCGCCGACTCTTCGCCCGCCGCCGTCGCCCCGTCTTTCGCTTTGCGCGAGCGCGCGTCACCGGCGTCGAAGACAGGGTCTGCGACGAGGAGCATTGAACCGGCTCGCGCGTTGCCGCCGTTGGCCGCCGACTGCTGGCGAATCGCGGCGACGACGGAGGCCGACGGCGCGAACAGCGTGTCGTTCGTCTTGAGCAGGTAGGCGAGCGTCGAGAAGTCCGCGCCCGCAGCCGGGACGGAAGTGACGAGCGCGTGGAACGGTACGTAGTTGAGCGCGCCGTCGGCGACAATCAGCAGGCGACTGTTTTTCAAGAGCGGCGCTGCCGGCTCGATCACCAACCTGTAAAGCGCGTTCGAGACCTTCGCATATTCGCCCGCCGCAGCCGACGACGCCACGCCTGCCGCGCTGCCGCCGCCCGTCGAGAGTCCGCGTTGCGCGCCGCTCGTCGCCGTCGTGTCCGTGCCCGAACGTCGGAGCGTGGCCGGAATAATCTGCTCGCGCAGGGCTATCGCTTGTTTCTCAACCTCCGCCCGCGCGGGCAGGCGATAAATATTCATCGCGCCGCGCGTCACCGCGTAGAGGTACGAGCGTTCCCTGCCGAGACTGTATTCGAGCAGGGCGGTCTGCTCGTCGAGGACTCCCTGCCGGATGTCCGCGAGGGCGAGCGGCTGTGCGCCCGTCAGTCGTGGCGAGGAAGGTCGCGCGCGATTCGTCCGCGCGGAGGCTTCCCTGCCGGATCGTCTCGATGGTGGCGAGCGCGGAGCGGTAGGCCGCGAGCGCGTCCTCGCGGAGCTTCGCGGCCTTCGTCGCATCCTTCTCACCCGCCGCCTGTGCCCACAGGCTGCGCCCCGTGCCGCGCTCGGCAGGCCACATCAAATCCAGACGCTCGTCGGCTTGCGCGCCCTTTGCAGCTTCGGCGTAAAACTTGATCGCGTCGGCAAAGCGACTTTGACGAAACGCGATGTCGCCCAGACTCGTGCGCGCGGCGGCGCGGAAGACGCGCGTGCGCCCACGGCTCCCGATGCCGGGAAGATTCGCGAGCGACGCGCCGAGGACGTTCTCGAAGTGCTTGCGCGCGGAGTCGAGTTGGTCGTTGAGGTAATCAACGCGCCCCATGCCGAGTTCGTAGACGGAGTAGATGACGGCCTCTCGATACGCCTCAAACGGCCCGCGCACGGAACTGACCGTGTCGGTCACGACATCGGCGGCCTGCCCCGGCGTAGAGGTGCTCGGCGTCCCCGACACGGCCCCGCGCAGTCGCGCGCCGAAGCCTCGAATTTTATTAACCTTCGATTGGACTTTCGACTGCGCGCCCTGCGCCGTCTTGAGCGTGTTCGTCTCCGGTTTGGTCACGCTCATTCGCGAAAAAGCGGCGCGAGCTTTCTCCGCGTCGCCCTGCCTGTAATACATGCCGCCGATTTTGGCGAGCATCAGGTTGGCATTGAACGCGCCCTCTTTCGCAGAGAGGACAGAGACGACGCCCGGCTGCTTCTGCTCCTCCGTGGAGATGCCCGTGTAGATGTCGTGCGCGGCTTGAAAATGTTGGAGCGCCACATCGTAGCGGCCCTGCCGGTCGTAGAGTTCGCCGAGCAGGTCTTGCGTCGAAGCCTCGCCGAGTTTATTGCCCGACTGTTTGAAGAGTTGCAGCGCACGCTCCAGATGAACGAGCGCCTCGCCCGCCTTGCCACGCCGCAGCAAGGCACGCCCCGCCTCGCGCTCCGCCACAGACCCGTCCAACTGTAGCCCCGCCTGCATTGCAGTGTTGACAGGCATCAAGGCATGCGCCGACGTTCGCGCCACCGACGAGAGCGCGGCGCTCGACGCTCCGCATACAATCATTGTGGCCGCCAGCAACCCCGCGAGACCGCGCGTCATGTAAAGCATTTTGAGAACTCCTGC
>JAIVJG010000180.1 GCA_020200155.1 Acidobacteriota bacterium | reverse complement strand
CTGAGTTGGTCGAGTCCCTGCTCGACGATCTGACGCTCGAACTCCGGCAGGTGTTCGAGAAACATCTCGACGATGCGCGGGTCGAAGCGCGTGCCCGCCTTGCGTCGCAGCAGCGCGCAGGCTTCGTCGCGTGTCATGCCTTTGCGGAACGGTCGGTCTTCGCGCGCCGAGTCGAAGCAGTCCACGACCGAGAGAATGCGTGCCGTCAGCGGAATCTCTTCTCCACGCAGGCCGTCCGGGTAGCCTTGGCCGTCCCACTGCTCGTGATGCGAGCGCACGATAGGCACGACCGGATACGGGAAACCGACGCGCTCAAGAATCTGCGCGCCGACCCATGTGTGAATCTTCATCTTCTCGAACTCGGCGGCGGTCAGCTTGCCCGGCTTGTTGAGGATGTGGTCGGGCACGGCGAGCTTGCCGATGTCGTGCAGGAGCGCGCCGGCCTTGAGCGCCTTAATCTCGCTCGCGGAGAGACCCATCAACTCGCCCATCTCTGCCGTGTAAATTTGCACGCGGCGAATGTGGCAATGTGTGGTCTGATCCTTGGCGTCAATGGCGGTGGCGAGCGCCTCGACGGTCGCGAGGTGAATGCGGCTCGTCTCTGCGGCCTCGCGTGTCTTTTCGGCGACGCGCTCGAAAAATGTCTGGTATGTCGCGTAAGAGGCCGCGATGACGGGCAGGCTCAGGAGCACGTAGAGCAGTCCGAAGCTCATGATCGCGCCGTAGACGACGAGTGCCGCGAGAGCCGCAGCGAAGTACGTCAAAGAAGTCCAGAGATAATTGTCGCGCCAGAAACGCAGCAGGGGGAGACTATTCTTCAGCGCCAGCAGCGTCGAGATGAGGAAGCTGTTAAGCAAATACTGCACGAGCGACATGAGCACGAGCGGCAGCGCCAGTTGCTTGAGCGTAAGCGGCTCGGCGAGGCCCACGGGAACTCGCGTCACGCCCGCGTAAGACGAAAGCGCGAAGTAGAACGCGTGCCCGGCGACGAAGACCGTCAAAGCCATGCAGGCGGGCGCGGCGATCCAACTCGTCGCGCGGCGCGAGGTGCGGACGGAACTCGTCAGTAAGTCCGCCGCGCCGATCACGACCGCCGCCGGGATGCCGAGGAAAACAGCGCCGAGAAACGTGAAGGCGTCGCCCGCCGTGACGCTCGCCTTCGTGCCGGGAATGCGGATGGGCCCCGCGCCTGAGATGATGACGAGACTGGCGAGGACGCCGATTTGCGCCCACTGCATCGGCGCGAATGAGAGACAATGAAACACGCCCCACGCGCAGACGAATGCTCCCAAGAGCACGACCGCCCACCAGTAGAGTCTGGCGGCGCGGTTGTAGTCGGACATGTTGATGAGCGTCACCCGTGAGTCTCCGACGACTGAGCCGTTAAGAATTTTTGATTTGCGATAATCACAAACCTCTGAACATTCCACCGCCGAAAGCGAGCGCCGGGAGCAAATCGGCGCTCGCCTTCGGCGATGGCAGGGGGCAAGGAGCGGGCACATTCAAGGCACTCGCCCGCTCTTGCTGGGTGAGAAGTCGCGTGCGTCCTTTCGCGGACGCTCGTTGCATTCCGGCTACGTGCCGGGCTGTCAAATCTGGTGCGGCCTTACGAACTCCGTGCGGAGAGTCCGCGAAGCGCTGTGTGGCGCTTCCGCAAGCCGCGCTTCCTTTACTTAACAAGCACCGTGCCGCGCTCTGAATCATCGTCATAGAGCACCAGAGTTTCAGGAAATGTGCGGGTTTGAAGGAGGAGGCGAGGTTGTGGGGAATGGCTTGTGAGGCCGGCAGTCCGGTGGCCGGGGAAATGGACGACCCGCAACTCGACGCGCTCTCCGCGCGCACTGAAAATGAAATCATACTCTTCCGGCTCGGCGTTCCACTTTACCGTCACAGTCGTCTCGCCGGAGAGCAGCGCGGTCAGGCCTTGCATCAGTTCGGCGAGCGAATCATGCGGCGCGTGCGACATCACGGCGACGAAACTCTGCGCGCCGACGCGCAGGCGCAAAGACATCCATCCGCTCTGCGGGCTTTCCATGCTCACGTCCAGTGTTTGAGTCATAAGTTCGAGGCGAAGTTATCACCGGAGCGCCGCCGTAGTCCATCCGTTTGACAAGATAGGAGGCGGCAGGCACTCTCTCCGGTAAATTTCAAACAACGGTCATGGCGGTACGCTTTTGAGCAGCGCAACAGGCACGCAGGCAAGGCAGAACGCGGTCGCGCCCGTCGGCTACATCGAGTTGCTCAGGCGCAATCGAGACTTCCGGCGTGTATGGCTGGGGCAGGTCGTCAGCCAACTCGGCGACTGGTTCGACACCATCGCCGTCTACACGCTCGCGCTCCGCCTGACCGGGTCGGGCAGTTCCATCAGCCTGATTCTCGTCGCGCGCTTTTTGCCGAGCGTGGTTATGGGGCCGCTCTCCGGCGTCGTCGCCGACCGCTTCAACCGCCGCCGCGTGATGATCGTCAGCGACCTGCTGCGCGCCGTCGTCGTGCTCGGCTTTCTTTTCGTCCGCCGCCCCGAACAGGTCTGGATGATTTACGCCCTGACGGTGCTGCAACTTTCCCTCTCTTCCTTCTTCGAGCCGGCGCGCACCGCCGCCATCCCCTCGCTCGTAGAGGAACGCGAACTCGTCACCGCCAACGCGCTCTCGTCCATCACATGGTCTGCGATGCTGACGCTCGGCGCGGCCATCGGCGGCATCGCGACGGACGCCTTCGGCCTGCGCGCCGCCTTCGTGCTCGATTCACTGACCTATCTCGTCTCCGCGCTCCTCGTCGTCAGCGTGCGACTGCCGAAGAGGCCGCCGCGCGCGAAAACTAAGCTGACGCTCGGCAAGGCGCTCGGCATTACCGACACGCTTGAAGGCCTGCGCTACGTCCGCAGGCGCAGGCGCGTGCTGGCGTTCCTGCTGGTCAAGCCCGCGTGGGGATTGGGCGGCGGTATCCTGTCGCTGCTCGCGGTTTTCGGCGAGCGGGTTTTTCCGGTCGGAGGGCCGGGGAGAGTCGCGACCGGCATCGGCATACTCTTCACTGCGCGCGGCATCGGGACTGCGCTCGGCCCGATGCTGGCGCGACGCGTGGCGGCTGGAACGCGCGCGGCCATGCAGAGCGCCATCGGCATCTCTTTCATCTTCGCAGGCGTCTTCTATGTCGCCTTCGGCGTGTCGAAAAATTTCGCGCTGGCGCTCGTCGTCCTCGCGCTGGCGCACATGGGCGGCAGCACGCTCTGGGTTTTCTCGACGGTGCTGCTTCAGAGTTCGGTCGAGGACGAGTTTCGCGGGCGCGTCTTCGCCGCCGAGATGATGTTGATGACGCTGGCGATGGCCGCCTCGAACTACGCGACGGGCGTGGCGATGGACAGCTTCGGCTACTCGCCGCGCGCCGTCACCGTCGCCATCGGCATTTTGTTCACGATGCCCGGCGTGGTGTGGTTCTTGACGCGGCGCTGGTGGGATAAAGAAGCGCCTTGGGGAAAGGGCAAGGGCGAAAGGGGAATGGAAGCCGGGTGCGAGATCATTTCATAGACTCAAGGAGCGACCGTGCCCGTCTCCTTTTGCCTGTTACTTTTTGCCTGTCATCTTCGCCCCTTCCCCTTTTCCCGTTTCGTCTTTTCCTTTATCATCACCGGCACAGTTCTCTTCCCGGCGCGGCGCGAAGCAACATCTTCTTAACTGCCCGCGTGCGCGCCCCGAAGACTTTTGTTCAAACACAAAGTCAAAACGAATCAACGGAGAATCATCAGATGAGACGAAGAAACGCACTCTTCTCTTTCGCGCTGCTCGTCATGCTGGCGGCGGCCTCGACCGTCCACGCGCAACGCGACCGCATGAACATCGAGCAGTTCCTCGATTGGGAGTACGTCGCCGCGCCGCAGATTGCGCCCGACGGCAGGCAGGTCGTCTACACGCGCCGCTGGACGGACAAGATTAACGACAAGTTCGAGGACGAAATCTGGATCGTGGATGCGGACGGCGGGCGCAATCGTTTCTTCGCCAAGGGGTCGCAGGCCGCCTGGTCGCCCGATGGCAGGCGCATCGCTTACGTCGCGCCGGGTCAACCGCAGGGCACGCAGATTTTCGTCAAGTGGCTGGACGCGCCCGGCGAGACGCAGCTGACGCATCTGGAGCGTTCGCCCTCGAACCTCGCGTGGTCGCCCGACGGCAAACACATCGCCTTCGACATGAACATGCCCGGCAATCCCGGCTTTAAGGTCAAGATGCCGGAGCGTCCAACGGGCGCAAAGTGGGTGGACGCGCCGCGCGTCGTTGACCGTCTCAACTATCGCAACGACGGTTCGGGCTGGCGTCCCGAAGGCTTCGCGCACATCTTCGTCATCTCCGACGGCGGCGGCACGCCCCGCCAACTCACCGACGGCGATTACCAGCACGGCGCTCCCGAATGGATGCGCGACTCGCAGTCAATCGTCTTCAGCGGCGTTCGCAAGGACAATGCCGAATACCTGCGCGGCGGCGCGGACATCTACATCGTCTCTCTGGCAGGCGGCCCCATCCGGCAACTCACAGACCGCAACGGCCCCGACCAGAACCCGACCGTCTCGCCCGACGGCAAACTCATCGCCTACACGGGCAACGACCAGAACGACAACACCTACAACGTCACGCACCTCTACCTGATGAACGCCGACGGCTCGAACAAGCGCATGCTCGCGCCCGACTTCGACCGCTCGCCTTCGGGACTCATCTGGGCCGAAGACGGGAGCGGCGTCTACTTCGCGACGGAAGACCGTGGCACGCAGAACCTCTGGTTCAAATCCTTGGGCAGCGAAAAGCCGCGACAGTTGACCGACGGCGCGCAGATTCTCAACGTCACTTCCATGAGCCGCACAGGCGTCGCCGTCGCCACACGCTCGCGCGCCGACTCGCCGACAGAGATCGGCATCTTCACTCCGGCCAAGCCCGCGACAGCACGCCGGCTCGTCTCCGTCAACGACGACGTGCTCGAAGGCCGTGAGCTGGGAAAGGTCGAGGAACTCTGGTACGACTCCGTGGGCGGGATGAAGGTTCAAGGCTGGATCGTCAAGCCGCCCGGCTTCGACGCGTCGAAAAAATACCCGCTCATTCTCTACATCCACGGCGGCCCGCATTCGATGTACGGCACGGGCTTCAACTTTGAGTTCCAGAATCACGCCGCCAACGGCTACGTCGTGCTCTACACCAACCCGCGCGGCTCAACCGGGTACGGCCAGGCGTTCGGCAACGCCATCAACAACGCCTACCCCGGCGACGATTACACAGACCTCATGCGCGGCGTGGATGAAGTTATCAAGCGCGGCTACATAGACGAGCGCAACCTCTTCGTCTGCGGCGGCTCCGGCGGCGGAGTGCTCACGACGTGGATTGTCGGACACACAGACCGCTTCGCCGCCGCCGTCGCGATGAAGCCAGTCGTCAACTGGTACTCCTTCGTCGGCACGACCGACTCGTCCGACTGGTATTACAACTTCAAAAAACTTCCATGGGAAGACGCCGAAGAACACATGCGCCGCTCGCCCATCGCCTACGTCGGCAACGTCAAGACCCCGACCATGCTCCTCGTCGGCGAACTCGACCTCCGCACACCGCTTGAGCAGACCGAGCAATACTACCGCGCCCTCAAGCTCCGCCGCATTGACACCGCGATGGTGCGACTCGCGGACGAGTACCACGGCTTTAACGGCGACTTCAGTTTGCGCCACCCCTCGAACCGCATCTCGCAAATTCTTTTCCTGCGCGGCTGGTTCGACAAGCACAAGCGGACATAATCAAGGAGGCTTAATCAATGGAGCTTGGTTTAAGCGGGCGTGTGGCGATAGTGGCGGGGGCGAGCAGCGGCATCGGTTACGCTTCGGCTATGGAGTTGGCGCGTGAAGGCGCGCGTGTGTTTCTCTGCTCGCGCGACGAAGAGCGAGCGGGCGCGGCGGCGGAAAAGATCAGGGTCGAGACGGGCGCGGACGTGTCCGGTCTCGCGGCGGACGTGACGAGCGACGACGACATGGAGCGTTTCGTCAACGCGGCTCGTGAGAGCGCAGGGCGCGTGGACATCTGCGTGACGAACGCGGGCGGCTCTCCCGCCTCGACATCCGATGCGACAGACCTGGAGATGTACCGCCGCGCCTTCGAGTTGAATGCGCTTTCAGCGATCCGCCTCGCGCGTCTCGTCTTGCCCGCCATGCGCGAGCAGCGTTGGGGACGCGTCGTCAACATCACCTCCGTCTCCGTCAAACAACCGATTGCGGGGTTGCTGCTCTCGAACACCGTGCGCGCGGGATTGACGGGCTGGGCCAAGACGCTTTCGACGGAAGTGGCCGCCGACGGTGTGACCGTCAACAACGTCGCGCCGGGCTGGACGCTGACGGAGCATCAGGAGGAAGTGGCCGAGACGCGCGGGCGCGCGGCGGGCAAGACGAAAGAGGAGATGATTGAGGGTTGGGCGTCGGAGATTCCAACCGGGCGACTCGCGCGGCCTGAAGAGATCGGCGCGGCGGTCGCCTTCCTCGCCTCGGAACGCGCGGCGTACATCACCGGACAGACGCTCGTGGTTGACGGCGGGTGGGTCAGAGGTCTGTACTAAGATATGCGAAGACGCGATTTTATGTTGACGACTCTGGCTCTATGCGCGAACCACGTCGCCGCGCGCGGGCGCGAAGATTCGACGCGGAAGAAGAAGAGTGTGACTGTGGCGAGCAATTACGAAATCTCGAACGTGGTCGAAGCTCAACGCGTGAGCGGGGGCGGCGTGCCCGCCGTCGCCGACTTCGACCACGCGGCGTGGAACAAGGCACGCGCGGCGCACATCGCGCGCTACTGGTCTGGCGAGGAAGCGCCTGTGGGCAGACGCGCGGAGGCGCGCATCCTGTGGGACGACGCGTCGCTCGGCGTGCGCTTCTCGTGCAGGCAGGAAGAGCCGCTGGTGGTCAGCGCCTCGCCTCGCCTCGAACAGAAGACGCTCGGCCTCTGGGATAGAGACGTGTGCGAGTTCTTTATCGCGCCGGACGTGAGCGAGATTGAGCACTACTACGAATTCGAGGCCGCGCCGACCGGCGAGTGGATAGACCTCGCGATTCGCGTCCGCCCGCAGGGACGCGAAACCGACTGGCACTTTCGTTCGGGCATGCAGGCGGCGGCGCGCGTCTCGGAGGGCGCGCTGACGATTGCGATGCGCGTGCCCTGGAAAGCTCTGGGCCGCACGCCGCGCGCGGGCGAACGCTGGCGCATCAACCTCTTTCGCTGCGTCGGCGCGGGCGCGACGCGCGGCTATCTCGCCTGGCAACCCACGCACACACCCGAACCCGGCTTCCACGTCCCACAAAAATTCGGCTGGATCAAGTTTAAGTGATGAATGATGAGTGATGAATGAAGACAAGGCTTCTGCTTCTCATTCACCACTCATCATTCATCGCTCATCATTTCTTCAGAGTCTTCAGGTATTCGTCGAAGAGGGCGCGGTCTTTGTCGCTCATCTCTTTGATCTTGACGCCGACGAGGTAGCCGGTTTCGGTCACGCCTTCGCCCGCATCTAAACGTTCGTAGCACATGGGAGACCCGTGAATTTGAATCGCGCCGGAGGGAAGTTTGAGCGTGATGCGGAGCGTGTGGCTCGCGCCGGTCAGGTAACGGTCGCCGATGCGGATTGCAGGGAGGACGACGGCGAGGCCGCCGTCGCTCAGGTCGTGCGTGTGGCCTTCGAGCGCGGAGGGGTGCGTGCGTGCGCGCGAGTCGAGCAGCGAGACGGCGACGGCGAGGCGCGCCCTGTATCGCGGGGCGCGGCGGCGATTGCCGACGAACTCGCGCAGGCGGTTGGCGATCTCACGCATCAACTCCGGCATAGCCACTCTTTTCGCATGGCGCTTTCCTCGCGCGAGGAGCGCGCCGTCGGGAGCAAAAGGGAGAGAGGCAAAGCTCTCAACCACGCGGGCATGCTCGAAACGCTCGGACGCGAAACGATGAAAGTAACGTTGGGGGAAATTGTGGGAACCGGCAGCCTCTGTTTCAATCCGTGATACGTTCTTGCGGCTGCCTGCGTTCATTGTAGACGCAGACAGCAACCCGGCGCAATCTGCTTTCCGAAATGACTGAGGCGCTCACGCGAAACACATTCACGAAATTCAGTTGCCAGACGGGGTCAACACTTCGAGAGATTTTCGCTCGCCCGCGCGAAGCGAGACGCGCGGTGCGCCTGCGGCGCGCCTTTTAATCACATCTCCCACGCTCTCCACGCGCTCGCCGGAGGTGAGGGCAATCACCAGATACTCGCCGGGCGCGCCGCTGATGGCGCACGTCCCGTCGCGTCCAGACGCGCAGGAGAGTTGCGTGTCCGGATGCGGCCACTGCGTGGGATCAACGGGCGCGAGGATGATGACGACCCCGCGCGCGGCGTTCTTGTCCGTCCCCGACACGGCGCGCACGTCGAGCGTCGCCACCTCCGAGGACATGACGACTTGCACGCCTTCGACATCCGTTCCCTGCGCGATCTCAAGCGGCTCGCGCAGCAAGTCTCTGCCGCGCCACGTCATTGACTTGACGTAAGTCTTCTCTGTGTCTTCGTTGTACAAGCTGGCGCGCAGGTACATCCTGCCGGGCGGGATGCCGTCAATCGTGAACTTGCCGTCCGATCCGCCGCCCGTGATTCTCTCTCCGCCCGCCGTCTCGCCCTCTTCCGCGCGCTCGACGTAAAAGGAGGCGTACTGGTAGCTGGCTGGCTGTTTGTCTTCGTAGACGTAAGTGCCGGAGATACGTCCGCCTTCGTTGACGACGATGTTTATATTCGCCACGTCGCCGCCCGCGACTTTTACTTCCTGCTGCTTCGGCGCATACCTCTTCTTCGGCCTGCGCGGGCGCGTCGGCGGTGCGCCGTCAACACCGCCGGTCGTAGTCGCCGTGGTCGCCGACTCGTACACGGACGGCGGGTTGACGGAGATGATGTAAACGCCGTCGGGTATCTCACGCAGTTGCCATAAGCCCTGCTCGTCGGTCTGCACTGTTCCCCGCGTTTCCTCATAGGGCGAACTGAGCGTGGCGTCAACGCCGGACGCAGGCACCTTCGGCGCGAACCTGACGCTCGCGCTCGCCACGGGCCGCCCGTCGCGCCCGCCGCGCACGACGCCGGAGAGCGTGTGCAGAGCGCGCTCGGCGATGGTGATGTCCACGCCGTCGCGATCCTCGCCCGCCTCGACGCGAACTGGCGTCGCCTGCCCGGCCCGCGTGGCCGAAGGGTAAAAGGTCATCATCAGCGGGTTGCCGAAAATGGACGCCTCCATGGGGTCGTATCGTCCGGCGTCGCTCTCGCCGTGCTCGACCGTCTCCGAGACGGCGACGAGGTATTCGCCGGGCGGCAACCCCGCGACGCGGAACACGCCGCGGTCGTCGGTACGCATGCTGTAGAGCGTCGCCGGGTTGACGCCCGTGATGAGTTGCGCGAGGCGTTCGCCGCGCCGGCGCATGATGCTGACGCTGACGTTGATGGCCGGGTCGCCGTCGGCATATGTGACCCTGCCGCTGACGGAGGCCCCGCGCTTGGCACGCACATTCACTTCCCTGTCGCTCTTGCCGTCCACGTCAACCTCGTCGAAGTGTTTACGCACCTCCCGGAGGTCAGGGTGAGAGTTGCCCCTCATCTCCTGTATGTCCAGGAAACTGACGGGAGACATGACGCCGGGCGCGTCAACGGTGACGAAGTAATTGCCGACGGGCACTTTCCTGATGCGGAACTCGCCGTTGGCGTTCGTCAGCCCGGCGTACTGCTGCCCTCTACCCTCGATGTTGAGAAGCTGGACGCGCGCACGCTTCACGGGCCGCCCCGTGTCGTCGTAGACGGCTCGCCCGTAGACGGTGGACTTCGGCTCCTCCGGCATGGGCACCGGCGCGACTGCCCCATTCATGTTCGAGATAGTCACGTTGGCGTTCGTGATGGTCACGTTCATGTTCATGCTCTGTGCGCCCACGCCGGGGACGGCGCAGGCGCAGCAGGACGCGAGCAGGCACGCAAAGGCCGTGAAAAGGAAAAGGCGCGCGGCGTTGGGAATCAGGGATGTGTTCATTTCTTTGAGGCTGGCTTCATTGTTTTCGAGGCCGGCTTGATCGGCTTGCCGCCGTTATCCTGGCTCTTGATGCCGGACGCGTCAAGCAGGAAAGAGAGACGGCCCGTGCGCCCGTAGCGTTCCGGCTCGGCCCCGCCGGTAAAGCTCTTGCCGTCCTTGCCGACGGCGACGTGGAAGCGATAGCCGGTGGACTCCGTCCCAAGCAAATCCTTCGGCATCAGCCCGGCCCCGACGAGCGCGTTCAGGTCGCCGAACATGCCGCCGTGCTGCGAACTGTAAATCAACTCGGTCGCCAGCAGCCGCTGCAACATGCTCTGCACCTCGCCGTGATGCGTCTCGATGCGCTCGTCGAGGAAAAAGTTTTTGCCCTTCTTCCGCACGTACTCCTGCTTGTCGGCTTCGCCGACGATCCAGGCCCCGCCCGGCGCACGCATCAGCGGGACGGCTTCCGGCGGCGAGGCGACGTCGCCGCTGCTGCCGGCCTTAACGAAGACGTTGGCCGTGTCGCCGCTGATCTGCTCGCCCGTGATGACGATGTTGCCGGAGACCGCCGCCGCGATGCGCTCGAAGTCGGGGCGCAGTTCCTCGAACTCCGCGTCGCTCAGGCTTTCGACCGCCGGTTTGTAGATGGACATCGCGAAAGCGTCGCGATAGCGTCTCTCGCCGAGGGCTTTATAGAACGCGCGCACGGTCTCGGTCGGAGTGGCGTTGACGGGCGCGCGGTTCAACTCTTTATTAGACTCTTTATGAGAAGGAGTTGGCGCGGGAGTCTTCTGCGCGAAGGCGACGGCGCACGGCGTGGTGACGAAGAAGCACGAGAGGCAGAAGGCGTAGAAGACGCGCGCGTGGAGCCTGTGCGCTGTGCGTTTGTTCATTGCTGGATTGTTCCTCCGGTAAATCGAAAACGAGTTGGGTGGTACGGCAGATTTGTCGGACAACGCGCCGCACGACGCGCCGGGGAGGAATGCAGGGCGGGCAGGAATGCCTGTCCTGCGACTAAAGCGAATGGCTAACCGTGTGTGGATTCGCACGCCACGCACGGTTAGCCATTTTCATCGCGTGACGCCCCGCGCGTCAAGCGTACAGTTCTACTGATCGGTGATATCGCTCGCGCGGCGGCGACTCGCGAGCAGAGCCTCTCGCCCGACGAGATAGAGCAGCACGGCCAGCACGATGAACGGCAGCATGGACAGGAGGTCTGCGTTGTCGCCGTTATAGAGCGGGTTGTGATCCGACCATTTCGTGACCGTCGCGTTGAAGGCCGTCAGCGCCTGCGATGGCACGCCCTGGGTAATCGCGATCACGATAGCCGCGAGCGCGCCGCCCGCGATGTAGCCCGAAGCCATCAGCACGCCGGGACTCTTATCGCCCTCCGCGATTAGTTCATCTTCTGACAGGTTGCGGTGCGCGAGCTTGCGCCGCAGATTTTTGTCCACCAGCCAGCGCACCATCCCGCCGATGAAGATCGGGCTTGACGAAGAGAGCGGGAGATAGACGCCTACCGCGAAGGCGAGCGAAGGAATGCCCGACATTTCCAGCACGACCGCGATCATCACGCCGAGCATTACCAGTCCCCACGGCAACTGCCGGTTGAGAATGCCCTTGATGATATAGGACATGAGCGTCGCCTTCGGCGCGTCGTACTTCGTCTCGACCTCTGTGCCGTCGGGACGTATCTTGTGCGTCCCGTTGATGCCGGGGTCGGCGAGATAGACGACCTGTCCCTGTTCGTTGACGAGATACTTACCGGCGGGCGCGCCCTCTGTGTCCGTCTTGTGCCAGACGCGATAGGCGTTGGTGTCGGTCGCGCCCTGCGGCCCGGCGAGTTTTTCGGTCTTGTCCAACTTCGACGGGTCTGTTCGCAGGTCGGCGGGGAAACTATGCTCGACCTTGTAGGCGAGTTGTCCCGCGTCGTTGACGAGATACTCGCCCGCGTCCAGGCCCTTGACGCTCGAAGCCGCACCCGCTTCGTTCTTGAACGTGCGGTAGTTGCCTGAGACTTTGGGCTGCTCCTGCGCGTTGTAGGCGGGCAGGTTGGGCACGGCGGCGGCGTTGAATTCGCCCGCGCCCTTCGTCACCGGCACGAACATCGTCTGCGGGACATAGACGGTGGACGAATCGTTGAGGCTCAGGAGAATCGGGCCGAGGACTAACGCCGACGCCAGCGCGCCGACGAGAATCGCGATCTGCTGATACTTCGGCGTCGCGCCGACGAGAAAGCCGGTCTTCAAGTCCTGCGAAGTCGTACCTCCGTTCGAGGCGGCGATGCAGACAATCGCGCCGATGGAGAGCGCAGTGACGTAGTAGTTCGGACCAGTCCAGCGGAGGAGGAGGAAGATGAGGCACGTTAGCAGCAGTGTCGCGACCGTCATGCCGGAGATGGGATTCGACGACGAGCCGATCTCGCCGGTCAGACGCGAAGAGACGGTGACGAAAAGAAAGCCGAAGCCGATGATCATGATCGCGCCGAGGAAGGCGGTCAGGATGTTGTGCTGGAGTCCAAGTTGCGGGAACGCCATGATCATCGCCATGAGCGCAACGATGCCTGCGAGCACGAACTTCATCGAGAGGTCTTGATCGGTGCGGATGGCCCGCGCGTTGTCCGCTGCCTGCCCACCGCGCAAATCTTTGAGTCCTTCCTTGAGGCCGTGCCAGATAGTCGGCAAGCTACGGAAGAGACTGATGATGCCGCCCGCCGCCACCGCGCCCGCGCCGATGTATAGCACGTAAGCGCCGCGTATCTGCGACGGACTCATCTCGCTGATCGGGACTGTGCCCGGCGCAAGCGCGCCCGTCATGCCCTCCCCGAAGAATTTAATCATCGGAATCAGCACGAGGTAAGCGAGCACGCCGCCCGCCGCCATGATGGAAGCGATGCGCGGCCCGATGATGTAGCCGACGCCCAACAGCGCGGGCGAAATCTCCGCCGCGACGGAGCCGGCCTTGAACGGCGCGCCGAAGACTTTCTCCGGCGTGTCCTTCCAGCCCTTGAAGGCCGCCATCATGACTTGATAAAGAAAGCCGATGCCAAAGCCCGCGAAGATCGTCTTCGCGCCCATCTGCTCGCCCGTGTCCACGACCGCCGCACGCTCTTCAACGCTGAGAGAGAGCGCGTGCGCTTCTCTCGACTCTTCGTCCGCGCCGACCTTCAGGACTTCCGCGCACGCCGTCCCTTCCGGGTACTTGAGCGTCCCGTGCTGCTGCACGATGAGCGCGCGGCGCAGAGGAATCATCATCAGAATGCCGAGCAGCCCGCCCAAGACGGCGACGAGCATGACGCGCGTGAACTCAAGGTCGAAGCCGAGGATCATGATGGCCGGCATCGTCACGCCGACGCCGAAGGCGATTGATTCGCCCGCCGACCCCGCCGTCTGCACGATGTTGTTCTCAAGGATGTTCGCGTTCCGAAATCCCGCTTTCGAGAGCAGACGGAAGAGCGTAATCGAGATGACGGCGACAGGGATGGACGCGCTGACCGTGAGGCCGACTTTGAGAACTAGATAGAGCGACGACGCGCCGAAGACCATGCCGAGCAGCGTCCCGACGATGAGCGGCAGAATCGTCAACTCACGCAGGTGCACGTCCGCAGGGATGTACGGGCGGAAGGCCGCGAGATAAGGATTGTCCGGCTTCGTGCCGATCCGATCCGGGAACTCCTGCGCCGCCGCGGCGGCGGCTCTGTCAGCATCAACAGTTCCAGTGGACATTAGACATGACCTCCGACAGAATTTTCCGAAAGTTTACGGGAAGAGCGACAAAGGGGATTGAACGGCGCTACTTTACACGCGCACGGCGCGGCGAAGCAAGAGACCAGCCAACGAGCCGCCGCCTTGTGCTACACTCGTCGCATCCTTTCGTCCGGCACGCTCTTAACAACCGAACAGCCACGGAGTCGAACCATGCACACACACACTGCCACGCTCGCGCTCGTCCTACTCTTCCAACTCAGCGCGCCTGCACAGGCTTTGAACCGGATGGCGCGCGCCATGCCGCAGCCTGAGGCTTCTGACAAAACAAGTGGGCGGCTGAAGCAAGCTAAACAGAGGATCAAGAAAGTACTTTACTACGACAGCGCTCTTTGGGTTCTGGGACTTAACGGGATGCTGCTGAACGTTGACCTGAAGACACGGCGGGCTACTCAAATCTCCCCTGACAAGGTCGTCTTCGATGTGTACGTCAGTCCCGACCGGAAGCTTTATCTGCTAACGGGTGCGCGTGAGGGCGCGCGCGACATGCACGTCTGGCAGAGGGCAGAAGACGCTTGGAAGGAGCTTGCGCCGTTCAGCCTCGGCGCGAAAAGTTCGGTGATCGGCGTGCGCGAGTTCCGCGGGCGGTTGCTTGTCCTGACCGAACGCGCCATCTATCTTCAGCGTGAAGGAGACGGCTGGCGCGCGGTGGCGCTTAAGTCAGCACTACGCGCGGGCTACCAGAGCCCCTTCGCCGTCACAGACGACGGCCTCATATATTTGGGCTTCAACTTAGGTGAGTGGGGCGGCGGCCTCGCGCAAGTCAATGTCGAGACTGGAGAGGTCAGGAAAATTGAGAAGGTCGAGAGAAAGGATAAGGATGACATCTGTGCAGGGCCGCTGAACTCCGAGTGCGACCCTGTGACCGGCGTCATCCGCGACCCCGAGAACCCGACGTGCGTGATCGCCAGCATCGGGCTGCGCCACTTCCTCGAAACAGGGAGGCTGGTCAGAGTATGCCACGAATCCGTGGCTGTGGTCTTCCGAAAGCATTACAACCCCGACGAGACAGGGCAGGGCACTGCGGTGCGCTCAACCGAGCGTGTAAAGTCTGAAAGGTATTCAACAGAAGCGATCTTCGACCTCGTGCCCGGCGCGCGAGATTACTGGGCGGTGACGGGACGGGGCATCTACTACTTCAAGTCCGGCGAGAAAGAGACTTTCTACGCGATGCCGAAGCTGAGGGAGTTGTCTGGCATCGCCTTAAGCGACGACATCCCCGGCCTCGTCATTGTCAGCACCGACATCAACTGGGCACGCTCTCTTAGCGGCTACACGCCGCTTCTGGCGATAAAGGACTGAACATAAAGCCGACTTGTGACACGTTAGACGGAGGCTCAACACGATGCTTCGACACAACCTCGTCAGACTCCTACTCGCCTGTTTTACCTTACAGCTCTTCGCGTCCGGCCCCGCCACGCTCCCACGCGCACAGTCACCCGCAGCACTCGCGGCGTCGAAGGTCTCTGTGCCTGCGCCGGAAGATGTGCTCGGCTTCCGCCCCGGCGATGATCGCATGCTGGCGAGTTGGGCGCAGGTGGTTGACTACTTCCGGCGGCTCGACGCAGCGAGCGACCGCGTAAAGTTTGAGGAGATCGGGAAAACGACGATGGGCGCACCGTTCGTCTATGCGACCATCAGCACGCCGGAAAATCTCGCGCGGCTTGACGAGTACAGAAGTATTCAGCGTCAACTCGCAGACCCGCGCACGCTCGGCGCGAACGCAGACCGCAAGGCCGAAGCGTTGATTCGTCGCGGCAAAACCATTGTCCTCATTACCTGCGGCATTCATTCGACGGAGGTCGGCTCGTATCTTTCGAGCATGCTCATCGCGCACCGCCTCGCCACGTCGAACGACGCGGAGGTGCAGGAGATTTTACGCAATACGATTGTGCTGCTCGTGCCCAGTCTCAACCCGGACGGCGTGGACATCGTCAAGAACTGGTACGACAAAACGCTCGGCACGCCTTACGAGGGCACTTCACCGCCGGAGCTTTATCACAAGTACACAGGCCATGATAACAACCGCGACTGGTACGCCTTCACGCAGGTCGAGACGCAGTTGACCGTTGATAAGATTCACAACGTCTGGCATCCGCAAATCGTCCACGACATACACCAGCAGGGCGCATACGGCTCGCGTCTTTTTCTGCCGCCGTACATGAAGCCGGTCGAGCCGAACGTGCCACGCCAACTCGTCGAAGGCTACACCGAACTCGGCCACTTCATGGGACAGAACATGCTCGCCAAAGGTTTCCGAGGGATAACGTGGGATTCGACCTACGACGCATGGACGCCCGCGCGCGCCTACTCGCACTATCACGGCGGCGTCCGCATTCTCTCCGAGACGGCGTCGGCCAACATCGCCACGCCCATCACGGTCAAGCCCGACCAACTCCGCGCGGGCGAAGGCTACGACGCGCGCAAAGAGTCGCCCAACTTCCCCGTCCCGTGGAGCGGCGGCGAGTGGCACATGCGCGACATCACGAACTACATGACGACCGGCGCGTTTGAACTGCTGCGCCATGCCGCCACGAACCGCGCGGCTTGGCTGCGACGTTTCTACGACATCGGACGCGAAGCCGTGCGCCCGCGCAGGCCGGGCGAGTTGTATGCTTACACACTGCCCCCCTCAGATAATTTCGCACAGACCGAGCGACGTGACGCACTACTCTCCATTCTGCGACGCGGCGGCGTCGAGGTTGACGATGCCGACCCGCAGAACGGTCGGCCCATTGACTACTTAAATCGAACTACAGTCATCCTTATGAACCAGCCTTATGCAGCTTTCGCCAAGGCACTCCTCGAAGCACAGCACTATCCAGACCTGCGCGACCGCGAGGGCAGACCTATACCGCCCTACGACGTGACGGCGCATACACTCACGTTGCTGATGGGCGTTGAAGCCGCGCCGCACTACAAGCCGTTCAGGTACAGGAAGGTGAAGTTCCTAGGCAGCTACGGCGGTGGGGGT
>JAIVJG010000263.1 GCA_020200155.1 Acidobacteriota bacterium | reverse complement strand
ATCTCGACGGGCATCAAGTTCGGCAAGGCGAGCGCAGAGGTGATGCGCGCCTCGCTCGACACGATGCTGCTTGCGGGGCGCGACGCGGCACGCGCGATGGTCGAAGCGGAAGCGCACGCGGCGACCGACATCACGGGCTTCGCGCTGCTCGGCCACGCGTGGGAGATGGCGCGCGGCAGCCGCGTGACGCTTGAGATCGAAGCAGAGAGCGTGCCGCTGATTGCGGGTGCATTGGAGTTGGCGGCGCAGGGACTTCTGACGAGCGGCGACAAAAGCAACCGGCAGTACGTGGGCGACGACGTTGAGTTCGGCGAAGGAATCAGCAAGGAATTGTCGAGCCTTCTTTTCGACCCGCAGACGGCTGGCGGGCTACTGATATCCGTCGCCGAAGAGCGCGCCGTCGAGTTGCTCTCGCGGCTGCGCGAGAAATACAGAGACGCTGCCGTCATCGGTCGCGTCGTCGAACATGGGACGCACCTGCTCGTCGTCGAATGAGCGACTCGGTTGACAGGCTGATGTCAGACCACTTTGATTCGCATAAAAAACCCGACGCGGAGAATCCTTTCGAGGCCGAAGCGTCATGCTACGTGGACTACTTGCAGACGTTCGAGGGACGTCTGCGGCTCGATCTGGCCTGGGCAAACTTACGCGACTTCATCGCGGAGATGCAGCTAGGCGAAAAGCTCGCGGAGAGAAATTTCAGCGCCGAACATCACGAAGACGCAAAGCCGCGCGCTCTCGACCTGGGCGGCGGAACCGGTGCGACGGCGCTGCTGCTCGCCGCCGAAGGGTGGGACGTAGTGTTGTTGGACTCTTCTGCTCCGATGCTCGCGCTGGCGACCGAGGCCGCGCGCCGGACGCAACTCGCCGGCTGCGTCACCTTCGTCTATGCTGACGCCGCAACAGCAGGCGATTTATTCCCGCGCGACTCTTTCGACGCGGCGGTCTGCCACAACCTGCTCGAATACGTCGAGGACGCGCGGGCCGTAGTCCTTGCGTTGGGCGCGGTCGTGCGGCTCGGTGGTGTCGTCTCCGTGCTGGCGCGCAACCGCGCGGGCGATGCGATGCGCGCGGCGCTCAAGTCCCACGACCTCGAAGCGGCTCGGCATGCGCTCGCGTCGGCGCGGGTGAGGGAGTCGCTCTACGGCCAGATGGCGAGGCTGTTCGACGCGCCGACCTTGCGCGCGTTGGTCGCCGAAGCATCGCTCGAAGTGCTGGCCGAACGCGGCGTGCGCGTACTTGCCGACTACCTTCCTATCTCGCTCTATGCCGCGCCGCAAGGATACGAGCGCGTGCTTGCCTTCGAGTTAGAACTGGGGGCGCATCCAGAGTTCGCCGCAGTCGCGCGCTACACGCAAATCCTCGCGCGGCGTGCTGCGGTTGTGTAAGCCGGTCAACCCCAGTTGTGTTAGGCAACCGCAGGCTGACAGAAATTCTTAGAAGGCACTTTGGATTTAGTTCTCGAATGGCCCGGAGGGCCGAGGGGTGGCTTTATGAAAAAAGAATTTGCCGTTGATGACAATGACGCTGTTGGAAGTAGGGCGGTGACCGCGCTGGCGCTTTTGCGCTTGACGCTGGGCGCAATGTTCGTCTGGGTATTTTTTGAGAACCTGGGCAAGGGCCTGTACTCGCCCGACAGCTACGCGGGACTCGTCAACTCTTACGTCGAGCGTGGATGCGCTCCCGGCTTCTGGAAGGGCGTGATGTCCGTGGTGGCGAACAATGCCGCTGTGATGGGGCCGGTGCAGGCCGTCACGGAGATTACCTTCGGTGTCTGTCTCCTGCTCGGACTGTTCACGAGGCCGGTTGCGCTGGGGGCCTTCGCCTTTCTCGCCTCACTCTGGGTGTCTGAGTGGTGCACGGCGTGGATTTGGGAACTCCTCGTTCCCATGGCGGTCGCGCTCTCCCTGGCACTGGGCGCAGCCGGTCGGCGTTGGGGCGTGGACGCGGCCCTGGCGAAGAGATTTCCAAACCTGCCCATCTGGTAGCTCCGATGCCCTCGCGAGCGAAAGAACTGATGCATGAGGCGCACACGCGCGCACTACGGCCCGGCGGCCAGTGTGCGCTCGCCGTCATGGTCAAAGCCCCGCGGAGTGGCGAAGTGAAGACGCGCCTCGTCCCGCCGCTGACGCACGCCGAGGCTGCCGCCTTCGGCTCCTGCCTGCTGCGCGACACGGCTGCCAACATCTCCAGAGTCGCCACGGCAGGCGTCGCCGATGGCCTTGCCATTTACACTCCTGTCGGCACTGAGCAGATATTCGACGAGTTGTTGCCGGAGGGTTTCGGCCTGCTCCCGCAACGCGGTGCACACCTAGGCGAGCGGCTCTTTCACGCCGTCGAAGACTTGCTCGGACTCGGCTACACGTCGGTCTGCCTCGTCAACTCCGACACGCCGACGCTGCCGCGCTCACGGCTTACGGCGGCCATCGCGGCGCTGGGGCAGCCCGGCGAGCGCGTCGTCATCGGCCCGGCGGACGATGGCGGCTACTACCTCATCGGCCTTCAAGGCGCACACGCACGACTCTTTGAGGAGGTAGAGTGGAGCACCGCGCACGTGTGCGCGCAGACGCTTGAGCGCGCTGCCGAAATCGGACTGGCGGTCGAGTTGCTGCCTTCATGGTATGACGTTGACGACGTCGAGACGCTCGGCCACTTGTGCGAAGAGTTGTTCTCGGAAAACGGCGCGCGCCTTCGTCGCGGCGGCTACGAGGCGCACAACACGCGCGGCTTTCTCGCCGGGATTCTTGAGGCAGAGGGGAGCGGGCGCATCTGGCCGGACAGTCCGACCACGCGCGGGAAGAGACGGGCGTGAAGAATCTTTGGCGTACATCGAGGGGCGTACTATCCGCGCGGACGTTGAACCTTCTTCTCGTCCTCCTCGGCGTGGCGTCGCTGGCGTTCTATCGCGTCGGGCTGCGTGCTAAGGAAATAGAGGACATTAGCTGGTTCATCAAACTCGGCCTCGTCCAGTCGGCGCTCTACCTGATCGCCGCGTGGGCTGTGTGGCGCGGGCGCGCGTCGCGCTCGACCTTCTTCCTCATCTTAGCTTTTGCCGCGTTCTTCCGCCTGAGCGTCCTCTTCGCGCCGCCGTACCTGTCCACGGACATCTACCGCTACGTCTGGGACGGGCGCGTGCAGGCTGCGGGCGTCAACCCTTATCGCTACATCCCCGCCGACGAGGCGCTGTCCGGCCTGCGGGACGAGGCAATCTACCCGCTCATTAACCGGAGTGACTACGCGCCGACGATATACCCACCCGTGGCCGAGGCGGTCTTCTTTCTGACGACGCGCGTGAGCGAGAGCGTGACGTGGATGAAGGCGACGATGGTCGGCTTCGAGACAATCACGGTGTGCGCTCTTGTGCTGTTGCTCAACTCATACGGCCTCCCTCGCCAGCGCGTGATCATCTACGCATGGCACCCTTTGCTGATCTGGGAGATTGCGGGCACGGGCCACCTTGATGCGATAGCGACGGCCTTCCTCGCCCTAGCGCTGCTCGCGCGACGGAGCGAGCGTGACGCGCTCACTGGACTTTTGCTGGCCTGCGCCACGCTCGTCAAGTTTTTCCCCGCCGTACTTTTCCCGGCGCTCTACCGACGCCGCGACTGGCGTATGCCGCTGGCTTTCGTGCTCACAATCGTTGCCTCGTACCTGCCGTATCTCGGCGTCGGCCTCAAAGGGGTGATCGGGTTCCTGCCCGGCTACGCGGAGGAGGAGGGGATCGAGAACGGCGAGCGTTTCTACCTGCTGATGCTGGCGAGGCGAGCGTTCTCCGGGGTCGAGATTCCGACTGCGGCCTATTTCGTCTTTGCCCTCGGCGTGCTCTTCGCGCTCGCCTGTTGGTGCGTATTCCGGCGGGAGCCGGTCGCGGACACTTACATCAGGCGGGCCGCGTTGCTCGCGACCGCCTTCACCATGCTGCACTCGCCGCGCTTCCCGTGGTATCTGTCTTGGCTCGTGCCCTTCGTGTGCCTCTGGCCGTACCTGCCGGTGCTGTACCTGACCGCCGCCGGCTTCGTCCTGAACTATTTGTGGCTCGGCGAAGAAACTGACCGGCGCTTGATCATCAACTCGGCATTCTACGGCCCAGCCGCCCTGCTCGCCCTCGCCATGTACTACCGCTCGCGCGGCCAGCGTCGTCAGGAGCCGGCATCCGATCATTCCGTTAAGTCGTTGAAGGAGGATGTGCCGTGAGGCGATTTAGGCCCCCGGTCGCGCCTCGTGCCGCTGAGAACCTGACGCCGCTGCCGGATGCGCGCGTCTCGGTCGTCATCCCTGCTCTGAACGAGGAGGCGACCATCGCTGAAGTCATCCGCGCTGTCCCGCGTGAGGTCGCACGCGAAGTCATCGTCGTCGATAACGACAGCTCGGACGGCACCGTCGCGCGGGCGCGTGAGGCCGGCGCACGCATCGTGCACGAGCCGCGTCGAGGCTATGGGAGCGCGTGCCACGCGGGCGTCGGCGCGCTCGCGCCCGACGCGCAAATCGTCGTCTTCCTCGACGGCGACGGGAGCGACTATCCAGAGCAGTTGGGGAGACTCGTGGAGCCGATTATCAGGGGCACGCACGACTTCGTCATCAGCTCGCGCCTGCGTGGGACGCGCGAGCGCGGTAGTATGTATTTCCCACAGGTCTTCGCGGGCCACATGATCGGGGTGATTTTGCGCGGCCTC
>JAIVJG010000020.1 GCA_020200155.1 Acidobacteriota bacterium | reverse complement strand
CTGGCCCAACTTTATTCCGGCGAGTCTCTGAAGAACGAGTCCGAAGGAATCGTGCGCCTCGGCGAGCGCGTGCTGCCGCTGCGCAAAGACGTGACGCTTCAACTGGACTTCCGAGGGCGCACGTCCGCCTTCCGTCGCGTCGCGGCGAGAGATATTCTGTGCGACGAATTTCGCAAGTCGTCCGCTCCTGAACTCAAGTGCGACGAGAACGCGCGCCCTGTGGACGAACTATTCCGCGACCGCATCGTCATCATCGGCGCGACCAACAGCGACGCGCCAGACCAGTTTCTCACGCCCTTCTACGAGCCTCTGCTTCTGGCGCGTCTGTTTGATCGTGAACTGCCGCGCATCCCCGCGCGCATGCCCGGCGTCGAGGTGCACGCCAACGTCGCGGCCACGCTGTTGTTCGGCAACACGCTCGTGCGGCCAGCTTACGGCTGGCAGGTCTCGATGCTGCTTTTGCCGCTCGCGCTCGTGGCGCTGACGGTCTTCGTCCTGCGCGCGTTGTGGGGATTTCTGGCGGTGGCGCTGTTGACTGTCGCGTTGTTGGCGGTGTCGTCCTGGGCGTTTGACTCGCACAACTTGATACTGCCGCTGGCGAGCGCGTGGCTCGGCGTGGCGCTGCTCGCGCCGCTCGGCTTCGTCCTGCGCTTCGCGCACGAGCGCGCCGTGCGCGAAGAGAAAGAGGCGGAGCGGGCGCGGATTATGGATATTTTTTCGCGCTGCGTCTCGCCGGAGGTCGCGGAGGAATTGTGGCAGAAGCGCGGCGGTGTGAATCTGGGCGGCGAGTCGCGCATCGTGACGGTCATCTTCACGGACATACGCGGCTTTACAACGCTCTCCGAGTCCGTCACATCAGAGCAGGTCGTCGGTTGGCTGAACGACTATTTCAGCCGTATGCAGTTGATCGTCTGCGCTCGCGGCGGCCACATCAACAAGTTCCTCGGCGACGGATTGATGATCGTCTTCGGCGCGCCCGTTGACCGTGGAGCCGAACGGGAAGCGCGCGAGGGCGTCGCCTGCGGCCTTGAGATGCTGGCCGAGGTCGAGCGCCTCAATCGCGAGTGGGAAGGCACTGGCCGCCCTCGGCTCGCCATCGGCGTCGGCATCCACACGGGCGAGGCGACGTGCGGCGTCGTCGGCGCGCCCGGCAGGCTCGAATACACTTTCATCGGCGACACGGTGAATCTCGCCTCTCGTCTTGAGTCCGCCACGAAAGACGCGTGCGTTCCACTGTTGCTCAGCAGCGCCACCGCCGAACGGCTCGGCACGAGTTACGAAACGCAACCGCTCGGCGACGTGCAGGTCAAAGGCAAGGCGGAGAGCATCGCCGTCTTCACCATCGCGAAAATTGCGGCGACAAACCAGTCGCCTGTCGTCGTCACTACGGTCTAAACTTTTTTTCGAGGAAGAAAACTGTCGTGTTCAAGCTATCCGGATTCCAGTTTCGCGCAGCCCTACTATTTTTGTTCCTGATTCCCATATGCGTCTTCAACCGCCCGGCATCTTCGACACACGCGCAGCAATCCCAGCCGCAACCGACCCCTCGCCCGCCGAAGAAGAAGTTGCAGGCCGGCTCGAACTTCGCGCAGTACGCAGGCCGGGACGCCTCGAACCGCATGATCGCCGGCGGGGCGACGCGTAATCTGGGCAGCGAGGCCGCGAAGTACAAGAAGACTGGCGAGGATGCTTACGAGGCGAGCAAGTTCGACGAAGCCATCGCGGCATTCCGAAAGTCGTCCGAGTTGATGCCAAACGACGCGACGGCTTTCTACAATCTCGGAGCTTCCTACGAGGCGGCGGGGCGCAGCGACGAGGCGATTGAGGCGTATCGGAAAGCTATCGAACTGGCCCCCAAAGATGCCTATGCTTATTACAATCTCGGCAACGTGTACGCGGCGCAGGGCAAGACGCAAGAGGCGATTGAGGCGTACCGGAAGGTTGTCGAACTAGCGCCGCAGGAAGCGGTCGCGCATTACAATCTGGGACTGACTTACGCGGCGGCGGGCCGTCGGCTGGAAGCAATTGACGCTTTCAAACAGGCCGCCAGTCTCAAGCCCGACTTCGAGCTGGCTCATTACAATCTCGGCGTCGCCTACGGCGCTCTGGAGCAGTACGGGCAGGCCGCCGCGTCGTTCAGAGAGGCCGTGCGCGTCAAGCCCGATTACGCGGAAGCGCATTTCAATCTCGGCCTCGCTTATCTCGCGCTGGACAATCGCGACGCGGCGCAGGCGGAAATTAAAATCCTGCGGACACTCAAACCAGAGCTTGCAGACAAGCTCAAGGGGCTGACCATCAAATGAATATTCAAATAAATTTGAGGCGTGGACATTTGACCGGGTGCGCGCTTTGGAGATGCTTAATGCTCTGCGCGCTGCTCGTCGCGTGCGCTTCTCATGCGCTGGCCGGGCGCGTTGCAGTAAACAGTCCGCAAGCCGCCCCGACGAAGACGCGCATCACGACGGCCTCAAACGTGCGCGTGCGCGCAGAGCCGCAGGTGAGCGCAGCGGAGGTGGCGCGGCTTCAACTGGGCACGGTCGTGCGTGAGTTGGAGCAGTCCGCAAGCAAAGAGAAGATCGGGACGGCGGAAGATTTCTGGTATCGCGTCGCCGCGCCGGGCGGAGCCGAGGGCTGGGTCTTTGGCGCGCTCGTCGCGCCTTTCGACCCGTCGCGGCGTGAAGAGATTTACCTGAACCTCGCCAACGAGCGCATAAAGAACGAGAGCGCGAGCTTCTCCGACCAGACGGAACTGGTTAAATTTCTCGACCGCGCGATTAAGGAAACGACGCGGAGAAACACTCTGGCCGAGTTTGAATTGCTGCGCCTGCTCGCGCTGCAAAAGTCGCTCGCGGCAATCTCGATGGACAAACAGGGAGAGCCGCCGTATCAGCCTTGGATCAAAGCGCAGGGTGAGCAAGTCGTCTACAGCGAGCCAGCCGGGCAGTGGTACGTGCGCGCGGATTCGTTCTGGAATCTGGAACGTAAATACCGCGCGCTGCCCATCGCCGAACGCATCGCCTGGGAGGCGTCGCGAATCCCTCTGCCCGGCGAATGCGAAGGCTACCTGCCCTGCCACCTCGGCTACGAGGCGCAGACGAGCGGCCAATATCTGAAACTCTACCCGCGCGGCGCGCACGCGGCGAAGGCGCTCGACACGATCTCCGAAGTGCTCATGCCGGTGCTTGAGGATTTCAAGGGCAGCAGCAACACCTACAACGTACCCAGAGAGGAACGCGCCGCCTTCCAGAAACTGGTTTTCTTTCTCGACGCCTTCGGCCACCACGTTCATGCTGAGGTTGCGCGCCAGCATGATAATGGTGCGGACGATCTCTGCGTTCTCGTTGTTGCCGTCCATGCGGCTGACGAACGAGCGGTCAATCTTCAGGGTCGAGATCGGGAAGCGGTGCAGGTAAGAGAGCGACGAGTAACCTGTGCCGAAGTCGTCAATGCTCAATTCGATGCCGAGCGCGCGTAGTTGGCGGAGCATCATAATCGCCGTCTCGATGTTCTCCATCATAATGCTCTCGGTGATCTCCACCTTGAGGCTGCACGGGTCAATGCCGGTCTCCGCCAGCACCTCGCGAATCTGATCCAACAGGTCGGCCTTCATAAACTGCTTGCCCGAAAGGTTGACGCTGATCTGGAGGGGCGGGTACGAGGGGTAACGATCCTGCCACTCGCGAATCTGCGCGCACGCTTCCCGAAGCACCCACTGGCCGATGGGGATGATGAGGCCCGTCTCCTCCGCGATGGGGATGAAATCGCCGGGCGGAATCAATCCGCGATCCGGGTGCCGCCAGCGGAGCAGCGCCTCGAAGCCGACGATGGAGCCGTTTTCGAGCGAGACGATGGGCTGGTAGTTGAGCGCGAACTCGTGGCGCTCGACGGCGCGGCGCAGGTCGGTTTCGAGTTGGAGGAGATTAAGGGCGCGCGTGTGCATCGTCGTGTCGAAGATTTCGTGGCGAGCCTTGCCGAGGGTCTTGGCGCGGTACATCGCCGTGTCGGCGTCGCGCAGCACGTCTTCGGGGAGTTCGTAGCCGGTCGTCGAGAGCGCGATGCCGATGCTGACCGTGGTGAAGACTTCGTTGCCGTTTAAGTTGAAGGGTAGCGTTAATTCGTTCTGCAAACGCTCGGCGACTTCGATGGCCTCGCCCGCCCTGTTGATGTCTTCGAGGAGGATCGTGAACTCGTCGCCGCCGAGGCGCGCGACCGTGTCGCCGGGGCGCAGGCAGGTGTCGAGGCGGCGGGCGATGCCGACGAGCAGTTGATCGCCGACCATGTGGCCGAGACTGTCGTTGATGACCTTGAAGCGGTCGAGGTCGAGGAAGAGGACGGCGAACATGCGGCTGTCGCGGCGCTTGGCACGCTCGACCGAGAGCTTCAGGTGATCCATGAAAAGGGCGCGATTCGGCAGTCCAGTCAGCGCGTCGTGGAAGGCGTCGTGATGGAGTCGCTGCTCGGCGTGTTTGCGGTCTGTGATGTCCTGTATCTGGAAGATGAGGTTGGCCGAGTCGCCCCCGGCGGGGCGCACGTGCGTGACGCTCAGGAGCACCCACAGGTCTTGTCCACCCTTGTGTAGGTAACGCAGTTCCATCTGGAAGTTCGAGATTTTACCTTCCAGCAGTTTCCCCGTCTGTCCCATCATGGGGCCGAGGTCGTGCGGGTTCGTGAAGGCCTGCACGTTGCTCGCCAGTAGTTCGTCTTCCGAGTATCCGAGCATCTCGCACAAGCTACGGTTGACCTTGATCCAGCGCCCGTCGGAAGCAACCAGAGCCATCCCCGCCGCGTGGTCGAAAGCGCCGCGGAAGCGCTCTTCCGATTCGCGCAGAGCAGACATGTGCCGCTCGGCCTGCTCGGCCTGCGCCACAGACGATTCGACGTTCTTCAGATATGTCCAGTAAGTCAGGTAGATGATGACGATAATCGGGGTCGTCGCCAGCAGGGCGTAGAAGCCGAGGGTGTCAATGAGCTTGGCGATGATGCCGGCGGCAGACGCGCCCGCGAAGTAGGAAATTGAAGTCCAGAGAAAGTGCTTCCGCCACGTTTGCCAGAACGGCGCGCCCGCACGCAGACAGTAGGCGAGCGCCACCATGCCGGAGTTGGTGACGAACTGCATGAAGCCCGCGAAGCAGATGCCGACGATGAAGTTGGCGGAGTAGCCGCCGCGCAGTGTGGCTTCGCTGACGACGAACGTGTGCAGCAGCCACACGGTGGCGAAAGTGGAGCAGGCCATCACCGCCGCGTTGAAGAAGACCGTCAGCCTCTTCTTGCAGAAACGCCTCGAAGAGAAGAACGATTCGGTGGCGGCGAGCAGTACCGCCGAGTCGAGGCCGAACAGCAGCATCGCGAGGAAGACAAAGGTGTCCGAGACCGATACTTTGCCCTTGTCGCGCGGAATCTGAATCGTCAGGCGCGAGCCGATACCAATCGTAATCAGCGTCAGCAGCAGAAAGCGCGGATCAATGTTCGTCAGACAGAGGTGAAAAACTGAAGACAGCGTCACCGCCGCGCCGAGCGCGACGACGAGCCATTGATAGGGAATAGCCAGTCGTTGTCTGTTCACAGCTTCCCTCGAAGCCTCTCTGCCTTAGTGTGTTGTGTGTGAAATCAGTTGAGCGGGAGAGTGTTTAACTCATACGCCTTACCGTCCGCCGGCGCGTGCCCTTCTCCAAAAGCGCGAGAAGGCGCACAGGAATGACAGCAAGCGTTGTGCCGTCTTTACCCGGCGGGCTAATTCGTCAAGATCACCCGTGTTGACTGCTTTCAGCCAGGGGCGTCAGGGTTTCCGGTAAGTAAAAAGTCGTCTGCTTGACAGGACTACTGCGCCAAAATGACCGTAGGCCATGATGTAGTTGTGCTTCATGCGGGAGAGCGCCTTGAGCAGACGGGTCTAAGCGAATGCTGCTCGGAAGCGATTTGTCGTTGACGGCTCAACGGAATTGCAATACAAGCTTTCAGTTCCAACAAATGCTTTCAGCCCCCGGAGGCCACAACGGATGTTTAAAGAGTTCAGAGAATTTATCGCACGCGGGAACGCACTTGACTTGGCAATCGGTGTGATTATCGGCGCGGCTTTCGGCAAGATCGTGACTTCGATGGTGGAAGGGATTTTAATGCCGCCGGTCGGCGTGATCCTCGGCCCGGTGGATTTCACCAGCCTCTTCATCGTGCTCGACAAGTCTAAAGGCTTGCCCGAGTCGCTGGCGGACGCCAAGGCGAAAGGCATTCCCGTGATCGCCTACGGGCAGTTCATCAACGACGTAATCACCTTCCTCCTCATCGCCCTCGTGCTCTTCTTCGTCGTCAGGGCGGTCAATCGCATGTGGAGCAAGCGGCGGAAGGCGGAGGACGACGAGCCGACAACCAAGACCTGTCCCTTCTGTCTCTCGACCATTCCGCTCAAAGCCACGCGCTGCAAAGAATGCACCGTTGATTTCAGTGAGGTGAAAGGCTGAAGGGTGCGTTGAAGACAGCCCGGCAACGAATCGCCGGGCTGTCTTCAACGCACACTGTTGGAGGTTGATAACGTTTCGGCTCAGAGCGCCGGGCGGAGCAGGCCGCGAAAGATGCCCTGTACGGCGACCTGCGAGGCGTGCAGCCGGATGGGCGCGACCTGCGAGTTGGCTGGCCTGAGTTCGATTTCCTGTCCCTGTCGGAAGAGGCGCTTGAGGGTCGTGCCCGCGCCTTCGACGAGCGCGACGACGATCTCACCGTCGCGCGCCTCGGTTCTGTTTTCGATGAGCGCGATGTCGCCGTCGCAGATGTGCTCGTCAATCATCGAGTCGCCCGCGACGCGCAGCGCATAGACGCGGTTTGGCCGGACGCGACCGAGCAGGAAGCGCGGGATCGTCACCATCTCGCGATCATCCACCGCGTCGAGCGGCGCGCCCGCCGCGATGCGTCCGAGCAGGGGCACTTCGCACGTCGCGTCCACGCCCACCTCCTCGAAGGGCAGGCTGAGGCCGAAGCCTCCGTCGGCACGCCGTCGCGAAAGCAGTCCCTGTCGTTCGAGCGCCTCGATGTGCTTGGCGATGGTCGCCTTCGAGGAGACGCGCAACTGGCGCGCGATCTGCGCGTAGGACGGCTCATAGCCGTGGCGCTCGATGAAGAGCGTGATGTAGTCGAGAATCTCTTTTTGTCTCTGCGTGCGTGGATGCATGTATTTCCTCAGCCGCGCTGGGTGAAGACGACGCTGATGAGTTTCGCGCCGCACGTGCCTTGGGGGCGACGTGATTCTATGTGCGCGCGAACGAAAGCGTCAAGTTGAAATGATGAATGATGAATGAGATCAAAACCCTTGCCTTCAATTCATCATTCATCATTTCGCGTTCATCATTTATTTTATCGAGTAGCGCGCGAGTGTGTTGGGGAAGATGATGACGCCCGTCGGCACGTCGGCCATCTTGATCTTGTTGCTGCCGGTCAGGAGGTCTCTGGCCTTCATGCCGTAGATGGCTTCGTTGAGGTTGTTGTCCGGGTTGACGACCGCGCCCTTCAGTTCGAGGCCGGCGAAGAGACCCTTGCTGCGGGAGTAGGAGAGGATGCCCGCGTCGAGCGTCAGGTTCGTCGTGGCGCTGGCCGCGCGACCGACGGGGCCGGCTGCCGCACTCGCCTCGCCGCCGATTTCCAGTTTGTCTTCCAGCAATCCTTTCAACGCATCTTCATTCATAAACAGCAGCACGAAGTCGGTCTTTGACGCGCCGATCTGCGGGCCGATGCTGAGGCCGCCCATCTTGAAGAAGACGGGCACGCTCCAGCCGCCCGTGATGCGACGGCTGATGAGGCCGCTGCCGCCGCGCCCGCCGATGCCGAGTCCCGCCTTGAGCACGCCGGGAAAGACTGCGACCGCCTCGGCCTTCGCGAGCAGTTCCTTCGGAATCGAGCGCTCAGGCGTGTCCATGATCTGATCCAAGACGCGCGAGGCGTTCGACGCTTTCTTCGACGCTTCCTTCTGCTGCTTCTGGCTTGCGTTCCGCGTAGGGACGACGGCACGCCTCTGCCTTTCTGTTTGCGTCTGCTCCTGTGCCGCGAAGGACTGCGTTGCGACTACGAAAGCGCAGAGCGCCGTCGCGGTGATGATTCTCCGAATAGAAAACTTCATTCAATCTTCTCCTTGAGGAAAAAGCGCGAACGCGGCCTGTGTCGCAGGCTCGTGTTCGCGCCGTGCTCTGCTTGATTTTCGCGTCGTTTGCGCCGAACGGACGATTAACGGCGGCTCGAATAACGGCTGAGTTGGAGCGGGAGCGCACGCACCTGCGAAGGCACGGGCGTGTCGGCGCGGTTCGCGACAATCTCCATCGCCTTTTTGCCGTAGAAGGCTTCGTTAAGGTGATTGTCGGGCGTGATGGCGACGCCCTTGAGCGCGGCCCCTATGAAAGCGCCCTTGCTGCGCGCGTAAGAGAGAATCCCTGCGTCGAGCGTCGCGTTGGTTGACGCCGCCGCCGTGCGACCGACAGGGCCGGCTGCTGCGCTGACCTCGCCGCCGATCTCGAATTTGTCCTCCATCAATCCTTTCAACGCGCCGTCGTTCATAAACAGCAGCACGTAGTCGGTTGAAGAGCCGCCGATCTGCGCGCCGATGCTGCCGCCCGTCATGTTGTAGAAGACGGGCGCGCCCCAGCCACGCTTGAGCGTGCGGCGGCTGATGATGCAATCGCCGGTTTGACCGCCGACAATCAGCGCGGCCTTGAGCACGTTCGGGCAGACCGCGACGGCCTCCGCCTTGTTGAGCAGGTCGCGCGGAATTGACTTATCGGGGACAGACATCACCTGCCTGATAACTTTCGCCGCGTCGCTCGAATGTCGCGCGGCGTCATTCACACGTGCGGGCTTGAACCGTGCGGCGTTACTTCCCTTTTGGGCGGACGCCGTGATTAAAGTCAGGCAAAGCATCAACACCAGCGACAACACAGTCTTATCACGCCAGCGACAACACAGTCTCATAATCTTGTTTCTCCTCTTGATTCCTGTCGGATGCGAGCGTCAGAGGGAGAACGCCTGAGCGCCCTGCTCGCTGTTCAACTAAAGGGGGTGAGCGAATTATGCCACGCCCCGGCTGAGTCTGCACAGGCGACGATGAGTGACGAAGCATCACGAGCGGCTGCGAGGCGGTATATTTTGCCATGCCGGCCCGCGCGTGGCCCCGCGCGTTTCTGCCCTGTACGTTAAAAGCTGCGTGGCGTCCGCTCGCGGCTCACGGCAGCAAAGGCTTGATCTTCTCGTCAAACTCTTCCGGCTCAAGGATGCCGACGATGCGGTCGCGCACGATGCCCTCCCGGTCAATGATGATCGTCACCGGCAGCACTTCCTCGACGCCAAACAAACGCGCCGTCCGCCGCGTGCCCATCACGACCGGGTAGCTGATTTTCATACGGCGCGCGAATCCGCGCACCTCTGCCAGCGTCTCCGGCGGGTGCGTGATGCCGACGATCTGGAGCTTGCCGCCGTACACCTTTTGCAGCCTGATGAGTTCGGGTATCTCCGCGCGGCACGGAGGACACCACGTCGCCCAGAAGTTGAGCAGCACGACGCGCCCGCGATAGTCCGCCAGCCGAACGGCGCGACCGTTGACGGCGCGAAACACTTTCAACGGCGACTGTCGCCCATCCAACTCGCTCTGCTGATTTGCAGGCTCACTTTGCCGGCTTGCAGGCTCAGTCTGCTGGCCCGCCGCGAGAACGTGTGCAATCAGAATGAGCGTTAGAGCCAGCCATGCTTTCAACATCGCTTCACCTCAGAAAAGATAACGGACACCGACGAGGACGTTGCTGCGCGTGCGGAGCAACTGCGAACCCGTGCGGAGCAAGACCGGGAGTTGGACGCTGCCTTCGATGACGACGCGCGAGGTCGCGACGTATTGCAGCCCCGGCGACAGGTAGTATTCCGTCGAACGGCTCTCCGGCACTTCGACGCCGCCCACGCGACCCTCCCAGCGCCGGACGAAATTCGTCTCAAGGATGGCGAAGACCTCGCCCGTCGGCTTGCGATACTTGAACGGGAAGATGACGTACTCGAAATCCGTGTTGACTTGCAGTTCGTGTCCCGTGCGATAGCCCGCGCGCTCCGAGCGCAGGACGCCAGCCGCGTTCCCGCCGAAGACGACGCGACCGTGCGCCTGCGAGTAGGCCGCGTCCATGTGCGCGGCGAGGCCGCCGCTGATCGGCGTCAATTGCTGGCGGACGAAGGCGGGCGCGTGGAGATGGCTTTCGCTCGGCCCATCCTTCTTGCCCGTCGGCAACTCAAGGCCGAAGCGCACAGACGCCTGCCGGTCGCCCCACGTTTCGAGCACGCGGTAAAAACGATACTTGCCCCACAGCGTCACGTTACCTAAGCCCTGGCCGGAGCCGCGACTCACGCCGTCGTCGAACGAGGTGCGCGCGAAAGGCACGTCCACCTCCAACTGCACGTAAGGCGTCGGCGTGTACGAGACGGCGACGTTCAGGCTCTGGCGGTTGACTTCGAGCGAGCCGAGATGCTGGCGCGTAAACGAAAGGCGCGGGATGATCGCGCCTCCCTTGAAAACCGTCAGCCCCGGACTCGTCGTGCGAATCGGCGCGAAGAGTAAAAGCGAAGGATGAAGGATGAAGGATGAGGGATGAGGGACGAGGGATGAAGGTCTGATGTCAACCCGCATCGCTTCAGTCATCCGCTCGCCTTCCGCCGTCAACCTTTCCGGCTGCTCGGTCCGTCCAGTCTCGACGAGCGCCAACTCGCCTTCCGGCGGCGCTTTCGCGGCGGCCAGAAGATTCCCGCGAAAGGGCTGCGCGGCGCGGCGTGTCGCGTCTTTGACGGGCGATGCTTTCTTCAACTCCTTCGGCGTGACGACTTCCTGCGCGCCAACGCCCTCGCCGACAGTCTTCCAGTCGCCGACGACCTCGACCTGCGCGCCGGGCGTCGCGTCGGCCAGCGTCGTCGTCGCCGGCGCGCCATCGAGTGTAAAACTCTGCCCCGAAGTGTCCGCGACGATAGACCACTTAGCTTGTTCACGCCGAAGCGTACCGGCGACGGTGATCTCCGCCGAGCCGAGCTTGTAGCCTGCCTGTTTGAGCGTGTTCTTCAGTGCGGCGAAAGAAACCTGCTTGTCGGCCTTCGGCGTGAACACGCCGATGCCGCCCTTGATGTCTGTGATGGCGACCTCTCTCAGTTTGGGTGCGAATGCGAGACGGCTCACGGCCTTCTGTATGTTGTACACTCAATTGCCGCACAGGTAGCCGTCAATTTTCATCTTCACGCGCCGCACCTGCGCGTTCCCGGCGGTGGCGCTGCCGAAGAGCATCACCAGCCCCACCAGCGCAAACGTCAATTGCTTCTTCATCGTTTAATACCCCTCTTTCACAATTCAAGGCGGAAGCGTCCCTTTCAGGACACGAACGGACGTGCAGGGGACGCGGAAGATAATCTCCCACGCCCCTGCACCTCGACTAAAGGGTCGCGCTACTTTTTATGAGCCTTGCAGCACGCGCCGCCGGCACAGCCGCTCGCGCCCGCGCCGTGGCCCTTCGTGGCGCAACTCTTGCCGCCGCAGCAGTCCTTGCCGGCGCAACAGTCTTTGTCGGCGCAGCAACTTGCTCCCGCGCAACTCTTGGCGTCGCAGCTTGCGCCGTCGCAGCCGCCAGCCTTCTGGCAGCAGTCGGCACTACAACAACTGGCGGCCTTCTCTTGTGTGTTGGATTGTGCGCTGCCGTTGGCGGCATAGACGATGCCGGTCAGACCGAGCGCAAAGGTCAGAACGAGAACTTTGATACTGTTCATCTGTGTGTCTCCTGATTGTGTAAAGTGGTTAAGGCTGCAGCCGGTGAGCCGTTCACCGGCACACTTCTTCGCCCGCCACTTCTTAAATCAGGAACACACAACAGCGCAGGTAGGTACTTCCCCTGTCCGGCACGCGCCTCCGGCCCGGAATGGCGGCGGCAGCGTGCGACACAAACGCGGGTGCAGACAGAGACTCTCTCGCGACGACCGCGACAGGCGCTTCCACGAAGCGAAGCTTGCGGACGTGATCGGCGGTCTGCCCTGCGAGCGGGCAACAATTCATCTGCTGCGGCGTGGACGAAAGCGTCTCGCCCGCCGCGCCGCGCCGTTCAGTCTTCGCGTGGCGGCAACAGTCGCCGCCCATCGAAGCCATCGGGCAGGACTCCGCCGTCTCGTGATTTTCCAACGCGACGGGGGCGGGCGTCGTAGCAAACACCATCGGCCCGCAGCCCACGAGGCAACCGAGGCCGCCGAGCCACAGGACGCACACGATGGCCGTCAGGCGGCGAATGATTCCGCCCGTCCGCGACCGTTCGTATTGTGTTTGCGTCTCACCCATTGCCGTGAATTCTAATCGCCCGACTTACCCTTGTCCAGAGCCTCACGCCTGCCCCACGCTCGCGCGTTAAAGCTGCGACGAGAATTGCGCGATGATGCGTTCGCGAATCTGCTCCGGCTTGAGGTTCTGTTCCTTCTGTAGACGGTAGGCCATGACGGCCTCGTCCATGCAGACGGCGCAGTGCGCCGCGTGATCGTCCACGAAGCAACTGTGCAGGCTTTTGTGGCCGAAGCCTTTGTCGCAGTGGCAATAGCAGGGGAGTTGCGCGAGCGTCTGCGGAATCTCCTTCGCCATCCGGTAGGCGACCTGCTGCTGCCCGCCGAACATGTCCGGCGCGAGCGTCGGCGGCAGTTTCTTCAGGCTCGACGGGCTGGTCTCGAACGCGGGCACGTCGCTCGCGCCGCCCATGCCGTGATGGTGCGCGTCCGCCTGTGCGCCGTTCTTCGCCGCGCCCGTCGTCGCGGGCGACTGCGGCGGCGTCGCCGCTTCGCGTCTGGCCTGTTCCTGCTGCGCCGTCTGCGACGCGACGCCCGGAGCGGTCTGTGGCTGCTCCGACGTGCAAGCGCCCGCCACAATCAAGAGTAGAATCAGACAGAGCATAAAAACTTTGCTTTTCACGAATGCCATTCCCCTTTGCTTTTGACCATTTTTCCTTTGACTTCCCTCGTCCGTCGAAGTGATTGATGCAGATTTTGGGCGAACACGGCTCGAAAGTCGAAGGGCATTTGGAGATTGTTGCCGCCTGCCAAGTATAAGGACGCGCACCGCCGGCAATCAACGAATTTGACCCCCCGGCTTAAACAGTGAGACGATGCCCAGTGTTTAATGCGCCAGAAAACTTTAGCCGAGAGGGGAAATGAGATGTCTATTGATCCCGATAAGGTTGTCACACAGGAAGAGACCGGCGAGCCTGCGCCGGTGGATCAGGTCGAGGGCCGCGTCGAGGCCGAGATGAAACGCATCGAAGGCAGCGCCAAAGAAGCCGTCGCGCAGGGGATGCACGACGCAGAGCGTGAACGCGAGGGGCGCGAGTTAAAAGAAGAAGGCGAGCGCGAACTCAACGAGCAGCGCGACAGCCAGTAAAGCCGAAGACGGGCCGCACGCACACGCCGCGCGGCCCGTCCCCGTCTCAACCACACACCTCTTCAACCTCAGTCGCCGGTCGGCTCTTTGGCCTTGTCAACGGCGGCGCGAATCATCGCCGGGATGCTGTCCGAGTAACCACGGTAATGCGCGACGATGCGACCGCCGGGCGCGATCACGAACGTCTGCGGGATGCTGTAGTTGCCGCGCATCAGGGCGATGGACATTTCCCTCTTCGCCCAGCCGACAGGATAATTAATCTTGAACTCTCGCATGAAGTCGCGCACCGTCTGCTGTGCCTGCTGCGGGTCTTCCGTCGTCAGACCGATGACCTGCACGCCCTTCGATCCATATTCTTTGCTCAACTCCACCAGGTGCGGAATCTCCAACCGGCACGGCCCGCACCATGTCGCCCAGAGGTCGAGCACGACCACCTTGTCGCCGTAGTCCGAGAGGTGAAACGTCTTGCCTTCGATGTCCTGAATTTCCGCATTCAACACCTCGGCTGGAAGAGATTCGGCAGGCCCCGTGGTGGCTTGCGGCGGACGTTGCTGCGGCGGCTGTTGCGTGACGGTCACGCTCGGCTGCTTGCCGGCGACGGCGTTCGAGTTGTTCGACGGCGTCTCCGTGCTGATGTCGTTGGACGTACAGCTCGACGCGACGAAGAGCACGAGCGCGGCTGAGAGCGCCGTCAGCGCAGCGCGCGGAATCGTCCAGAATGTTTTGCGCGCTTCAGTTTGTTTGGTCGAAATCATGCCTTCAAATTATCCTTTGATGTTAAGAGCGTGCTTGATAACCGCCTCTGCTTTTACTTTGCGCCTTTGCCTGAGATGCAATCACGCGAAGGAAAGAACGCTGCAATCTTCAAGGCTCGGACGTTTGGACGAGGCGGAAGCCGAGCGTCTGGTCTTGAACGTCCTTTGCGACCCAACTCCGCGTCGTCGCCGTGATCGGGTTGTCGCCGTCGGGCTTGCTACGGTACGAGCCGCCGCGAACCACTACCTTGCTGCGATCCTCTTCAGGCAGCTTCATTCGTTTGTTGCCGTCGTAGATGGCGGCGGGCGAACTCGTCCACTCCGAGACGTTGCCAATCATATCCTGAACGCCCTGCGGCGTCGCGCCCGAAGGGAAAGAGCCGACCGGCCTCGCGGCCTCGCCGCCCAGATTGGCGCGCCCCTGCTCCCACGCGCCGCCCCACGGGAACAGGCGCGCCGCGTCGCCGCCACGCGCGGCGTACTCCCACTGCTCCTCGGTCGGCAAGTGATAGGTCACGCCGTCCCTGTGCGAGCGCCACACGGCAAACTGCCACGCGTCGTCGAAGGAGACGCGCCGGACGGGCAGCGATTCTTCGCCGGCTTTCGGCGCGTCGCCGGCCCAGTCGGGCGGGGCCCGGTGCTTCGTCGCCCTGACGAACTCCGCGTACTCGGCCCCGGTCACTTCCGTCCGCCCAATCGCGAAGGGCTTGACGGTCACGCTGTGCGCGGGCCACTGGCTATACATCACGGCGGCGAGGCGCGCTACCTCTTCCGCTTCGCGCTTCTGTTGCGCTTCGGTTTCCAAGCGCACGCGCTCCGCAGTCTCGCGTCGCTCCCCCTCTTCGGCCTCTCGACGCTCGCGCGCTTCGGCCTCAAGCCGCTCGCGCTCTAACGCCTCAGCCGCCTCAGCCGCGCGCCGTGCCGACTCTGCCTCGGCCTCGCGTCTTTGTGCCTCTTCCGCCTCCGCGCGTTGTCGGGCTTCCTCAACTCGTGTGTGCTCTTCCTCTTCTTCAAGTCGCCGCTGCTCTTCGACGCGCTGGCGTGCGGCTTCGTCCTCGACCGCCCGCGCAGGATCGCCTGCGGCGACGCGTGTTACTTCACTCTCCTCGTCCGGCTGTACGGCTGTGCGGTTCGCGCGCTGTTCCGCCGTGTCTCTCGCGCCCGGTGTGCCCTGTTGCTCTGCGGCGGGGCTTGAGAGGCTCGCGCCCGAACCGTCGCCGTGTGCGTCTGTGTCCACGCCGGTTAGGCTTGCGACAGTCTCGGAACCGGCGGCGGGCTGCTCGACCATCGAGGACTGTTGACGACGGAGCAACTCCAACGTCTCGCCTCCGATTTGCACCGTCGCCGTCCCGGCCTCGCCCGTCAACGCCTCTGCGTTGACGACGACGAGCGCGGCGCGCAACTCTTCCATGAATTCCTCGACCGACGCGGGACGATGCTCCGGGTCTTTCGCCAGCGCGTGCTGCACGGCGGCTTCGACCGCAGGCGGCACGTGCACGCCGCGTTCGGAGAGCGGCGGCGGCGGGTCGGTCAGGTGCTTCTTCATGATCGAGGGGACGGAGTTGCCCCTGAAGGGCACGTCGCCCGCGAGCATCTGGTAGAGGATGACGCCGAGCGAGTAAATGTCCGCGCGCACGTCCACCTCCTCGTCGCTCCACTGTTCGGGGGCCATGTAGAAGGGTGAACCCATCATGCCCTGAGTCTGCGCCGCGACGAACGAGCCGAGCAGTTCGCCCGACTTGATCTTGGCGAGGCCGAAGTCGAGCACCTTGACGGCGTCGCTCAACGGGCGACCGATCTTGAGGATGATGTTAAGCGGCTTGAGGTCGCGATGGACGATGCCGTGGCCGTGCGCGGCGCTGACACCGGCGCAGACGGCCAGCATGATTTCCAGCGCGCGTGCCGGCGGCAGGCGCTTCTCACGCTGGAGAATCTCGTGCAGCGAAGGCCCCTCGATGAACTCCATGACGAGGAACGGCATGGTGCCGTTGACGATGCCGAAGTCTGTCACGCTGATCGTGTTCGGGTGGTGGACGGCGGCGGCGGCCATCGCTTCCTGACGAAAGCGCGTGGCGAGCGAGGGGTCGTTGCCGACAAGGTCTGGAAGGATGATTTTGATGGCGTGCTGCGTCTTGAGGAAGATGTGCCGCGCCTTGAAGACGACGCCCATGCCGCCCTGTCCGAGCCGTTTCTCTAACTGGTAACGCCCGTCGAGCACAGGCTCGCCCGCGATTGTGAATTTCAGCAAATCACCGTCGCTCGGACAGTGGTTGACGTGGTCGGGGAAACAGCGGGTACAGACCGGGCATTCTTTCATCGGATGGCTCAACGAAGCGCGCCAGCGACCGGGCAACACACGCGCCGGGAGACTGGCCGGGGATCACAGCGATGCACAACCGGAAGCCGGCGACGGCTCGAACATGCGAAAAATTCTAACAACACAACGTAGATGAGGCAAGGCAGTCGGCAAACGAAGCGCGGCGGCGACGCGAATGTGAGCCGCACTGTGTCCTGATTTGATAATGCTCACGATCAGGTTTGCGCTTGAATTACAAGGCCGGTGGTCTCATAATTTCCGGCGAAGGCCATGAACGAAGAATCCACTAAAGACATGGACGGCAATCGCTCATTCGAGGAACGGGTCTTTGCCCGCTTCGACGCGCTCGACGCGCGCCTCGATTCGTTCGAGACACGCCTTCAAGCTCTGGAAGAACAGGCCGAACGTCGTGCGATGGAAACGAAGCCGATCTGGGAACGCGCGCTCGATGAAATCATGGCGACGAGGCGTGAACTCACAGAAATGCGGCGCGAGGTGACGAAGCGGCTCGACAGGATTGAGGCGGTTCTTTACGAAACCCGATCAAACCTGCCTGACGCCGAAGACCGCATCGAGAAGCTTGAATCAGAGTCCACGCGTTGACGGCCTGCGGCTGGACTTCATCCGGAACCCGGCACATTCCCAAAGATAAAAGACGAAGGCGCGACTGTCTTTCAACAGTCGCGCTTTCATCCTTCACTCTGCATCTACCTGACGACGATGTTGACGAGGCGTTTGGGCACGACGATCACCTTGACGACCTGTTTGCCTTCCGTCCAGCCGCGCACCTTTTCGTCGGCCAGCGCCGCCTCTCGCAGTTGCTCTTCCGAAGCCTCCGCGCTTGCCAGCAAACGCCCGCGCAGTTTGCCGTTGACCTGCACGGGAATCTCCAACTCGTCCTTGCGCGCCAGTTCTTCGATCAACTGCGGCCAGCATGCGCCCCCGCCGAGGATGCCGCCTTCGTGCCCCAGCTTCTCCCACAACTCTTCCGCGACGTGCGGCGTAAAAGGCGTGAGCATCAGCACCAGCGATTCGAGCGCCTCGCGCACACTGAAGCGATCCGCGAGCGTGGTCGTCTCCGGCGTTGAAGGGAAATCTCCGAGCGCGTTCGACAATTCCATCAGCGCCGCGACGCTCGTGTTGAAGTGCATGCGCTCGAAGTCTTCCGTCACGCGCGCAATCGCGCGGTGGGTTTCGTGTCGCAAGTGCCGCGCCTGTGCCGACAACTCTTCAGCGGCGGGTGCGCTCTTCGGCGCGTCCGGCAGCGCATCGCGCCAGCGGAAGACGGTGTTGTAGACGCGGCGCAGGAACCTGACCGCGCCCTCCACGCCCGCCTCCAGCCAGCGCAGTTCGTTTTCGGGCGGCGAGGCGAAGAGGATGAAGAGCCGCACGGCGTCCGCCCCGTAGGCGGCGATCATGTCGTCGGGGTCTACGCCGTTGCCGAGCGACTTAGACATCTTCTTCCACTCGCCCGTGCCCTCGACCACGTTCGTCACCATGCCCTGCGTCATCAGTTTTTTCACCGGCTCGTTGAACGAGACGAGGCCGAGGTCGCGCATCATCTTCGTCCAGAAGCGCGTGTAGAGCAGGTGCATGACGGCGTGGTCTATGCCGCCGATGTACTGGCCGACGGGCGTCCAGTAGGCGATCTTCTTCGCGTCGAACGGCGCTTCGGCGTTGTGCGGGTCGCAGTAGCGGAAGAAGTACCAAGACGAGTCAACGAACGTGTCCATCGTGTCCGTCTCGCGCCGCGCCGCGCCCGCGCACTTCGGACAAGTCGTGTTGACGAACTCCGAGACGCCCGCCAGTGGCGACTCGCCCGCGCCCGTGAAGTCTGCGCGCGAGGGCAGCACGACCGGCAGGTCTTTCTCCGGCACGGGCACTGCGCCGCAACGTTCGCAGTAGATGATGGGGATCGGCGCGCCCCAGAAACGCTGGCGCGAGATGCCCCAGTCGCGCAGGCGATAGGTGACGGCGGCTTCGCCAAAATTTTTCTCGCGCGCGAACTCCGCCATCTCGCGCATCGCGTCTTCCGAGAGTTTGCCGCTCCAGTCGCCGGAGTTGACGAGGATGCCGTAGTCCGTGAAGGCGTGTGGCATCGCGACAGACTGATCCAGCGCCGCTTCGTTGTGCGCGATTTGTTCCTGCTCGTGCGAGATGCGCTCGATGACGCGACGGATGGGCAGGCTGTACTTCTGCGCGAACTCGAAATCGCGCTCGTCGTGCGCCGGGACAGACATCACCGCGCCCGTGCCGTACTCCATCAGCACGTAGTTGGCCGCCCACACCGGAATCTGCTCGCCGCTGAAAGGGTTGAGGGCGAACAGACCCGTGCTGATGCCCTCTTTCTCTTCCTCTTCGCCCGGATTCTTCGGCGCAGCGGCGCGGACACGTTCGGCGAAGCGCGCCACGTCGTCTTTCAGCGGCGCGCCGGCGATCAGCGGATGGTCGGGCGCGAGTACGATGGCGGTCGCGCCGTAGATCGTGTCAATGCGCGTGGTGAAGACGCGGACTTTCGCGTTCGCGTCCGCGTCCTTGATTTGAAAATCAACGTAAGCGCCGACGCTTCTGCCGATCCAGTTGCGCTGCATCGTCAGGACGCGCTCCGGCCAGCCCGCCTCGATCTCGCGCATGTCGTCCAGTAATGCTTCGGCATACTTCGTGATGCGTAGGAACCACTGCGCGATGTCGCGCTTCTCGACGCTCGCGCCGCAGCGCCAGCAGATGCCCCCGGATGACTGCTCGTTCGACAGCACGGTCTCTTCCTGCGGACACCAGTTGACCGGCGACATCTTCTTGTAAGCCAGCCCGCGCTCGTGCATCTTCAGGAAGAACCACTGATCCCAACGGTAATAGTCTGGACGGTGCGCGGCGATCTCGCGCCGCCAGTCGTAGCTGACGCCCATGCGCTGCAACTGCCCGCGCATGTGCGCGATGTTCGCTTCAGTCCATTCGAGCGGCATGATGTCGCGCTTGATCGCGGCCTGCTCCGCCGGTTGCCCGAAGCTGTCCCAGCCAATCGGGTGCAGCACGTTGAAGCCGCGCAGGCGCTTGTACCACGACAGCGCGTCGCCGATGGAGTAGTTCCTGACGTGTCCCATGTGGAGAAAGCCGGAAGGGTACGGCAGCATCTCTAGGCAGTAAAAGGACGGGCGCGCGTCGTCCGGCTCGACCTCGAACGCGCCGGTCTGCCGCCAGTGCTTTTGCCACTTCTCTTCAATCTTTTCCGCGTAATATTTTTCGTCCATCACACTCTCAAGCCTTTCCTTACCTAGACGGTAAACACTACCAGCCCGCGCGAAACTTTCTCAAGCTTCGCCGCCGGCCACACAGATTTTTAGTTTGAACTTGCGTCGGAAGTGTTGCCGCGTCGCCGACCGTGCGCGCACAAGGGTTATGCGCGGTCGCCGAGCGGCACCGTAAGGAGGAGTTTGACGGGATGTGTGAAACGTCTCATATCGTCGCGTGAGCGCTCTCCGAAGCTCTCAATGGTTTCGTCATGTTAGCCGAGACGGACGCGACTGTCCAACTCTCGCACGCGCTCATTATGGCTGCCTCCTGCCCATTATCTCGCGACCGGGACGTGTATTCGTTATCGCTTGAATGGCGCGTGCGTTACCTTCGACCTTCTCGTTGAGAGCGCCGAGCGAGCGATTGATGTGGCCTTCCAGTCTATCGAGGCGCTCGGTCAACTTGCTGACCTCTGCGAACTGCTGAGCGGGCGTCGGGATGGGACGTTGTTGCAGCTCTCGCAGCGTGCTGGCCTGCGCCGACAATTGAGCCTTCACTTCTTTAACGTCGTTCACGCTCGTCTGTATCAGCGACAAATCTGTTTTCAAGTTGTCAACTTGCTTCGACAGTTCGCCCACCTTTGCCGGGTTCGTGCCCTTCAACTGATCCTCCACCTTCGTCTGCACGACGGTCTCAATCTGGCTGCCAAGTTTCTCTTCCACGACGGGGCGGAGTTGCGCATCCACTTCAGCAAACACGAGCAGTCGCACGTCACTCTCATTTCTACCAAATGTTTGAAGGCCGCTGCCCGACATGATGCCCCACCCGGCGAGGGCGATGGGCACGAGCATCAGCGAGGCATAGAGAGCCACGCTGCGACGGCGTCGTCGTCGTTCCTTTTCGACCAACTCCGAGATTTGACGGGCACGCTTTTCCGCCTCCGTGGGTTCCGCCTTGATGACGGTGAAAAAGTCGGGTTCGCTCGCGCGCTCTTTTTCGTCAGCGTTGAGGGACGACACGCTCTCGTCGTCTTGTGGTTTCGACATATCGGTCACTCCTTTTCAAATGGATTGGATGAGGATAAAGGTCACAAGCAGGATGCATTCGAGGATGCACGCGCCGAGCAGAATGGCGGGCGGCAGCGTCCAGACCTGAGCGTATGAGAGCGCGAAGAGCGCGACGACAAGCAAGCTGGAAATGATGGCCGCCGGCTTGAGAATGCGTTGCGCGCGTTGCTTCGAGCCATGCCGCTCTTCGAGGCTGGCCTGCGTGATTTCGCCCGACCACTGCACGAGCGAGTTCAACACGTCGTCGCTCAACTCCGAGCTTGAGGCGTATTCTTTACACCACAGCCCTCTGAAGTCTCTGACACGTTGCAGAAAGTGTTGCTGGGGCGGCTCGACCTCGTCGGGCGGCACCTTCTTAATCATCATCGCCATCAGGCCGAGGTCTGCGCGGCTGCGCGCCGTGTCGAACTCCCACTCGACGATGGAGCCGCTCTCGCCCGGCGGCGGGTAAGCCGTGCCGTATTTCGCGCCGAGGATGCCGATGAAGATGTCGGAACGTTCCACCATTTCGCGGCAGCGTGCTTCAGGACTGTCGCTGCGCGCCGGCTCGTCCTCGTAAAGATACGGCTCATACACGCCGCCGAATTTACGGATGAGGTCTTTGAGGGCGTGCCGCTCATCTCTGAGGTCTGACGTGGAGCTGATGAAGACCAAGAGCTTGCGAATCATAAATGCTCCTGCGAGGAATTGTGCGAAGGACGTGAGAGCGCCCGATGAGAACCCTGACGGTCAGGCATTATACGCCTGTTACGTGAAATCGAAGTCACTCAAAATTCCGCCGGACCGCAAGATTTGTAGCTGCGCGCGTGAGGCGACGCGATGCGTCGAGCGCACGCTAAACGGTCAAAGCACAGGTGCGCGACAGGGGTTTGAACGCTATTTGACGGTGTAGGTCGTTTTCTCTTTGCCGAGAAAATCCTTGCTCACCGTTTTCGACACCAGCCCGGCGTGCTCAAGTTCGAAGTAGGCGCGCTGGACTTCGCCTTTGTCCGTCGAGAGCTTTTGCGCCAGCGCGTTGGGCGAGGGCAACAGGTCGCCGGACTTGATTTGCTGCTCGCGGATGCGCGCCTCGATCTCGTTGCGAAGCTGCAAGTAGACGGGGCCTGCGGAACGGTCTTTCAGTTCGATGTCCATCAATGATTGCCCTCTGCGTTTGAGTCGGCGTTAATGAAAGCGCGAAGCATTTAAAAATTGCGCCCGTCCCCGCGCTCGACTTCTTCCATCACGCGCAGGATGTTGCCGCCTAAAATTTTATCAACGTCCTCTTCCGTGTAGCCTCGCCGCAAAAGTTCCGCCGTCAGGTTCGGGAGGTCTGCGACGGAGGCGAGGCCGGCGGGCACGGCCTGTATGCCGTCGAAGTCCGAGCCGATGCCGACGTGTTCGACGCCGACGAGTTTGACGATGTGGTCAATGTGGTCAACGACGCGCGCGACGGAAACGGGCGGCAGGCGGTGCGCGAATTCGCGTTCGCGCACGCGGTCGCGCGCGATGCGCCTGAACGAGCCGCGCCCAGTCGCTTTGCGTCCCGCCGCATCCACGAGCGGCGCGATCTCTGCGTCAACGCGATTTTTCTTCTCCTGCCAGCCGGGTTCGAGGAACGCGGGATAAAAGACGACGCAGACGACGCCGCCCTTCGCGGCCAGCGCGCGGATCATGTCGTCCGTCAGGTTGCGCGGCACGTCGGCGATGGCGCGGCAGTTAGAGTGCGTGGCGATGACGGGCTTAGTCGAAGTTTCGACGACATCCCAGAAGGTCTTGTCGGAGACGTGCGACACGTCAACCATCATGCCGAGGCGGTTCATCTCGCGGACGACGCGGCGACCGAAATCGCTAAGCCCGCGTGTGCGGCCCGCCTCGTCGCCCGACGAGCCGGCCCAACTCAGGCTGTGCGACCACGCAAGCGTCATGTAACGAACGCCCATCCGGTAGTAACGCTCGACCGATTCAATCTTTTCGTCAACGGGGTAGCCACCTTCGAGTCCGAGGAGCGCCGCGAGTTTTCCCTCGCTCGCCGCGTGTCGAATGTCCGCCGAAGTGGTGGCGAGCGTCCACGTTTCGGGGTGACGTTCGGCGAGCGCGCGAACGGCGGCGATCTGTTCGTCGGCGCGGCGGACGGCACTCGCGCCGCCGTGGCCGTAGAGTTCCGGCTCGACCCAGATGGAGAAGAACTGCGCGTCGAGTCCCCCTTCTTTCATCCGCACGGCGTCGAGGTGCGTCGTCGTCAACCTTTGATTGATGTCCGCGCCGTCGTCGAGCATGAACTGCACTGTGTCGGCGTGCATGTCTATCGCGATGGCGCGGTGGTGTATCGTGAGCGGGTCGCGTCCGGCGGCGGGCGCTTCGGCGTGCGCGCCCGTTGAAGCATTCGACAATTCGGGCGAGTTCGCTTTTTCTGTTTTCTCCGGCATGCGGCAACCTTGGAGCGACAGGACGGCGCAGAGCGCGAAGGCCCCCGCGCGGAAAGCCAGCGCGCGGAGCGTCGCGGGGCACTTTATTTCTCGGAAGACCTCTGGCAATGCGCTTTTGTGTTGGACGCGAACAGGACGGATGGTACGTTGCGCGCGACGGAAGAATCAAGCAAGAAAGATAAAGAAGACGTTGATTAAAATACGCATCTGAACTCCCCGGATATTTTACGCGTGCCACTCATCAAGCAGAATGCCTTTAACTCAGGAGCCGCGCGTCAGTCAATGCCTCTTTGCCAAAGGCGTGGAGCGTCCGGCGCGACCTGCTTGCCAAGTGCCGCGCGTTTACGGTATCGTGCGATATCTTAACAGCCACGTGTAGCAACATCTGTTCGCACAAGTTTTTCCGTCAGCGTTAGATTCCGCCCCTTAGTAGCCAGCGAACCGGCAGGCCCACGATTTTTCGGCCAGTCCGAGTGCGTATTTGAAAGCATGAAGGAGTAGAGAGATATGTTCGCAGACGACGCCAGGAAGAAAGATGTCAAGACGCCGACCATCGTTTCGGAAATCTGGCACAACGGGGAGTTCGTCAAGTGGGACGACGCGCGCGTCCACGTCATGTCGCACGTCATCCACTACGGATCGAGCGTCTTCGAGGGCATTCGCTGTTACAAGACCCTGCGCGGCCCCGCTGTCTTCCGCCTGCGCGAACACATGCAGCGTCTCGTCAACTCCGCCAAGATTTATCGCATGGAGCACGAGTGGACTGTCGAACAACTCAGCAAAGCGACGACCGAACTCGTCGCGCGCAGCGGTGTTCAGCAATGCTACATCCGCCCGATTATCTTCCGCACTCTGGACGAAGCGCACCCGGCCTTCGGCGTCAACCCGTTCCCGAATCCGCTGACCTGCTACATCGGCGCGTGGGACTGGGGCAAGTATCTCGGCGACGAGGCGATTGAGCGCGGCGTGGACGTGTGCGTCTCTTCGTGGAATCGCCTGACGCCGAACTCGATGCCCGCGATGGCGAAGTCCGGCGCAAACTACATGAACTCGCAGCTCATCAAGATGGAGGCGATCACGAACGGCTACGCCGAAGGCATCGCGCTCGACGACCGCGGCTTCGTCTCGGAAGGCAGCGGCGAGAACATCTTCCTCGTGCACGACGGCAAGGTCGTCACGCCGCCGCTTTCGTCTTCGATCCTGCCCGGCATCACGCGCGACAGCGTGATTCAGATTTGCCGCGAGTTGGAAATCCCGATGGTCGAGTCCGGCATACAGCGCGCCGCGCTCTACGTCGCCGACGAACTCTTCTTCACGGGCACGGCGGCGGAAGTGACGCCCATACGCTCCGTTGACCGCATCGAGATCGGCACGGGCAAGCGCGGCCCCGTCACCGAACGCATCCAGAAAATGTTCTTCGAGATTACTTCCGGCGAGCGCCCCGCGCCCGGCCCGTGGCTCACGTTCGTGGACGAGCACAAGCCTGCGACGCAGGAGAGCGGCAACGGCTTCGACGCCGCGCAGGCTCACAAGGTGGCGGAAGCCGCAGTGGCGGAAGCCGCGACGGCCAGTGTCAACGACAATGCGGTCGAGCCGTTGAGCTTTCAATCGGTGATGACCGAGTAGCTTTCACGGATAATCTTCAACTTCAAAGGCGCTCAACCTCATGACAGGTTGAGCGCCTTTTTTCGCCGGATTGCGCCCGTTTTCTGCGCCCCGCGCGCCGCGCGCCAAATCGAATCTGTTGACCGGGGGCAAATCGCCAAGTTACAATGCTTTCTGTGCTTGCCGGGCGCGAATCTTTCCGGCGGCGCTCCCGCGTATCTTGCCCGCAAGTCGGCCTCCCGCGCACCAGACTTCCAACGCATACGCACCCCGAATGATTTTCTGAGACTCGACTTTCCACAAACTTTTCGCCCGCCCACTGAAGAGGTTTTTAATTCCGTCTATGTCACTAAAAATTGACGATCTACTGCGCACGGCCACGCACCTCGGCGCGTCCGATCTGCACATCAAGGCCGGCTCGCAGCCCTTCATACGCATCGGCGGCGATCTGCGCCCGCTCGTTGACGCGCCGCGATTGACGCAGGAAGACACGCTCGACATGGCCTTCTCGATGATGTCTAACCGGCAGAAGCAGCGCTTCAAGGAAGTCTCCGAATCCGACATCGCATACGGCGTCTCCGGCCTGGGCCGCTTCCGCGCCAACATCTTTCAGCAGCGCGGCACGGTCGGCATGGTCTTGCGCGTCATCCCCGATGCGGTACGCAGCGTCACGGAGTTGGGACTGCCGCCCGTCATCGAACGCATCGCCGAGGAGCAGCGCGGCCTCGTTCTCGTCACCGGCACGACCGGGTCTGGAAAGTCCACCACGCTCGCCGCGATGATTGACTACATCAACTCGACGCGCGGCGGCCACATCGTGACCATCGAAGACCCCATCGAATTTCTACACCGCGACAAAAAGTCTTTCGTCACGCAACGCGAGGTGGATGTGGACACGCGCTCGTTCGTCGAGGCGCTGCGTTCAGCACTCAGGCAAGACCCGGACGTGATTCTCGTCGGCGAGATGCGCGATCACGAGACGATTGAGACGGCGCTGAACGCCGCCGAGACAGGCCACCTCGTCCTCTCGACCCTGCACACGCTCGACGCCACAGAGACCATCCGGCGCATCGTCTCTTCGTACCCGCCCCACCTGCAAAAGAGCGTCCGCATCCAGCTCGCGGGCATCATCCGCGCTGTCGTCTCGATGCGGCTGGTGCGCGCGGCCAGCGGACGCGGGCGTGTCCCCGCCGTCGAGGTGATGGTCTCGACCGGCCTCATCCGCGACTACATCATCAACGAGGAGAAAACCTCCCTCATCCGCGACGCCCTCTCCGCAGGCACTTCGCAGTACGGCATGCAGAACTTCGACCAGTCGCTCTTCAACCTCTACCAGTCAGGCCTCATCGAGATGGACGAGGCGCTGCGCGGCGCAAGTAACCCTGACGAGTTTCGCCTGCGCGTCTCCGGCATCCGCTCCGCCTCCGATCAGGCGAAAGAGGACATGGAGCGCGTCACCACCGTCAGCAGTTCCCAGCCGCGCAAATCGTAAGACCGGCGCGCCCGAAAAAACGTCTGCGAGTTCACGCGGCGATGCGACGCAGGTTGTCGCTGCCGTCTCTACGAACCGCACACGAAAGTTTTCGTCTCTGAACAGACAGGCGGCCTCGCGACAATTATTGTCGCGAGGCCGCCGTGTTGAGTTTGCGCGTTTGAGTTTACGGCTGGCCGAACCGGCCTCTGTACTCGCCGGAGATGATAAAGGCTCTGACCATCTCGGCGCGCTGGACGCGTGCGCGCGCCACCTGTTCGTTCCTCACATCCTCGCCGGGCAGACTGAACTGATTCATCTTGCCGAGCCAGAAGTCGAAGCCCGCGTAGTTCGTGTCGGGCGCGTCGTTCGGGTTGCGGCGCAGGTAGCCGATATATTGCATCAGCACGAAGGCCGGGTTGTATTGCCGGTTGTAGACCGAGCCGCTGTCGGCGACGTTCAGGAGAGCGGCGGCACGTCCCTCGACGCCTCCGCTGCCGAACGCGGCGATGGCTGCATCGCGCTCCGCTTGCGTCGGCGTCGTCTCGGAGTTCAGGAACAGCTTATCCACGAACTGCGCGGCGGTCATGCTCACGGGAAACTGCGCGATGAACTCCGGCGTCTGCACCCAACGACGTGCGAAGTCCAGCCTGTTTGCCGCCAGCAACTGATCCGCGCCGGGCTGTCCGATGACGACGCCGCGCTGAACCTCCTGCGTGTCGCGCAGGAACTCGCGATAGCGCGGCATCCCGCGCGGACGCGACGGCGAGTCCGTGAACGTCTCCTTGTAGATGCGGTAGACGAGGTAGCCGGTCTGCTGGAATTCTATCGAGAGGAAGAAGGCCTGCGAGACGTTCGTGCGTTTGAAGTCTCGACAGCCGCCATCCGTGCCGCAGGACGTAATCTGGCTTGTCCAGAAAGTCATGCCCGGCGTGTCTGACTGGCGATTGAGGAAGTCGTGGTAGTGCTGGCCGACAAAGATTGGAGCGTCGTCAATGGGGTTAGTCGCCGGCTCTGTCGCATCGTCCGTAATCTGGACGGTGGCGGTCGCCGTCAGGCATGAGAGCGTCGCGCCCCCCGTCGGGTTCGAGAGGTTGACGGTGAAAGTCTCGTTGCCCTCGACCCTGGAGTCCTCGTTGATGAGCAGGACGATGTCCTTCGCCGTTTCGCCTGCGGCAAACCGCAGCGTGCCGAGGGCGGTGGTGTAATCGGAACGCTCCGAGGCCGTGCCGTCGGCGGTCGAGTAGTCAACCGTGACGGGGCCGGAGGTGTCGCCGGTTCGTTGGACGGTGAGGGTCAGGAATGTCACGTCCTCCTGAACCGAGGGCGCGGTCTGCGTGAACTGGAGCGCGGAGACGGGCGCGGTAGAGGTGTCGCTAATCTTCGCCATGAAAGCGTCGCCGAATATTGTGGCGTCGCCGCCGAACGCGCTCTGTGCGGCGTTGACCACAGGGAAATTGCTCGACCGCGTGAAGCCTCCAAGATAGACGTTGTTCGCCGAGTCCAACGCGATGCCCCGTCCATTATCAGTGCCCGTGCCGCCGAGATATGTGGAATAGATGAACGCGTTGCCCGCCGCGTTGAGCTTCGTGACGAAGGCATCCTGTCCGCCGCCGGTGCTGCATTGAATAGCGTTGGCGGTAGGGAAACTGGTGAACGAGCCAGTAGCCCCGCCGATGTAGGCGTTGCCGGAAGAGTCAACGGCGATGCCGAAGCCGATCTCGCCGCCCGTGCCGCCGAGGTAGGTGGAATAAACCAACGCCGAGCCAGTCGGGTTGAATTTCGTCACGAAGGCATCCTGAGTGATGGTCGTGCCGCCGTTCGCGGGTTGAATGGCGTTGGCGGTGGGGAAGTTGGTCGAGAAGGTGTTGCCGGTGACGTAGGCGTTGCCTGCGGAATCCGGCGCGATAGCCTCGCCGTCGTCCTGCACACTACCGCCGAGATAAGTTGAATAGACGAGCGCAGAACCCGCCGCGTTGAGCTTCAGTACGAAGGCATCCTGTCCGCCGCCGTTCGTGGCTTGAACGGCGTTTGCTGTCGGGAAGTTGGTCGAAGACGTATCGCCGGTGAGGTAGACAGCACCGGCGGAGTCAACCGCGATACCCTCGCCGATTTCAGCTTCGCTGCCGCCGAGATAAGTGGAATAGACGAGCGCAGAGCCAGCCGCGTTGAGCTTCGACACGAAGGCATCGGTAAAGCCGCCGAACGTGCTTTGAATCGCATTGACGACGGGAAAGTCGGTCGAGAAGGTGCTGCCGGTGACGTAGGCGTTGCCGGACGAATCAACGGCGATGTCCTCGCCGAACTCCGCGCTGTCGCTGCCGCCGAGATAAGTTGAATAGACGAGCGCGTTGCCCGCCGCGTTGAGCTTTGTTACAAAGGCGTCGTCGCCGTTTGCGCCTATCGTGGCGTCAAATGCGTTGGCGGTGGGGAAGTTGTCCGAGTTGGTGAAGCCGGTGACGTAGGCGTTGCCCGCAGAGTCAACCGCGATGCCTCTGGCCTGATCGAATCCGTTGCCGCCGAGATACGTGGAATAGACGAACGCGTTGCCAGCCGCGTTGAGTTTCGTCACGAAGCCATCCTGAAAGCTGCCGTTCGTGCTTTGAATCGGGTTGACGGTGGGGAAGTCGGTCGAGTTGGTGAAGCCTGTGATGTAGGCGTTGCCCGCAGGGTCAACCGCGATGTCCAGCCCCTGATCGCCGCCGCTTCCGCCGAGGTAAGTGGAATAGACCAGCACCGGGTCAATCACGAGCGGACGCTCTGCGTCATACGCTCCGACCGCGAAGCCCACGCGCCCGCCTTCACGGACGACGTAGCCGCCCTCGATTGCGCGCCTCTCGCCCGCCACTTCCTGATACACGACGGGCTTCGGCTGCCGTATCACGCTCTCTCCGAGCGTCAGCAGCAGGTCGCCGCCCGCGTCCAACGCCACCTTGTCCGCGCCGTCGAACTGTAGACTCACAGTTCGCGCGTCCGCACCGGGCGCTATACGGAAGTCATACTCCAGTTGTCGCTGGTTGCCGTAATAGACCATGTCTATGCCCGGATAGACATCCGTGTAGCGCACACGCCCGTAGGCCGGAACACTGGTGCGCCACTGCGCCGGGTCGTTGCCGACGAAATAGTTGACCTTGCCTGCCAACTCTTCTGCGCCTGCGACGGTGGCGTTGGCGTCCGCCCCGACGAGCTTCATACGCAGCACCCTCGTTAGCCGCGCATTGTTGTCAGACTGTTTCTGCACGGAGCGTTTCGCGGACTCGTCTCCCTCGTGGCGAGTCAGGACGAAGACGGCCTCCGCCGGTTTCAAAAAGAGCGTGTAGCCCGCGCCGCGCGCAAGGAAGTTGACCGAACCGTCGGTCTGTCCCTGATTAGTCTCGAAGCTCAAGGGTATGCGCCCGTATGTTTCGCGCGCCTCTGCGGAGGGCGCGTGCTGCGTCGCTTCCGCAGGGCTGGCGGAAGGCGTCTGTGCGTGGCGAAGGCTCAACATCGCAGGTGCGGCGAGCAAGCTGATGACCAACGACAGGATAAGTGTCGGCAGAAGTGTGCGTCTAAGATGTGCGGTGAGTAATCTCATGGCGTCCTCTTTCTCTTGAAGTGGCGGAATCCCTCGTACCTTATGACCTTCAAAGCGGTACGTCTCGATCTCCGGCGTGATGCAGCGCGCCAGTGTTTGAAACGCGCGATGAAAGCGAAGCAGTGGCGCGACGAGGTAAACGAGCGGCGGGTCGTCTGATATTTCGGCATCGCCGAACAATCGCGCACGTTTGACGTGGCCGGCGCGATGGTGTGCAGAGATGCGTCGCCAGTAGTCCGCGCCCTGTAGCGGCAGCGCGGCGTCTTCCGAAACTTTCAGTTCGATGACGACGAGGCGACCGTCGCGGCGGAGCGCGAGCAGGTCAATGGGGCGAGAGCCGCCCGAAGCGTGGCGCGTGGCGCGGAATTGCGCGTGGAGCGGCGAGATGATAAGTCCGGGGTCGAGGCGTGTGATGTCGCGCCGCAGGATGGATTCGAGCCAGCTTTCAGGTGCTCCGGTGTAAAGCGCGTGGCGGCGGTCGCCTGCATCTGCGCGGCGATGTTCAGCCAGTTCCTCAAGGAGCTTCGACAACTCCGGCCAGTTCGACTCGTCGAGCAAGCGTCTCTGCTGCGCCCTGCCCGCGCCGAACCACAGGCGTTCGCTGTTCATCACGCGCCGCACGCGCGCGAAAGCGAGGCCGTGAAAGCGTAGAGTCTGGCCGTGGCGTGCGCGCACCACGTCAATCGCACCGGGCGCGAGGGCGACGACGCGCGCGGCCAACTCGCTCTCTGCCGCCTGCTTCGAGCGGAAGAGAGGCGGCGGCGAAGCGCGCAGCAACTCTTCCAGTTCCGGCACGCGCACGGATGCCAGAGCGCGGTTTTCTTCGTCCAACTCGTGCAATGCGACGGCGTGTTGCAGTTCCTCGCGCAGCAGCGCCAGCCGCTCACTCGTCGCTTCACAGAGCTTGCGCGGTGCGATGAGCAACAGTCTGCGCGGGCGTCTGTCGCCCGGTTTGCGTTCGAGGCGCGCGAACCACAGCAGGGCCGACGCGAGGAAGGCGTCCGCCTCTTCCGCGCCGAGCGGGACGACCGGCCCCGTGGCCGCGACGTGTGTTCGCCCGTGCCGCAGAAGGATGCGCGCGTAGCGTCCCGGCTCGCCGCGTCTCGCGCCTGCGCTCAGACGCGCCTGCTCGACCTTCGCACGTCCAAGCGTCTCGCAAACGAGCGAGGCCATGCGCTCGCAGGCCGCGCGGCGCGCGGCGATGACAGTCTCTTTCAACGAACTCGCGGACGCGCGCGGCACGAGTTCGAGCGTCGCGCGCTCCGCGCCCATGCGCCGCGTGGCTTCGAGCAGCAGCTTCTCGCCGCGCAACTCCCACGCCGAGATGCGCCAGACGCGTGCGCCACTCTCGCCCCAGAAGGACAGCAACAGAGAGCCGGACGAAGCGCGCAAATCCCACTCGCCCCGGCGCAACTCGACTCCGGCCCCGGCGCGTTCCTCCGCGCAGAAGAGCCATTCGCCATGCGCTTCGAGCAACTCGACGAGTGCGCGGCGCGCGTCTTCGACTTCCTTGAAATTCGTGAGGAGCTTCATTGTCAGGACTCACACGGCATGAGACGGATGCCGCGCCCCTTTGAATCGCCGAACGGCACGGCGCGCGTATGCTAACATCAAACGGCGGCCAACAGTTCAGAATTCAGCGGCCCGGTGTTAACAAACGCGCGCCCGCGCGCGTTTTACTCGAAGCGAGAAGCGAACGCGTTGAAAGGGGTGGAAGCTCGAAAGACAAGCGAATTCTTGAAAGCAATGCCTTCACCCTCTGGCCTTCATCCTTGCTTTTCGAGCCAACCCCCCAACCCTTCCGGCGCATCCGAACGTGGTCAATCTCCCCCGAACAATCCGAGTCCGTATGCTTCAGGCGCGTACTTGATTGCGTGCCGCAAATTTTGTACACAGGGTAAAAATTAACGATATGAAAAGAAATATCTACGCTTCGCCGGCGGCGCTTCTGGTCGTCCTGGCAATGCTGGCGACGCCGCTCGTCGCGCAGACACGGCGCAAGGGAAACGCCGTACCCGCGCAGACGCCCGGCGTCGTGCGCGCCTTCGTGCCGCTCCCCGCTTCGGACGCAGTGGTGGTCGTGAATTTGCGAAGGCTGCTGACGGAGGCCGTGCCCCGCGCTCTCGGCGGCGACGCGGCGCAGGCCGCGCAGGTCAACGCAGACATCGAACGCTTCAAGGCACAGACGGGAATTGACGCGCGGCAGTTCGACACGCTGAGCGCAGGCGTGCGCTTCAGCAATCCTTCGCCGCACGTGACGAAGATCGGACACCTCGTCGCCGTCGCGCACGGCACGTTCAATCCCGGCGCGCTCGTGGCCGCCGGTCGCCTCGCCTCAAAAGGCAGCTACACGCAACAGCAGTACGGCGGCAAAGACGTTTACGTCTTCAGTCTCAACGATCAGGTCAAGGTGTTCGGTTTGCTCAAACTGCGCGTCAGGGACTTGGCGATGTCCGCGCTCGACGCCAACACGCTCGCCGTCGGCGAGACGGAGGCCGTGCGCGCGGCGATTGACGCGCAGGCGGGCAAGGGACGTGTTGATGAGGCGTTGCTCAGCATGGCGACGAACCCGAACAACCTCGTCGGCTTCGCGGGCAACGTGCCCGCGTCCGCGCTCGGCGACGTTGATCTCGGCAACCCGGAACTGACGCGAAGCATTTCTTCCATCCGTCAACTCTACGGCTCCATCGGGATGACGGGCACGGGCTTCCAGTTGTTGACGGCTTTGCGCACGCTGACGGCGCAGGACGCCAAAAGCCTCGGCGACACCGTGGCCGCCCTCAAACAGTTCGCGCCCGCGCTCATCAACATCTCCGGTGCCAAGGGCAAGCTGGCGAAGAACGCGATTGAGAGTCTGACGGTGACGACGCAGGGCAACGAAGTCCAACTTCGTCTGGAACTCTCGCCCGGCGACATCGCGACGTTGCGGACAGTGTTCTAAATAATTCAAAGCGTGAACGTAGAAAGGCAAAAGAGAGGAGATTGAAGTCTCCTCTCTTTTGCCTTTCACCTTTTAACTCTCGTCTTTCTTACTTCCCTTGCGCCGGAACGCCGGTGGGCGGGCGGCGCGGCGCGCGGGGCGGCGCGGCGGCGGGCGGCTGTTCCGCGTCGGCCAGCTTTTCCATCACGTCCTTATAAATCTGGATGTCGCCGTTCTGGTCGAGTCGCTTGCGCACGGAGGCGATGTACTCTTCATAGACCTCGCTGCGGCGCTCGGTCAGCGCGGATTCGACGAGCTTGTCGCGCTGCTCGCCGAACTTGGCGAGGTCTGCGTCCGTGCGCTTCGTCGCGCCGATGACGACCCACGAGTCGCTGATCTTAATCGGCGTCTTCGTCACCTCGCCCGCCTTCAACCCGAAGATGGCGCTATCGGCGGCGGGGTCTGTGCCCACGGAGCCGAGCGGCGTGCCGAGCTTGTAGGCTTCGGCGGTCTCTGCCTTCAGGCCGTGCTTTTCGGCGGCGGACTTCAACGCGTCGGCGCTGCCGGTGTTGGCGGCGATGTCGCGCGCCGTCTGTTCAAGCTGCGACTTGGCGCGGTCTGTACGCAACGCTTCCGTCACCTTGTCTTTGATCTCGGCGAATTCAGGGATGACGTTCGGCTCTTTCTTCGCGACGAGCGAAGGGATGGCGAAACCGCCCTTGACGCTGACGCGGTCGCCGATCTGGCCGGGGTCGTTGAGCGGCTCGACGGCCTGCTCGAATTGCGGGCTGCTGCCGATGTCGGGCACGTTGTCGCCGGGCTTGACGAACGGCGTCGTCTTTATCATCTCCTCCGGCTTCATGTTGGCTTCCGGCGCGAGTTCCTTCGCGACCGTCTGGAAATCCTTGCCACCCTTCAGGCTCTCGGCGGCGCGTGCGGCGAGTTGCGCGGCGGCGGCGTAAGACCGACGGTTGCGCGATGAGACGACCAGTTCATTCTTCGCATCCTCGAACGTCTTCGGGACGGAGTCGCCACGGCGGAAGAGGTAGTAGGCGTTGCCGGTCTTCAGGGGATCGCTGACTTGTCCGGGCTGAAGATCGAAGACGTTCTGCGCGAGGGCTGTCGAATCGCCTGCGCGGGCGGCCTTCGACTTGTTCGGATTCTTCTTGACTGGTGCAGGCAGAAAGCCCCCCTGCTTGGCGGTCGCAGGGTCTTCGGAGTTGCCTCGCGCCAGTTCCGCGAATGCTTCTTCACTCGCCTTGAGGTCTTGGCCGCGCACGCGCGCGACTAAATCAGTCGCCTTGCCAAGCACCGTCTGGTCGAGTTCTGGGCGCGCCACTTTCAAGACGATCTGCTGCACTTTGACGCCAGCCTCTTTGTTCTCCGGCTTCAGCTGGTCGTATTCCCTGCGGAGGTCTTCGTCGGGGATGTTGATCTTCTCGCCGACCTTGTCCTGGCTGATGAAGAGATACTGAAACTTCTTCTGCGGTTCGAGCACGCGGAAGTCCGTCTGGTGCTCGGCGTAATACTTTTGCAGTTCCTCGTCGGAAGGGTTGATGCTCTTCGCCAGATCATTCGCCGTGACGGGCACGTAGGTCAGGTCGAGCGTCGTGTTCTTGCGCTCCCAATCCTTCTGAACTTCGAGGTCTGAGACCTGCGCGCCCGCCGTGATGAAGGCGCGCAGCTTCTGCTTGGCGATGTCGTCGCGGACGCCCTGCTCGTAGACTTCGACGCTGCCGTAGTTGCGATTGATAACCTCCTTGTAGCGTTTGAGGTCGAAGTTGCCGGAGGCGTCGCTGAACTGCTTGCGGATCAAGTCGCGCACCTCCTCGTCGGAAGGCGCAAGGTTGAGGCGCGCGGCTTGCTGCACGGCGATGCGGTCGTTAATCAGGCTGTCGAGGAGGCGTTCGTCCGTCAGTCCCAGTTGCGCGAGGCTGAATTGGCCGCCCATCTGCTGCTCGTAGGCTTTTTTACGCAGATTGAGGTCGGCGACCGTGACGGGGTCGCCGTTCACTTTGGCGATCACGTCACGGCTACGCATCGGATTGGTGATGGCTCCCGAAGTGCGGTTGAGCACGCCCGCGACGACCAGGCCGAGCAGGAGTATGACGACGAAAAAGAGGATCAGGAGACTGCGCGTCTTCTCCATCCGGCTGAACTGTTTGAGCATTCTCTCTACCTTCCTGAAGGAACTTCCGATGATTTTCGAGAATCGCAATCTCAAGGATGAGACTGTCTGTGGCGAATAGCTTCCCGGCGAGGCTTTCCCGCAAAACGCGAATTGTAGCGGAGAGGCGCGCGCCGTCGCAACCGCGCAAGGAGAGCGCCTTGAAAGAGAGTGCGCGGGCGGCGTTCAAATACGAATGCTGGTAGTAGAGTGGCGCTCCGCGCTAGTCTGTTGCCGTGGGTTGGAGTCACCTCTGTTTTACGACGCCGCCGGGAATGGACACCTCTGCGGCGACCGGGTCGGAAGCAGCCAAGGTGGCGACACTGCGACGGGCGTTGCTTTTCCTCAATGGAGCAACGCCCGTCGCGCTTTACAGACGCGCCCACCCCTGATTTGAAACATACCGCCCGCTCGCATCTAACTCCACGTACCTGTCCTGTGCTATATCTTTATCATCATGGAATATTCGATCTGGGCATGGGTCGGTTTCGCCGTCTTCATCCTGTGCATGCTGGCCTTAGACCTGGGCATCCTGAACCGGAAGGCTCACGCCGTCACCTACCGCGAGGCCGCCGTCTGGAGTCTGGTGTGGGTAACGCTAGCGATGATTTTCGCCGGCGGGGTTTTCTGGAGTCTGGACAGACAGCACGGGCTGGAGTTTCTCGCCGGCTACGTCATCGAACTCTCGCTCTCGGTTGATAACCTGTTCGTCTTTCTTCTGATCTTTTCCTACTTCCGCGTCCCTGCGAAGTACCAGCATCGCGTGCTGTTCTGGGGCGTGCTGGGCGCGCTCGTGATGCGTATCACGATGATCGGTCTGGGCGCGGCGCTCATCCAGCGCTTCCACTGGATCATCTACGTCTTCGGCGTCTTCCTTATCTACACCGGCATCAAGATGCTGTTGCAGGAAGAGACCCAGGCTGACCCCGAACAAAATCCCATCGTGCGTTTCGTCACGCGCTTCATCCCCGTCACGCGACGGTACGAGGGCGAGAAGTTCTTCACGTTCGAGCAAGGGCGACGGACGGGGACGCTGCTCCTGCTCGTGCTCGTTATCGTTGAAGTCACAGACCTCGTCTTCGCCGTGGATTCCATTCCGGCCATCTTCGGCATTACGACCAACACCTTTATCGTCTACACCTCGAACGTCTTCGCGATCCTCGGCCTGCGCTCGCTCTACTTCCTTCTGGCCGGGATGGTCGAAAAATTCCACTACCTGAAAATCGGCCTCTCCATCGTGCTCGCCTTCGTCGGCGTGAAGATGCTGACGGAGGGGTTCATTCTTCCATACGTCAGCAAGGAATTGCTGATCGGCATCTCGCTCGGCGTCGTGGCGCTCGTGCTGCTCGGCTCTGTGGCCGTCTCGCTCATCTGGCCGCAGGAAGCGGAGACGAACGTCGAGGTGCAGTTGCCGCCGGACTTCGGCTCGCCCTTCGACGACGATCAGGGACGCCTCGGCGCAGACGAAGAATAGAGGCGCTTGAAGAGCCTCGTCCGCTTGTGTTAACTTTCTAATATGGCGAGTGGCTCGGCGGCACACGACCCAAGCAGAGCCAAACCTTGAGCCGCCGCGCTTTCCAGACCCGCAGAGTCCCGCGCGGGTTCCGGCGCTCCGATCTTCCAGAATTTTCCGCCTCGCGGTTTCTCCGTCGAGTTTCTAACTCATCTATGGCTATGAAAAGCAGCCGCTTCAATCTCGACTGGTGGATTGTCCCGAAGCGACTCATCTACATCGTCGTCCTGATCGTCGCGCTCTCGCTCGCGGCGGGTGGCGCGGGCGTCCTGATGTGGATTTACGGCAACCCGTTCAAGGGCGCGCCGGCAGACGCGAGCGCTTCGGCGGGCGCGCGTTTCGATTCCTTTGAAGGAGGCGTGCGCGTCATCCGCGCCAATACGCGCGAGACTTCCCTGGCGCGAGCCGACACGCGACTGCTGCCCGGCGACACCGTCCAGACACAGGAGGACGGGCGGGCGCGTATCTCGCTCGCGGACGGCTCGACCCTCTTCGTCAAGCCGAACAGCACCATTACCATCGCCGAGAACACGAGCGCGTCGGGCACCGGGAATACGAAGGTGCGCGTCGCGGTCGAGAACGGCCAGATCAACGTCCGCACCGAACAGCAGTCTGAAGGCGCGAGCAACATCGTCGGCACGCACCTCTCCGAGAACCATCTCGCCTCGGAGACGAGCGCCAGCTTCGACGTGCGAGAGGACAAGACCGAAGCCATCCGCGTCAGCAACGGTGCGGTCGAGACCAACACGCGCAACGGCGATCAGACCACATTGCGCAATGGCGAGTACGTCGCCATCAACCAGCAGGGCGGCATCGCCAACAGGGAAAAATTGCTCGCCGCTCCCCTGCCCAGCGCGCCGCGCAATCTTGAAAAGATCGCCGCGCGCAAGGGCGGCGCAATCAGCGTCACGCTCCGCTGGCAGCGTCCGGCGATGGGCACACCCGCGCATTATCGCGTCGAGGTCGCCACTTCGCCCTTCTTCGTCGCCGCCGGCAAACTCATCGAGCGCGACCAGCTACAGGCGACGGATTTCACCGTGGACGACATTCGTCTCGGTAACTACTTCTGGCGCGTGGCGGCCTTCGCCCCGTCCGGGCAAGCGAGCGATTGGAGCGAGCCGCAGAAGTTCGTCGTCGTGAGCGAAGGCGGGACGGGCGACAGCGTGACCATCTCGAACCCCTCGGTCGAGTACGTCGCGGGCAGCATCTACATCGTGCGTGGTCGCACGCAGCCCGGCAACACCGTCCGTTGCGCGGGCCGCGAGACGCTCACCGCCGGCGACGGACTCTTCCAACTTCAGATCAACGCGCCCAAAGGGGCAAAGGAAATTCTCGTCGAAGCCGAAGACACGCAGGGGAACAAGAATACCTTCCGCCTGCCCATCTCGCCCGGTTGAGTAAGGCAGCGATGATTAAAGGGAGCGATGAGTGACGAGTTAAAAACTTCTTCTCATTCATCACTCATCGCTCGTCAGTTCTGTTATGAGGCATGTGATTCTTTTAAGCGGCGCACAGGAAAGCCCTGCCGGCGGGCTGCTCGACGCTTTGCGCGACGCGGGCGTGACATCCACATTCGTTCCCGCCTCGGATGTCGGAAAAGTACCGCAGGCCGCCGGGCCGAACGGCGCTTCGCCCAGCCAACCGCTCGCCGTCATCTTCGACCTCGCGCCGTGCGAGGATGTAGCCGTCCTTCATGCCGTCGCCAGCCGCGCCGCAGCCGTCTGGCCGGAAATCCCTCTGGTGGCCTGCCAGCGCGACCCGCTCGACGAGCGTTGGCCCCTCGCGCACAGGCTCGATAACTCCACGCTCAGGCGTTTGGGCTTTCACGCCGTGGCCGACGAACCGGCGCAACTCGCCGGAGTGCTGCGCGAACTCGAAAAGCACGGCGCGTCAAACGCCGTCGTGGCCGCCGAAAGCTCGCCGGAAATCGCGCCGGCCAGCCTGTTGCTACCCGAAAAAATCAACGCAGAGCGGCTGCGCGCGGCCTTCGAGATCGTCGCGTCGCTGCACTTCGCCGCCGACCAGAGGGGAGCGGCAGCGGCAGCCTTAGCCGGCCTCGCCACACTCGTGCGCGCGGATCGCTGGACGATTTATCTGGTCGCGGAAAGTCAGGGCGAGACGGGAGACACGATGTTCGAGCCGCTGGCCGTGCGCGGGCTGACGGCCAGCGAGCGGACGCTGCCCGAAGGCGACTGGCGGCAGGCGTTGCGTGGCGACGCGCTGGCGCTTTCAGGCGCGCAGTCGAGCGCGGCGCGCGAGGCGGCGGCGTGCGCGGAATCGGTGAGAAAGAAAGAAGGCGGGCGGCGCGTCATCGCCGTTCCGCTCGTCAACGGTGAGCGCGTGATGGGCGTACTCGAAGCGGTGCGTGAGGGAACGCCGTCGCGCAAGTTCTCCGACGCAGACGCCTCGCTTCTGTCCGCCATGTCGCTGCCGCTGACGGCGGCGCTCTCGAACGCCGTGCGTATCGCCGAAGCGGAACTGCTGTCGCAGACCGACGACCTGACGAAGCTCCACAACGCGCGTTTCCTGCGCCAGTATCTCGTCGGTGAACTCAAGCGAGCGCGCCGCTACGGCTCCGCAGTCTCGGCGATGTTCCTCGACCTCGACGACTTCAAACTCATCAACGACCGGCACGGCCACCTCGTCGGCTCGCACGTCCTGATGGAGATGGCGGCGGTGATCCTCACTTCGGTGCGCGACACGGACATGGTGGCGCGCTATGGCGGCGACGAGTTCATCGCGATTCTGCCGGAGACCGGCCTCGATCAGGCCGCGCGCGTCGCCGACCGCGTCCGCGCGCACGTCGCCGGGCACGTCTTCACGGGCGGGCGCAACCTGCGTCTCAACCTGACGGCCTCGTTCGGCGTCGCCACCTTCCCCCATCACGCTCACACGCCGCAGCAACTCATCGCCTGCGCCGACACAGCCATGTATGAAGCCAAGGCCGCGCGTAAGAACTGCGTCCGCTTCGCCCCCGAAACCTCATCAAAATAAGATTAGCCGCCAAGACACGGAGGCACAGAGAGGACAGCGGAAGACGAAATCCAGAGGTCAAAGAGCGGAGCGACGAACTCCGCATCCCTCGCAAAGAGGGTGCATCTCCATCCGGGGCTTACACAGTATACTCGTCAGAAACTTGATCTTTGAGGGGCGCGACGTGCTCATCAAAGGCCATCACCACCTCTACGTGTTCCCAATCGAGCGCTCAGGCTGTGGCGGGACGCTAATCACAACGGCGTCTCTGAGCCTAATGAACTACGGACGCTCGCGTCGCAGGGCATCACGGCGATACATCTCGACTACAAGGAATCGAAGCGGACGGACGAATACGGCAATCAATTCCGCTATCGCGCCAAAGTGAATGACGCGAGGAGTGAGCGCGCGGGACGCTGGGCGTGGGACGTGTTTCTCGTTCCCGTGCCATAGAGAGCCACGCACTTCAACACAGCCGCACGGCACTATTACTTCACTGCCGTGCGGATTCTTGGTGTCTGGAAGGGACAGGTGTGAATCTTTCGTTCAAAAAAGTTATAGACATTTTTGCTCTCATGTTGTAAAGCATTGACGAGGCTCAGTAGACGCCAGCATCCCCCCTGCTCGAACAAGG
>JAIVJG010000100.1 GCA_020200155.1 Acidobacteriota bacterium | reverse complement strand
GGTCGGCACGCTTCCGCGTCACGATCAACGGCTTCGCCTGTCACCGTCCGACTTACGACGACGCTTCTCAAAGCGACGGCGTGGACGACGAGATTTATCTCAAAGCCTATCAGATTCTCTACGACCTTACGGAAAACCGGAGCCAACTGCCGGCTGAGAGTTCGGTGATGGGCGACACCAACGGATTCCCCACACGTATCCGCGCCGGATCGGGTCGCAGCATCGTGGGCGGTAACGGCGGCTTCCGCGAGGGCGACACCTTCCCCGCAGGCGGCAGGCCCTGGGAGCGCGCCGCGACTCCCGGCGGCGACCGCCCGCCGCTCCACGTCTGGGAAGGCGAACTCGACGGCGGAAGGGATGCGCTGGTGATTATCCCTTCGATCTGGGAATGGGACTCGCCCGTCCACCTGAACCGTGAGATCGAGAACCATTACACGAGGGCGCTCGCTGCCACCGTCAACGACGATGGTTTTGCGTCGGATGTCAGGCGCTTCATCACGGGCGGGGGATTAGTCACCTCCCTAATAGTCGGCGGCAATCTGCGTCGCTTGTTCGACGGGGTGAGAATGATGGAAGACACTGCCGGCGCGGGAAGCCGCCCCGTAGGCATGGTTGATCGCGGCGCGTATTACGCCTTCGACCCGCCGGCGCTCGTCCTGACTTACGACTCGGCGATGAGAATCGCCACGTCGAACAACAACGATTTAGGATTCGGAGTGATGCAGCTCGACTTCCACGACGCCGCCGCGCTGCGCGGCATCTACTCGCTTTACATTCAGGTCGAACGACTCCCGTGAAGGGGGCGGCAACGTCGTCTTCTCGCCAAAAAAGACAACTAACCCCGGCGTCGCGCTCGGCGGCGGCAATCGAAAGGAGACTTATGAAATCAGCGAAAGTTTGGACACTGGCCCTCGCGGCCCTCGCCTTCGCGCTCGCCGCGTGGCCGACACCTCCAACCAAAGCGACGGCGCAGGAACCACGTGAGACCGATCAGCAACTCGTGTGGGAGAGTTTCATGCGCGGGGGCAACGACTACGACCGCTACCGGCTCTCTGACCGGGACGTGAGAAGGCCTTCGGCGCGCACACGCCGATGTACAGCTTCAAGTTCCCGAACCCGAACAAGCTTCGCGGCCATCGCATCACCTTCACGTGGGAAAGAGACGGGTGAGCAGTCGAAAGAGACGAAGGACAAGTTAAGCGCACGGGATGCCTGTCTCATGCACTCATCTTGCGCTTCTGTCCAAGTCATGCGCGCTCTCTGCTCCGCGGAATAAGAAGGAGATGTTGACGGAAGGATAGTCTTTTTGACGAGGCGTTTAAGCTCATACCGAGTTTAAGCGCGACTGTTGGCGCTTACCTGCCTTATAGTGAGTTGCAATTGAGCGCAGCTACCTAACGCCCTCCCTGTGGGTCGGGCTACTGCCTTCCTGACCTGAGTCTCTTGGCAGTAGTAGCCCGACCCACAGAGAGGGCGCACTCAATGCAAGTCGCTATAGAGTCTCTCAGTCGCCCGTTCCTAAGCGCGTGGCGCTTGCCACCTCTCCGGAGAACGTCATAAGCTTTTTGCAGCATGAAGAAAACCGAGTGGCAGTCGCGCACGAAGCTGGACTTGATAATCGAGGTGTGGGAGCAACTCGATTGCGAGGCGGTGGGCGCGAAAGAGTTGGAGGCGATCATAGAGGTCGTGCGCGGGCGCTACGGCGAGGGCGCGGTGGAGAGTCCAGCCGTGCTGGCCCGACTGCTCGCAGACGAGGGCGCGGAGCTGCGCCACGCCGAGGTCTTGGAGATGGACGCGCGCTGGCGCACCGCAGACCCCTACGAGGCGATGTTTCGTAACGTCCTCAAGTTCTCGAACTTCGCGGAGGCGGCAGGCTCCATCAAGCGGCTCGACAATTTGCGAAAACAGTTCGCGCGCACGAAGGACAAGGAAGGCTTGCGCCGCGTTCAGGAGAAAGTGCTGAGGGGCAGGCAGCGCGCGCAGATGATCGCGCGCAACCCGAAGGTGGACGCGGCGAAGCGCGCCGAGAAAGAAGAAATCGCCGAATGGTTTGCCGTCTGGTTGCGTCAGCCGGAGATTTTCGAGGACTGGCTCGTCCTGCGCCGGCGCGCGAAAGATTTCCGCGAACGTTTCGGGGAAGACGAGGGCCTCTAGCATGGCCGCCTCCGCGTGTTGCCGTGCGCGGCGTGGGTCGAACGTCCCTGCTCGCTATTGACATTCTTCCCGGCCCGGCATACCTTGCTCGCGCTTTACCTGTTCGTTCCTCCGGTCGCGAGAGCCTTAACCCACGCAAAAGCTCTCTCGATCAACCTCTAACCCGCCACGGAGTCGCACGGCTTCGTGCCCAGATAGGAGAAGAAGAAAATGGCCGACCCCTTAAATGTCGTCATAGACATCTCTCATCACAACGGCAACGTCAATCTCAACAAGGCTAAAGACGACGGCATCCTCGGAGTCATCCAGAAGGCTACTCAAGGGGTAGCAAACACAGACCCGACGTACAAGACCAACCGCACGAAGGCCAAGGACGCCGGCCTCCTGTGGGGCGCTTACCACTTCGCGACCGGCAGCAACGGCATCACGCAGGCTGAACATTTTCTGGACGTGGTCGGGGACGACCCCGGAACCCTCCTCGTCCTCGACTTCGAGCCAAACACCTCAGGCCCCAGCATGTCGCTTGAGGAGGCGCGCGCCTTCGTGACGCACGTCAAAGAAGCGACGGGACGCTTCCCCGGATTCTATTCAGGGCACTTCATCAAGCAGTTACTCGGAACAGGCTCCGATCCGATTCTCGCCAACTGCTGGTTCTGGCTCGCGCAATACGGCCCGACGCCCGTCGTTCCCCCGAACTGGAAGACGTGGACGCTGTGGCAGTACACGGACGGAGCCATCGGGCCGCAGCCGCACAATGTCAGCGGAGTCGGGCGCTGCGACAGGGATAAATTCAACGGCACGGAGGCCCAACTGCGGAAGCTATGGGGCGGGTAAAATCGCAGAGTATTCGCACGGCAAAAAGGCGAAAGTGAGGCGCGAATGCCGCCTCACTTTCGCCTTTTGATTTTGGCGGCTTCAATCTGAGAGCTTTAAATCTCTCCCCGCTCGCATCTTCGCGAGCATGATGATCTGGCCCGTGTGCATCGCGAAATGTTCGACGGCGTGGAAGATGATTTCCAACATTGTGTAATCGTGCCCTCTGACTTGCCGACGCTCAAGCATCGCGCTCGCGTCAGCCTGAGCCAGAACTGCGTCAACTTCCGCCAAGGTCGCTGTGAGCCGCGCGAGCAGTTCCGCGCGCGGAATTAAAGAGCGTTCGTCGAACTCCTGCTGCCTCTGGCGATGATCCGGGGCATTGCCGACCCCGCTGACAATCCACATACGCGTGCTGCCGTCGAGGTGCAGCAACAGATTGCCGATGCTGTTCGACTCCGCGTTGGCGCGCCACCACACGTCTTCGCCGGTCAACACTTCGAGGCTGCGCTCGATTTTCGGCAGGTAAGACGCGCTCAGATACCTGCGCGCTTCGGCGATGAAATGTTCGGCTACGTCAGTCAAGTTTTTCGCCCTCCTTTCTACAGTTGACCTTCAAACGGCGGCGCAAGCGGCCTCCTTTGTCGCCAACCTCTAAACTTATAGCGGGTCATGCTCAGCGTGTGCCTCTGACCGTCTCCGCGACGATGAGATCAACCACGTCCTTAAAACTGCCGGCGCGTGCGAAGGCTGCGCGCTGGCGCGTGGCTCCGTTGCCGTGTTTGAGCGTGTCGCGGACGAGCGTGGAAATCTCCGGCCAGTCGTGTGTCTCTTCGAGCGCGGGACGGAGTTGCGAGAGCATCTTTTCGACATGCTCGTGCGCGGGGACGGCGCGCCCTTCCGCCACGTCTATCAGTTCCGCGTCGAGGCCGTAGCGTGCGGCTCGCCACTTGGCGGCGCGCAGCAATTCGGGGCGCGCGTGTTTGAGCAGTTCATCCTGCGCGGCCTGTTCGTAGCAGGTGCGCGTGAGCGCGCTGACGAGTCCAGCGATCATCACGGCTTCGTCCACGGACATGCACACGTCCGTGACGCGGAATTCCAACGTCTCGAAACGCGCGGAGGGGCGCACGTCCCAGTAAATTTTCGTCGCGTCGCTGACGCTGCCCGTCGCGACTAAGGTTTCGACGAGCGCGTCGTACTCGGCGCGTGAGCTGAACACTTGCGGCGTGCCCGCCATCGGCCAGCGCCGCCAGATTTCGGTGCGAAAGCTGGCGTAGCCCGTGTCCTCGCCGAGCCAGTAGGGCGAGCTGGCGGCGAGCGCCAGCAGCGGCGCGAGCCACAGCCGAGCGCGATTCATCGTCCGGATCGCGGCCTCTCGATCCGAGATGCCGACGTGGACGTGGCAGCCATAGATCAAGTGCTCGCGCGCGAGTTGTTCGTACTCTTCCGCGATGCCGAGGTAGCGACGACGCGGCGTCACCTGCTGGTCTTCCCAGTGCGAGAAGGGATGCGTGCCCGCCGCAGCGATGTGGCAGTTATCGTTTTCGGCGGCGGAGATGACTTCGCGGCGCAGGCGCGTCAGTTCGGCGCGCACGTCCGCGAGCGTGCGGCAGACGGGCGTGCCGATCTCGATCTGCGACAGGTATAACTCCGGCGTCACCTGCTCGCCCACCGCCGCACGCGCTTCCGGCAAAATGCGTAGCGCACGCGGTCGCAACTCGCGCGTCCCGCGATCAACGATTTGATACTCTTCTTCGACCCCGATGGTAAACGGTTCATTAGCTGGCATGTGCAGAGTGTACCGCAGCCCGCCGTAATTGATGAGTCGCGGCGTGAGCCGCGAGCACGGACGAGAAAGGATTCAGGTCAGAGCCTCTCCGGCTCATCAACGCGGAATCGAACGAGACATCACACAGGAACGTTAGCCGCCGCGCGATTGTCGAATTATGAAGCCGGCGCGTAGCCATGACTGCATCTCTCTCATTGCGCGACGTAGCGCCGGATGAAGCAGCGACATCGTGAGCAGCATCGCCGACAAGGAGACCAGACCGCCGGCGATGAGCCGCGCCGTCGTGGCACGCAAGCCGCTGACGACAAGCATACCGGCCAGAAGTCCCGGCACACCGGCGCAGGTCGAGGCCAGAAGAATTCTCAAAGCTGTGGCGGCGGCGCGCGGCGCGATTGACCGGACGAGCCAGAGCCGGCTCAGCAGTGTGAACAGATAAATGACGGCCCCGGCCCACGCCGCGCCCGCCAGCCCGAAACTCCTCATCAGCGGATACAGGAGCAGCAGAAAGGCCATGGCTTCGACGATTTTGGCTCTGGCCTCCAGAGCCGGCCCGCGCGTGATCAACAGCAGCGGCGTGATGACGAGCATCAGCCCACGGCTGAAACAAATGAGCGCCAGAACGCGCAGGATTGACGCAGCGCCGAGCCATTTCGTTCCGTAGAGCACGAGGATGATTTCATCCGCGAGCAGCGCCAACAGAATCGAGGCCGCAGTCAGGAGCACGCAACTGGCGGCGAACGCACGCAGGAACGTCCTTGCGAGTCGCTCCCGGTCGCGCGTTTGCAATTCCACGTAAGCCGGAAGCAGGACGGCGCTCAGGACGCTCCCGATCATCCCGATGGGGATGCTCGCGAGGTTATATGCGACGACGTAGACGCCGAGCGCTGCCGCCCCCAGCAGTCTCCCGGCCACGACGTTGTCCGCCGTCGTCGTGACGTAAGCCGCGACTCCGATGACGAAGACGTGCTTGCCGAAGTTTAAGGACTGCCGCAAGACATCGCGGTCGAACGCGAGGCGCGGGCGGTAAGAATCAAAGAGGTACGAAAGTACGACGGAGGCCGCGACGCTCATCAACTGACTCGCCACGAGCGCCCAGACGTTGCGCGTCAACAATGCCAGCACGACGGCCACCGC
>JAIVJG010000262.1 GCA_020200155.1 Acidobacteriota bacterium | reverse complement strand
GCGATAAGTCACCTCGCTCGGCTCGAAGGAAAGTTTGCCGCCCTCGATGATCGCCACGGAGGTCGTCATCTTCGTCCAGTTGCCGAACGCGTCGAAGTCGTAAGAGTAGACCTCTTTGGACGCGAGCGAGCCGTCCTCGTTCTGCAAGGTCATCTCGACCATGTTGCCCTTAGCGTCGTACTTGTAAACCTCTTTGCCCGTCAGCGAGCCGCCGGCGGCGAGGAAGTAAGCGTTGTCAACCTTGCCACCTTTGTTGTCGTAGGTCGTGGTTTCCAGCAGCACGCGCGCCGCCTCGACGGGCTTGCCGTTCTTGACGGTAATCTTCGCCGTCTCGGTCTTGACCCTTCGCACAGGCCCTGACAGCCCGTCCTGCTCCCTGTCGTTGGCCGCGAGCATCAGCGAGAAGATGGAGAACTGTCGCATCCTCGCGTGCGTCGCGTGCGCGAACGCGGGCGCGGCGGCAAAGAGCACCAGAAGGGCGAGCAGGGGGGAGAGGTAAGTTCGTTTCAGCATCACATTTACTCCTGAAATTTGGGGATGGGTTCGGGCCGTCCGGGGCGGGTGCGGGAGTCAATCTTGATGGTCGGTCCAAGTAGCAAAGGCAAAAAGTCAGAGCTTGAACGCCCGCTAAACGACAGCCTGAAAAGGCAGGGGCCGCCGGAAAGATTTTGAGAATCAAACGCGCCGGAAGCGTTCGGTGACTGGTCGTGTTCGTCTGAAGCTTCGCGGCGGGAATACCAGGTAAGTCGTACAAACTGTAGGAGGGACTACAGTTTATCTTCCCCTTCGATCTTTTTCACAGATAACTGCTCTGAGAAAACCCATGCTCGTCCACTGCCCCGAAGGTTGCGGCGGCAGCTAGAAGTATTATACATATTAAACAACAGTTGTCCATATTAAACATTAAGGTGGCGCAGAAAAAGTTAAGCTCGCTGCCGATCCCTATTTTACCGGCGCAATTCGCGGGTAAAAGGCGAGCAGGGCGGCGATGGCGTCAATGGGGCGCGTACTGGAAGTTCCCTGTGTGCTGTCGTTGCAGATGATGGAGAAGGCCAGCGGCTCGCCGTCGGCGGTCTGCGCATAGCCGGAGAGGGCGTTGACGTAGGTGAGCGCGCCGGTCTTGGCGGCGATTTGTCCGGCGGCGGGAGTGTTGCGCATGCGATACGCAAGCGTCCCATCGCGGCCCGCCAGTGGAAGCGCCGAGCGGAAGATGTCGGCTGAAGGCGTCTGTGCCATGTGGACGAGCAGGCGCGTCGTCGCTTCGGGCGTGATGAGATCGAGGCGCGAGAGGCCGCAGCCGTCGTGGAGAGCGAGATTTTCCGTGCGGACTCCGGCGCGCTCAAGCCATTGCCGCACGACGGCGAGGCCGGCTGCATCCGTGTTGCGAAGGCGCGTGCGCTCCGGCATTGATTCAGGTGCGGTGTCGCCGCGCTCCCTGCCGAGCGTGCGCAGGAGCAATTCGGCCTGAAGGTTGAGGCTCTCCTTGTCGGTCTCGTGCACAACTTCGCCGAGCGGCTTACTCATGACGGCGGCCAGCTCGACCGTGCGCGACGCGACCAGCCCCGCGTCCTCGCGCGTGCGCGCGTCCACCGTGCGCGCATCATTCGAGACCTCGATGCCGCGCGAGCGGAGCGCGTCGCGAAAGAGCCTCGCGGCCAAAAGCGCGGGCCGGTACACGGAGAGGCGCACGCCGTAAGGACTCCCGCCTGCGGGGAATTCGCCCCACACGCGCACCTCGTTTGAAGACACTTCGCGCGTGATGCCGATAGCGGGACGCGCCCCGCGTCCGGTTGTCTTCATGTCGTTGGTGACGCGCACGTAATCGCTGGCGGGCACGAGCGTGACGGCGGCGGGGTCGTCCGCTTTAGCGCCGGGCGCGACGCTGACGGTGATCTCGTTGTCGTCAACGGAGAGAGCGCTCGGTTGCGCGCCGTAGTACCACTGCGCGTCCTGCCACAGCCAGCCGTCGCCGAGCATCTCGCCGCGAAAGTAACTCTCGTCGCCGACCACGCCCCCGCGCACGCGCCGCACGCCGCGACGGTAAAGCTCTTCGGCCAGCGCGGCGAGTTGGGAAGCGCCCGCGCGCGTGTTGCGCGACGAAAGGTCTGGAGCGCCGCGCCCGTAGAGCAGGAGGTCGCCCGCGACGGTGCCGCCCGCGTCCGGCGCTGAGGCGGCATAGACCGACGTGCGCCAGCGATAGTCCGCGCCGAGCAGGTCGAGTGCGACGGCGGTCGTGTAGAGCTTCATGTTCGAGGCGGGCGTGAACATGCGGTCGGCGTTGCGCGCATACATGACGCGCCCGTCGCGCAGGGAGACGACGTGGACGCCCCAGCGCGCCGAGGCGAATTCGCCGCCGTCAATCGTCCGATCAATGACGCGTGCGAGTTGCGCGTCCGTCTCGCGCGTCTCGGCGGCTGTCCTGTTGGGCGACTGCGACGCCGCGCTCTGCCCTGTAAGAACTGCCGACGGCGCGGCGCGCGTCTGTGCGCTCCGCGATTGCAGGTTGATGAAGTAGGCGGGCAGCGCGACGACGGCGAGAAAGAGGACGGCGATGGTTGCGCCCCCCGCGAGCAGCGCGCGTCGTTTATCGGGCGTGCCTGTCATGTCTTGGCCCCCTAGTTGGAGAAGAGCGACGCCATGCGCTCAGCCGTGAACACGGCGCGCGTGACGCCGTAAACTTCGTCGCTTGTGATGTCCGTGATCGCGCGTGCGTGGACGACGCGGTGGCGCTCGCCGGGGGGAATGTAGCAGTTGAACATCGGGTGATGAGCCATCAGGATGATGACGGGTGTGCCTGTCGCCGCCGCGATGTGCATCGGCCGTCGTTGCGCGCCAGCGACTGCGCGAGTTCGCTGAAGCGTTCGAGCGGCCAGCAACGGCTCGGATGCCCCGCGCCGGGAAACATCCCTACGAGCGGCGCGTCGCTTCCGTCCCTCGTCTTCTTCAACATCTCCAAGACCGCGCGGTTGTCTTCTTCGCGCACGGGCAGGCGCGGGACACGCGACACTTCGCGCACGTCGAGCGGCGCGAGCACGTCGAGGTATCTGTCTATCGCGTGCCGTGCGCGGTCTTCGACGGGCGCTGAGGGGCGAAAGTTGGAGAGATAGTCGAGCGAGCGACCGGGACGGCGCGCGTAGAGGCGTTGCGCCGCGCCGGAGAGGTATCCGAGCAGGTTCGTCTCCGAGAGGCTGTGGAGGTCAATCACGAAATCGAATTTACGTCGGCGCACTTCACGCGCGAACTGGCCGATGCGGAAGATGGAGAGGATTTTCGGCCCGTCGCGCAGTCCGACGCGATCCACAGCCAGCACTTCGTCGGCGACGCCCGCCAACTCCACGATTGCTCCCGCCGCGCGTCCCACCGCCACCGTCACGCGCGCCCTCGGAAACTTGTGCCTGATCGCTCCGAGCGCGGGCAGGCTCAGCACCACGTCGCCGAGTTGGCCGAAGTCAATCACGAGAATGTTGCGCGGCTCGAAGTTCATCACTCAACACTAACGATACAACACCCCGCTTCGTTTCGCGTGAAGTCACGTCGCTGAAAAACCGGACGGCTCTCGCGCCTTCCCCTGCGCCTTATAGTCTTCCGGCGATATGGTAATATGAGGGAAAGGTTTTCAACAAAGACACAATGCTGGGCGATGTCGGGAGAACTCATATGAACAAGGACGATGCGTCTTTGTTACGGGAATTGAAAAAGCTCACTGGCGGCTTGATGTTTCAGAGCGAGTCTGATTATCCGGTCGAGCCATTCGTACAAACGGCCAAAGGGCAAAAACCGCTCTCCGCACAAGACATCGTCGCCGCGAAGAAGACGGACGCGAGCGCGTCTGTCAGCGATAGCGATTTTGATGCCTTCTTCAGTAACGCCACGCAGGAACAAGACTGGCAAAGCCCGGAAGCACGTGAGCAGGTTAAGCGATTTCAGGCGCTCGTCAAATCGCTGAAAGATAACCTGAGCGAGCTTAAGGTGTACAAAGTCGGCGAGACGGAGGCTGATGTCTACGTGATCGGCAAGACGGCGTCGGGGAACTTCGCCGGCGTGAAGACCAAAGTAGTCGAGACATAGCCGCGACTGCTCCGACCGTTTTGCCACTCGCCGCGCCGTCCTATCGTTCGTTCTCATCAAACACCCTACCGGCCCGAATCTTTTTTCACTTTCAGCGCGGCCTGCACGTCCTGCGGCAAATCCGAGAAGAAGTGATAGCCCGTCTTCTGCTCGATGTCCTGCACGGTCGTCGCGTACTTTGCCCACAGGTCGAGGGCGATGCCGGACGTGTTCGGCATGTCAACGGCGATGACACGCGTGCTTTTATCTATCCGTGAGATGTCCGTGCCCTGCGGCAACACGACCACGATTTTCCAGCAGTTGGTCGGCACGCTGACTTTGTTCGCGCGACCGATTACTTTAGCCGAGCCGTACCCGCCTGCGATGATGTAAAGCTCATTGCCCCTCTGCGCCAGAGTGCGGCAGTAGGATTCAAGCTGTTCCCAGACGTGGCGATTGAGGTCGGGCGTCTGCGGCAGCATGTTAGCCATGCTGAAGGTCTCGGAGTTATCCGCTCCGGTAGCGGTTCTGTCCTTCGAGTTGCAGACGTGGCCTCGATCAAAGCCCGTGCCCGTGTAATCGTCCGGCGTGACGCGCTTGAATCCGGCGGGCAGCGCCGCTTCGGGATGAAAATTATTCTGCCGCTCGACGCTCCCGATGTCTGAAGCTTGCAAATGCCAGCTCACCCAGTTCGGCCCCCCACGGTCGTTGTTGTAGGAGAGCGCGTACTGCGGCTTGACCAGCAGGTAGTTACTCTTGTTGCCCGGCTCGCTCGTCGCGCCGCTGGGATCGCCGAGCGCCACGTTGAGAACCGCCGGCGGACGCCCGGCGACGGGTTCCGGTTGTCCACCTTCCGGGGCGCGACGCCCCACGAAGCGGAGCATGACGACAAGGAAGACGATGAAGAGGCAGATGGAAGCGATGAGAATGAAGAATGCGACTTTGTTTCTGTTCATTGCTTAAAAATTGAGACTGTTCAAAGGGCGCGCGAGCCGCCCGGTTAGTGACGCTCCACGTCAAAGCAGGCGTAGGTCGCGCCCGGTCATGTCCGCCGGTTTCTCAAGCTCCAGCAGACCGAGGACGGTCGGGGCCACGTCTTCGAGCGCGCCGCCTTCGCGGAGGCGGACGCCGCGCGCGGCTTCGTCAATCAAGTGAAAGGGGACGAGGTTTGATGTGTGCGCGGTGTGCGGCTGTCCGGTCTTCGGGTCAATCATTTGTTCGCAGTTGCCGTGATCGGCGGTGAGCAGGCAGCGCCCGCGCGCATCGCGCAGAGCTTTCGTGATCGAGCCAAGACACGTATCCACATACTGCACGGCCTCGATGGTCTTCTCAAGGTTGCCGGTGTGTCCGACCATGTCTGGGTTGGCGAAGTTGACGATGAAGACATCCGATTCGCCCTCCCTGATGCCGCGCAGGACTTCGTCCGTGACTTGAAACGCGGACATCTCCGGCATCAGATCGTAGGTCGCGACCTTCGGCGAGGGAACGAGGAGACGGCGCTCGCCGGGAAACTCTCTCTCCGTGCCGCCGTTGAAAAAGTACGTGACGTGCGCGTACTTCTCCGTCTCTGCGAGGCGGAAGTTACGCACGCCGAGACCGGCGAACACATCGGCCAGAATATTCCGGTGTTGAAGTTGCGGGAAGGCGATGGGGAGTTTGAAGGTTTGGTCGTAGAGCGTGAAGCATGCGTAATTCACGCGCGGGCGCGCGGGCGTGGGAAACTCGTCGAAGCCTTCGACGGCGAGTGCGCGCGTGATCTGTCGCGCGCGGTCGGAGCGAAAGTTGTAGAAGACGACGGAATCGCCGTCGGCGATCGTCGCCGTCGGCTCGTCCCTTTCGTTCGTGGCGACCAAAGGCTCGATGAACTCGTCCGTCAGGCCGCGTTCGTAAGAACGCTTGACGGCGTCCACGGGGTCAACGATGCGCTCGCCCTCTGCGTGGACGAGCAGATCGTAAGCTCTGCGCGTGCGCTCCCAGCGCCTGTCCCTGTCCATCGCGTAGTAGCGCCCGACGACGGACGCGATGCGCCCGCAACCGATCTCCATGCACTTGACCTGCAACGCCTCGACGTAGCCGTAGGCCGACATCGGCGGCACGTCGCGCCCGTCGAGAAAGCAGTGAACGTAGACGCGTTGAAGCCCGCGCTCCTTCGCCATCCGCAGCAGCGTGTAGAGATGCTCCCGCGACGAATGGACGAGTCCGTCGGAGAGCAGCCCCATCAAATGCAGGGCGCGGTCGTTTTGTTTAGCGGCGTCCATCGCGGCGACTATCGCTTCGTTCGAGAAGAACGCGCCCGTCTCAATCGAGTGTCGAGGATGATGAGCGCGAGCGGCCCCTGTCTGTTAATCAACTGATTGCCCTCCGCTATCTTTTAGCGGCACGCGATTTTTTCGCTGCAACGCGCGCCCGTCCGTCTTTCGCTTCTCCATAAATCGCCGTCGGGTCAAGCTGGTAAAACGCCCCGTAACCGGGAAAGCGCGCCATGCCGCGTAGGTCTTCTTCAATGCGTAGGAGTTGGTTGTACTTGGCGACGCGGTCGGTGCGCGACAAGCTTCCGGTCTTGATCTGTCCGGCATTGGTGGCGACGGCGAGGTCTGCGATGAAAGTGTCTTCGGTCTCGCCGGAGCGATGAGAGATGACGGCGGTGCGCCCGGCGTTTCGCGCCAACTCGATGCAGTCGAGCGTCTCTGTGAGCGTGCCGATCTGGTTGACCTTAATCAGAATCGAGTTGGCGACGCCGCGCTCAATGCCTTTACGCAGAAACTCGACGTTCGTGACGAAGAGATCGTCGCCGACGAGTTGGACACGCGCGCCCATCTCATCCGTCAAAGTCTTCCAACCATCCCAGTCGTTCTCCGCCATTCCGTCTTCAATCGAGATGATCGGATACCGCTCAACCCAGGACTTCCAGTAAGCGACCATCTCATCGCTCGTCAGTTTCCGCTTGTCCGACTTCTTGAAGACGTAATGCTTGCCGTCGTAAAACTCGCTCGCCGCCGGGTCGAGCGCGAGGTGTAGGTCGCGGCCCGCCCTGTAGCCTGCCTGCGCGACGGCTTCGAGAATCGTCTCAATCGCTTCCTCGTTCGAGCGCAGGTTCGGCGCGAACCCTCCTTCGTCGCCGACGCTCGTCGCCAGTCCGCGCTTCTTCAGCACGCCTTTGAGCGCGTGGAAAATCTCCGCCCCCGTTTGCAGCGCGTGTGTAAAACTCTCCGCGCCGGCGGGCACGACCATGAACTCCTGAAAGTCCACGTTGTTGTCGGCATGCGCGCCGCCGTTGAGGATGTTCATCATCGGCACGGGCAGCGTGCGCGCGTTCGCGCCGCCGAGATAGCGATAGAGCGGGATTTCCAGATAGGTCGCCGCCGCACGCGCCGTGGCGAGCGAGACGGCGAGCAGGGCGTTTGCGCCCAACTTCTTTTTAGTCGGCGTGCCGTCGAGCGCGACGAGCGCGGCGTCCAACTCCGCCTGGTCGAGCGCGTCCATGCCTTCGACTTCCCGCGCGATGATTTCGTTGACATGCTCGACGGCACGCAAAACGCCCTTGCCGTCGTAGCGTTTCCTGTCGCCGTCGCGCAACTCCACGGCCTCGTGCTCGCCTGTCGAAGCGCCCGAAGGCACGGCGGCGCGTCCCACCTCGCCGCCGATCAACATCACCTCCGCCTCGACGGTCGGATTGCCGCGCGAGTCGAGAATCTCCCGCGCCTGTACGGACTCGATCAAGCTCATCTTGAGCACGCTCCTGAAATGCCGGATTTGGATTGCAGGGAGAATCTATCAATCAGACCGTGCACAGTCAAAAAAAGTCTTTAGCGCCCACGGCACGCTCGCTCGGAAAAACTCGATAAAGATATTCACGCCGCCAAAGGGTTTGCTAGACTCTCCCGAACCTCTTGGCCGGAAAATGAAAGCTAAAAGCAAAGCAGGGAAAAAGTCGGACGGCGACGCGGCGCGTTTGTCGCGTGTCATCTCTTCGCGGAGAGAGGACGCTGAAAGCGCGCGAGGCGAGCCGGCGCTCTCGCGCCTGCGCTGGCGTGCGCTGGTGTTGCTGGCGTTGGCGGAGTTGCTCGGCATGTCTCTGTGGTTCTCGGCGTCGGCGGTCGTGCCCGCGCTCACGTCGGAGTGGCACTTGAGCGCGTCGGGCGCAAGCTGGCTGACGCTGGCCGTGCAACTCGGCTTCGTCGCGGGGACGCTCCTGTCCGCGCTCTTTAACTTGCCGGACATCATCAGCCCGCGCCGTCTGTTCACTGTCGCGGCCATCGGCGGAGCAGTCGTCAATGCTGCGTTCGGGTTGTTCGCGCACGACGCCACAACGGGCATCGCGCTGCGCTTCCTCGTCGGACTCTGCCTCGCGGGAGTCTACCCGCCGGGGATGAAGATCATGGCGACGTGGTTTCGTCACGGGCGAGGGATGGCGCTCGGCGTGCTGGTCGGCGCACTGACGCTGGGCAAGGCGTCGCCCTATCTCGTCAACGCGCTGGGGAGCGCGAACTGGCGGCTTAACGTGCTGTTCGTCTCCATGCTCGCCGTCGCGGGCGGACTCATCGTGCAGTTGTTCGTGGAAGACGGGCCTGACGCGCTGCCCGCCGCGAAATTCGATCTGCGGCAGATCGCGCGCGTCTTCTCGAACAGGGGCGTGCGCCTCGCCAACTTCGGCTACTTCGGCCACATGTGGGAACTCTACGCGATGTGGACGTGGACGCCGGTGATGATTCGCGCGAGCCTCGCGGCGCGCGGTGAATCTTCGACGCTGGCCGAAGCCGCATCGTTTCTCGTCATCGGCGCGGGCGCAGTTGGCTGCGTCGCGGCTGGACTCGTGGCGGATAGAGTGGGGCGCACGGCGGTCACTTCGTGGGCGATGACGTTGAGCGGCGCGTGCTGCGTGGCGGTAGGGTTTCTCTTCGACTCAAGCCCGTGGCTGTTGCTTGCGCTGGCGGCGGTGTGGGGCGCGAGCGTCGTGGCCGACTCCGCGCAGTTCTCAACCTGCGTGACGGAACTCGGCGACCCGCAATACATGGGGACGGCGCTGACCATCCAGACGTGCTGCGGCTTTCTCCTGACCACACTCTCGATTCAGTTGATACCAATATTGGTGGGATGGGTCGGCTGGCGCTACGCTTTCATCGCGCTCGCGCCCGGCCCCGTCTTCGGCGTGCTCGCGATGTTAAAACTGCGCTCGCTGCCCGAAGCTTTGAAGATCGCGCACGGAAGACGTTGAAAAAGAAAATTAACAGGGATAGACAGGATGGACAGGATAGAGAAGAAATGATGAGTGCGGAATGATGAATGAAGACAAGCACTGTGCTTATCATCATCACTCATCATTCCGCATTCATCATTATTTTTGCAGTTAGCCCGCCGCGCCCATCTGTTTTTTCTGGTTCTGCTTTTCCGCTTCCATTTGCGCGCCGAGTTGTTCGATTTGCTCTTTGCTCAGAACCTCGCGCGACTTGGGGAACATCTCGCCCTCTTCCTCTTCGACGTGGTGCTCGACGTTCTCCTTGAGGACTTTGAGCTTCGCCCCCCACTCTTCGCTCCCGACGGGCTGCGCCTCCAACTCGCCGAGCAGCGTCTTGATGACGTGATGCTCCTCGAAGCCTTCGAGCACGATGTCGTGCGTCGCCGCCGCCTGCTTGATGGCCGGGTAAAAAATCGTCTCCTCGATGTGGGCGTGGATGTCGAGGTTCATTTTCAGTTCGGCGAACAACTCCTCACGCGTTTTCTCGGCGCGTTCGGTCGTCGGCTCAAGCTTCTCGAAAATTCCCGAAACCTTCTTGTGGTCTTCTTTCAGCAGTTCAATAGCGTTCATGTCCCCTCCTGTGTGTGTCGTAGTCCCCGCCGATTGAATGATAACAATACGTGCGGGTGGCCTTTATCTTTGACCAATCAACTACGATGCCACTGGAGAAAACGTTGAAGGCGGAGCGGTCTGCCATTTACCCTGTGACGAGCCACGTGTGCGATAAACCCGACGGATTTCGGCGCGGTCGAGCGTCACGTTCTTGCCGTCATGCGCGAGCGCGAGCGCGGTTTCGGAGACGCTGCCGAACTTGCCTTCGACGCGCTCGCCGCTTTTCATTTCGACTCTCAGCTTGTCGCCGGTCGAGAGGGTTTGAAGCGCAGGCCAGTTTCCCTGTCCGTTAGCCGTCTGTGCGAAAGCGGGCGTCGCCGGTGCGAGCGCAAGCATCAACGCGAGGCTCAGTATTAACAAATTGATTTTCATGTCAGTCTCCCTCGATAAGATGAATCAACTATTCCACGGCGGAACACATGGCAACACGTGTTCCAAGGCGATTTAACCCGGAATGGCGCGGGAATTTCGACGGCGGCCCGTCTTCGTCTAAAATCGCGCGCAACAAACTTCCGACAAACGATGTGTCAGGCGTTGGACGGCGGCACGAGGTCGCTTGACTCCGGCGTCCGCCGCCGGACATTATCGAGGCTCACTCGAAGGCGAGCGCGACGGAAGTCACGACATTTAAAATTGCGAGGTATAGAAGCGAGTGGCGTTGATTGGGGCGAACGATTTGAAGCGGAAGGCGTTGATCGAGGTCGAGGGCCAGCCCTTTACGGTGGTCGAAGTGTTCTTCGCGTCGCCGACGGCGCGCGGCTCGGCGACGATGGTGCGGACGCGCCTCAAACATTTATTGACGGGCGCGGTGCTTGAGAAGAATTTCCGTTCGAGCGAAAAATTCGCCGAGCCGGACGTGGAACTCGCGCCCGCCTCGTTTCTCTACACGGACGCCGGCGGCTTCCACTTCATGGACGAGTCGAGCTACGAGCAGTTCACATTACCCGCAGATCAGGTCGGCGACGACCGTGGGTATTTGAAGGACGGGGTCACGTTACAGATTCTGAAGTACAGGGGCGAGGCGGCGGCGATGCAACTGCCGCAGTTCGTCGAACTCGCCGTCACGCGCACGGAGCCGGGCCTGCGCGGCGACACGGCGGCGGGCGGCTCAACCAAACCCGCGACGCTGGAAACCGGCCTCGAAGTGCGCGTCCCCCTCTTCATCAAAGAGGGCGAACTCGTCCGCGTCAACACGCAGACGGGCGAGGTCGCGGGAAGAGCGTGATGCAAAATGATGAATGCGAAATGATGAATGATGAATGAAAGACAAGAGGTTCGTGCTTCATATTCATCATTCATCATTCATCATTTCTTCCCGTTGGTGTAATCTATGGAAGCTGATTCGGGCTGGCGGACAAAATTCAAAAACAGGAGTGGAGCGGTGAGACACAAGACATTTTCGTGCGCGTGCGCGCTGGCGTGCGTTTCTTTGTGGGCGGGTGCTGTGGCGGCGTCGTGCGCGGCCAGCAGCGGCGGCGGCACTGCGTCGGTCGAACTCCGGCGGGCGCGGGTCGCCTCCTTCGCGGACTCGCGCGATGCGTTGACTGCTGCGGGCCAGGACGACAAGAAGGACAAGGAGAAGGGCAAAGACAAAGATAAGGATAAAAACAAGAGCGAAGGTGCGGGCAAGAATAAGGGCCAAGCGGGTGGGAGCGTGTCGGCGGACGAGGCGAAGGCGCTGAAAAAGATTCAGGACGCGAAAGACGCGGCGGCGAAACTTCAGGCCGCGGGCGAGTATGCCAAGAAGTTCCCGAAGAGCATCAAGCGCGCGGAGGTCGCCAATTACCTCGCCGGGCAAATCCACGGCACGCAGGACGCAGCGCAGAGAATCACGCTCGGCGAGTCGTTCCTGACCGTCTTCAACGCCCCGACCGAGGCCGACATCATCAACCCCATCCTGATCGGCGCTTACGTTGAAGCCAAACGATTCGACGACGCTTTCCGCGTCGGGGCCGCTTATCTCGAAAAGAATCCGAATCAGGTGGAAGTCCTGACGCGCCTCGCGCTCAACGGCTCGAACGAAGCTTCGCGCAACAACCTGAAATTCGTCCCGCAGAGCCAGCAGTTCGGCGCGAAGGCCATCGAACTGATTGAAGCGGACAAAAAACCGGAGGACATGGACGCTGCGGCGTGGCAGGAATATAAGACACGCTGGCTGCCGGAGCTTTACCGCGACACGGGACTTCTCGCGCTGCATGCGAACAACGCCGCCGAAGCCAAGTTGCGTCTGGAGAAGGCCGTCGCGCTCAAGTCAGCAGACCCATTCGTGTACGCCGTCCTCGGCAACATCGCCGAAGACGAGTACACCGCACTGGCGAAGCAGTATCAAAGTACTCACTCAGCCGCGACGCTCACGCTGGCGACGACGCAGATGGACAAGGTCATCGAATTATATGCGCGGGCCGTGGGGCTGACCGGTGATAAGCCCGAATTCCTGCAACTCCGCGAACAAATCAAGCCCGGCCTTGAGAGCTATTACAAGTATCGTCACAACGGCTCGATGACCGGGCTGCCGGAGTTGATCGCCAAGTACAAACCCGCTGCGCAATAACAGCGACCCGCCGCGTCCTGCCGGCGCGGGCTGTAGAGTGCCTGCGCCGGCAGGACGCTTTCCAAAGTAAGTGCGCTCCCGCATCGCCCTCGCACGCGAGCGTTTGACTATCGCTTCACTCCCGCGCGGCGAGGCGTCGGTTTTGACCCGACCGACCCGAAGCCGCTTCACTCTCAGAAGGAGCCACATGAAAACCACCACCCGCCGCACCCTTTTCTTTTCACTACTCGCCTGCGCCTGCCTGCTCGCGCAAACTGCGGCGCGGGCCGCCGACTTTAAGCGCGAGACCGTCTACCAGATCATCACCGACCGCTTCTTCGACGGCAGCACTGCGAACAACAATCCCGCGCAAAGTTCCGGTCTCTACGACGCGACGAAGACGAACTGGCGCGCATACTGGGGCGGCGACCTCGCAGGCATTCAGCAGAAAATGTCTTACCTCGCCGGGATGGGCGTGACCGCCATCTGGATTTCGCCGCCGGTTGATAATCTCAACACGAACATCCCGGACGGCAGCGGCAACCCGACCGCTTCCTACCACGGCTATCAGGGGCGCGACTTCAAGCGCGTCGAGGAGCACTTCGGCAACAGCGCGAACACTTGGACGGACTTTGATAATCTCGTCACCGCCGCGCACTCAAGCGGCATCAAGGTCATTATTGATTTCGCGCCCAACCACACCACGCAGGACAACGCGGGCGAGTTCGGCGCGTTTTATGACAACGGCACATTCTTAGGGAACTACACAAACGACACCAACGGCTACTTCCATCACAACGCGAACATCTCCGGCGGCGGCTGGGACGACCGCTATCAGGTCGAGTACTACACGCTCTTCGATCTCGCAGACCTCAACCAAGAGAACTCGACCGTTGACGCCTATCTCAAAGCGTCGGCCACACTCTTTCAGCAGCACGGCGTGGACGGCTTCCGCATAGACGCCGTCAAGCACGTCACTTGGGGCTGGGAGTACAGCTTCGCCAACTCGATTTTTACGGGCGGCGACAGCTTCCTCTTCGGCGAGTGGTATCAGGGCAACACCAACGACCCGCTCTACCACGACTCCTACAAGTTCGCCAACAAGAGCGGCATCTCGCTTTTAGACTTCCCTTTGAACACCGCCGTCCGCAACGTCTTCGGCTCGGCCAACTCGAACTTCTCGGACATTGACGCGGTCATCACGCAGGAAGCGTCGAACTTCACTTGGGACGAAGACCTCGTGACCTTCATAGACAATCACGACATGGCACGCTTCCTCTCCATCAACAACAACCAGAACCGTCTGCACGAAGCCCTCGCCTTCATCGAGACGGCGCGCGGCATCCCCTGCATCTACTACGGCACGGAGCAATACCTGCACAACGACACGAGCGGCGGCACAGACCCCTACAATCGCCCGATGATGTCCGGCTTCTCGACGACTACGACCGCCTACCAGCTTCTCAACAAGCTCTCGACCCTGCGGCGCAACAATCCGGCGATTGCTTACGGCTCGATGGCGCAGCGTTGGATCAACCCGGACGTGTATATCTACGAGCGCAAATTTTTCGGCAGCGTCGCGCTCGTCGCCATCAACAAGAACGACGTGACCGGCTACAGCATCACCGGCCTCAACACGTCGCTCCCTGTCGGCACGTACTCGGACAACCTGACGGGGCTGCTCGGCGGCTCGTCCATCACGGTCTCGACGGGCACGGGCGGCAACAATCCCGTCACCGCTTTCACGCTGCCCGCGCACACCGTCGCCGTCTGGCAGTACACAGAAGGGGCGGCGTTGCCGCAAATCGGCTCTATCGGCCCCGTCGCGGGTCAGCCCGGAGTTAAAGTCACCATCGGCGGCAGGAACTTCGGCGCGACGCAGGGCACAGTGAAATTCGGCACGACGACGGCGGTCGTGAATTCCTGGACGGCGACGAAAATCGTCGCGACCGTCCCCGCAGTCGCCAACGGCAGCTACAACGTGACCGTCACGGCATCAGGCGGCGCGGTCTCGAACGGCATTGCCTTCACGGCGCTGACGGCGAAGCTCATCCCCGTCACCTTCACCGTCTTCAATGCGTCGCCGACGGTGACGGGCGACTACATCTTCCTGACGGGCAACACCGTCGAACTGGGAAGTTGGGCGACGACGTGGGACGGCGCGGTGGGGCCGATGCTCGCGCCCAACTACCCGAACTGGTTTTTGAACGCCAGCGTCCCCGCCGGGCAGACCATCCAGTTCAAGTTCATCAAGATCGCCGCAGGCGGCGCGGTGACGTGGGAGGCCGGCGCGAATCACACTTACACTGTGCCGGCAAGCGGCGTCGGGTTCGTCAACGTCAACTGGCAGTATTAAGAAGGGATGAAGGATGAGGGCGGAGGGATG
>JAIVJG010000261.1 GCA_020200155.1 Acidobacteriota bacterium | reverse complement strand
CCGTCAAGATGGATTTTTTGCGCCGTCTATTTGAGTCACTTGGCTTTTCAAGTGTCGAAACCTTCATCGCCAGCGGCAATGTCGTGTTTGAGACTACGTCGAAGAACGCTCAGGCTCTCGAACGAGAAATAGAGAACAGGCTGCGTGAGGCGCTCGGCTATGAAGTAGCTACATTCATTAGAACGGATACAGAATTAGTAGCCATCGCGAATTACAAGCCATTCAGCCAATCCGATCTTGATGTGGCCGCAGCGTTGAATATTGCTTTCCTCGCCGACGGACTTGATGATAAATCAAGTCAAAAGCTGATGACGTTGAGAACGGATATTGATGGCTTTCATATTCATGAGCGTGAGATTTACTGGCTATGCCGTAAGAAGCAGAGCGGATCTAAGATTTCAAACGCCGTGCTTGAGAAGGCCATCGGCCAGAAGTCAACGTTGCGCGGGGCAAACACGGTCCAAAAGATGGCCGCGAAATATTCTTAATCGGAGCTTTGGTATGTAGTACGCGCTGCCTAGTCGGGTAAGGAAGCGACGTTGCCGCCGCTCCCTCCCCTAAGAACCGTGCGTGCGACTTTCACCGCACACGGCTCAAGGGAATGCTTGACCGTCCTTTTCAGCACTTATGCTGCAATGTTTCATAACTTATGCTTCTTGATTCAGTATTTATGCTTCAGCCTAGAATACATTCACAGCCGCGAGTAGGTAAGTCCCGTTTGTCCCTGATATTTCCCGCCACGGTCTTTGTAGGACACATCACAGTCTTCGTCGGATTCAAAGAAGAGAACTTGACCGATGCCTTCGTGGACGTAGACGCGCAGAGGCAGATTCGCCAGATTGCCGAGTTCGATGACGAGGCGGCCCGTCCAGCCCGCTTCGAGCGGCGTCGTGTTCACGAGCAGCCCGGCGCGTGCGTATGAGGATTTGCCGAGGCAGATTCCGGTCACGTTGCGCGGCATGCGGAAGGTTTCGACGGTGACACCGAGGGCGTAAGAGTGCGGCGGCATGAGGTAATACTTCGAGCCGTCTTCGGAGTCGCGCAGGGGCGGTTCGACGAGCGACTCTTCATTGAACTTCTTCGGGTCAATCTCGCGCCCGTGGATGGGCGAGAAGACGCGGAAGCCGTCGTCCGCGAGGCGCATGTCGTAGCCGTAAGATGATGCGCCGGCAGAGATGATGCGGCGACCCTCGACCTCGCGCACGAGTTGCGCGTCGAAGGGTTGAATCAGCGCGGCCTCTTCGACCATGCGCCGAATCCAGCGGTCGGATTTAACAGTCATTGTTTGATTCCGAAAGAGAGAAATGATAGATCGTCGCCGCGCGCCACGGTCGAAGCAGCGGCGCGGGAAGCATAGCGGGCGCGCCGGTTCGATGTCCAGAAGCGAGATGTGCGCGTGTCGAAGCCTGATAGAGCCAGATAGGCTGATGGTTCAGGTACGAATCAGAACTTCACTACGGAGATTTACAGGAACACGGGAAAGAGGTCAAAAACCAAATGCATCTTCCGTGTGTTCTTCGTGTTCCCTGTGATTAAAGTTTTGAGACTTGCTTAATTGCCGACGGCAGTTGCGATTGGATGCGGAGCGTGCCGTCGCCGACGATGAATGAGAGCGTCACGCCGCCGCTGCCGGCCCGCGCCTGTAAGGAACGCCCGGTCGCCTGCGTGCGTTCGAGCGGGACAAGGCCGGGAAAAGAATTTTCGATGCGGCCCGTGCGTAACACTTCGGCGTTGATGTCGCCGTTGAAGTTCGGCGGGAGTTCAACTGTTAAGTCGCCGGTCGCGAGGCGCAGGCTCAGGCCGCGACCGCGCCAGTTGCGCGACGGAACACGCAGCGTGACGGGGCCGCGCTCAATCGTCGCCTCCACATCGCCTCCCGTGAACGCCAGTTCGGACTGTCCCTCGCCCGCGTTGAGACGCATTGCGCCCTCGACGCCGGAAATAGTGAGGCCACCGCGCCCCGCGTAAATCTCCAGGTCGGTGATGGCGGGCACGCGGACGTGATAATCAATCTTCCACGGCAGTCCGAGCAGTTTTTTCGGAAAGTCGCGCGCCACGCGCTTCATGTATTTACGGTCGTGCGTGCCGATGGTGGTGACGCGAAGATGGTTCACATCGTCGTCGAGGACGAAGCCGTTGACGGCGGCGAGCCGCGCCAGTTCTTCTTCGGTGTTCGCACTGATTTCAACGTCGGCGGTAATCTCGACTTCGCTTTTCGCCCAGCCTTCAACGGTGATCGAGCCTTCAGGCGCGCCGTAGAGCGTGAGCGCACCGCCGTAGCCGAGCCTGCGCGTCTCCTTCCGCGTCGCCGTGCGCTTGAGTGGCGGAGTTGGCGCGGGCGAAGAGAGCGCCGTTGTCCTGCCTCTCTGGGGTTTACCTTTCTCCTGCGCGACGACGAATGAAAAGGCGGTCAGAGACGCGATGAGAATTAAGCAGGCACGCGCCGCTCCAACGTCACGCCACAGAAAAGATTGAAGAGTTATCACCAGAACGCCTCCGGCTGAAGTGGAAAACGGGCGCTGCTGAATCTTTCACGAACCAGCAGAGCGCCCGCCTCAGGATAGTTTCACCAGTGTCACGCTCAACGCGGCATGAGAACGATTGAGCCGCGCCCGTTTGTCGTGTTCAGCGACGCGCCGCCGTCTCCGACCTTGCCGACGATGCGGCGCTTGTCGTTGAAGAACTCGAACTGTCCCTTATCGGCGAAGCCGCCGAGGTCTATGTTGCGCGTGTGCGGCGCGGTCGCCATCAGACGAAAACCCGACTCGGCGGTGATGCGAATTTGAATATTGCCCTGCGTCGATTTGAGTTCGTAAGTCCCGCCGCGCAAGAGTTCGGCGTCGAAGAGGATGTTGCCGACCGTGTTCTCAACCATCACGGTGGTGGCGCGAATGCCCGTCAGTTCGATGTCGCCCTCGGTCGAGACATTTGCACGCACCATCTCGCCGCGCACGTTGCGGATCGTGATGTTGCCGCGCATGGTGCTGATATCAACGGTGGTGTTGACCGGAACCTGAATCGTGAAATTGATGTCGCCGATGTCTTCGCGGTTCTCGCGCAGGACGTTGATGACGAGGTCGTCGCTCGTCATCTCCGGCGTCATCCGCGCCGAAGAGTTTTCCATCTCGGCTGAGACCCTGATCTTCGGCCTGTTCCAGGCGATGATGGTGATCGTGCCCGAACGATTATTGAGGTGCAGGCGGACGTTGGGCTGTGCCGCGTACTCCCTGTTGAAGCGCTTCTGCGCCAAGACGCACGGGGCTGCGGCGAGCACCAAAGACAGGGCCGCCAGCGCGAAGATGGTGCGTGCGCCGCGCGATGCCTTCTCGCGGCTTCGTGCCGCGTGCTCGTGAGAATTGTTCAGTACAGATTTCATCAAACGCCGGTTCTTAACTGCCGCCTGTGTTTCGCGTCGAAGCGCCCGCGCTTCTCGGCCAGAGGGGCGCGGGCGTCAAAAGTGTCCGTCGGTGTCTCCGGCACGCGCCGGAGATTACTGCTCACCGAATTCTCTGAGCAACTCCATCTTGTCGCGGAGGGCAGAGTTCAACATCTCCTCTGCGACCTCGTCGTGCGGATTCTGCTGAAGATCGCTGAGCGATTCGTTGACCGCCTCGTCGAGCACGCCGAGGCTGCGGTCGAACGAGTCGCGCATGCGCGGATTCCAGCTCGCCTTGCGTTGCTGGACGCGCTGCTGCCAGTAGTTAATATTGGCTTGATGCGGCTCAAGGTACGTGCGCGGGTAGCCCGCGACGAGCGTCGCGTTCCGGCGCTGTTCGATGGAAGCCGACGGAGCGGAGTCTGCGACGACGGGGCTGGACATCAGGCGCTGCACGCCGAGCGTGGTCACGAGCGAAACCGCGACGGCGACCGCCGCTACTGTGGCGGCCATCTGCGAAAACGAAAGCTCCCAGCGCCTGTGCAGCAACCGCGACAAGAGATTCTCTCGCGAACGCGATGCGCCCGCAGCCTGTGCCGTCGCCCGTCCGAAATTATTCTCGCTCTCGATGGTGTTGCGGATGCGGAGCCACAGTGCGCGCTCGTTGGGCGGGGCGACGAACTCACCGCGCGATTCGTGCGCGACGCCGACGATGGCGGCAAGCTCGCGACGCACGTCGGCGCAACTCAGACACTCGCCGAGATGCGCGCCGAGCAGTGAATGGTCTCTGCCTTTGAGTGTTCCGTCAAGAAAGTCGCTGAGCAGTTCTTGGCACTTCTCGCAGTTCATTTCGTAAAACCTCTCGCACTTCGCAGCCCGCGCGCTCGCCTGATTCGTTTCTGGTCGGGCGAAGGCCGGTCGGCCTTCAGCCTTCGTGTGTGAAGGCCCCGCGCGGTGTGCTTCTTTCTTTCAAACGATACGGGCCAGTCTCGGGGAGACTCAGCAAACGTGTGTGGTTTATCGCCGCAGGTAGTTTCAAGGGTCAACGCCGTGAAATCCGGGCGACGTTGTTGGAAGCTACTGAGACGCTTTCTGTTGCCTCAGCAGCGTGCGTAATTTCATTCTGGCCTTGTGCAGTTGCGACTTCGACGTGCCCACAGAGCACCCCAGCATCCGCGCCACTTCCTCGTGCTCGTGCCCCTCCACGTCGTGCAGCAAAAATACCGACCTGTATCCGGGCGGCAACTGCTCCACCGCCTTCTCCAACGCGATCCTGTCTACCACTGGCATCCGGTTCGGGTCTTCCGTCCCGCGCACGATCTGCACAGGCGTCTCTCCGTCGTCCGTCGTCTGCTCCATCCGCACCCCGCGCTTGCGGAAGTGCATCAAAACCTGGTTGACCGTCAGGCGATGGAGCCAGGTGGTGAAGGCCGACTCGCCACGAAAAGAGCCGATCTTGCGGAAAAGT
>JAIVJG010000099.1 GCA_020200155.1 Acidobacteriota bacterium | reverse complement strand
GAGTGCCGCCGAGGCTACGCTCGACGGGCAACAACCTGATTTCCTTTTAACCATCGCGTCCGCCCCCGAAACTTCGCAATCCGTCCTCGGCTATCTCGCCGCTCGCGAGAATGCCGGGCGCGAATTGCACGAGGCCGTCGCGCTCAATTCGCGGACGCCCGACGAGGCCGTCGCCGCGCTCGCCGGCACGACGACCAGCGGCTCCGTGCTCGAAATCATCGCCATCAACCAGCAGCGTCTGATCCGCGCCCCGTCCATCATTGACGCTTTGCTCTCGAACCCCGCGCGGACGCCTGAAGCCGAACGTCGCGCACGCGAAACGCGCCGCGAGTTTTTCGAGAAGGAGCGCGGCGCGCAGCAGATCGCCGACGAATTACGCGCGCAAGGGCGCGGCGCGGCGGCAGAATTCATAGAGACGGCGGAGTCCATCGGCACGGCGGACGGCATCGCGCTCGAAGACGCCTGGATCATCGCCGACCACATCGAAGTCTCCGACGAAGACATAGACGACTCGTGGCTCCCCTCCGAGCGCATCGAGGAGTTGCTGGACGAAAGCTTCGAGCAGCGCGCCGCACTGGCCGAGCGCGTCATCAGCGAGACCAGCGCAGAGGCGGGCGAAGTCGCGCCGGAGCGCGTGGCGCTCATCCGTCGCATCATGCTGATGAAAGTCAAAGACCGCATCAAGCTCGGCATGAAAGGCGACCGCGAGGCGCGCGGCATCCTCGTCCGCGATTCCAACAAGGTCGTCGCCGCCGCCGTCATCCACAACCCGCGCATCACCGATCAGGAGGTCGAGGCCGTGGCAGCGATGCGTACCGTCTCGGACGAAGTGCTCCGACTGATCGCCAACAACCGCGCTTGGGCGCGCTCCTATCCCGTCATCCACAACCTCGCGCGCAATCCACGCACGCCGCTCGCAAACGCCATGCAAATCCTCCAACGACTTCAGGTCAAAGACCTCAAAAGCATCTCGCAGAATCGCAACGTCTCCGACGCCGTCCGACGCCAGGCCCTCCGCATCACCGCGACTCGCAGCGGGCATTAGTCTGGCCGGAAGGCAGTCCGGGAGAAAGCAAAAGGCAGCCGAGATGCTTTGACACCTCGACTGCCATCAATTCTCTTGAGACGAAGCGGCAGCGTCTCCAAACCCGCCGCTCGTCACCTGATATCTGTCACTGCTCTTAAAATATTTCCGACCCCTTACGCACAACCGACCAGCCCACGTCCGCCAGCGTGTGGCTCGCCGCGCCCCACCAGAGGCCCGCCAGTACGGCGAGCACGAGGCTCTTATCAATGCCGTAACTCAAAACGTTCGACTCGATGGCTCGCCCGGCGCGTGCGACCTCATTCCAATCGGGCGATATCCCGCCCGCGACCAGCGCGGCGCGCAGATAGATTCCGGCGCAGACCAGCAGCACGAGCACCCCCGTGAAATAAACCACCCTGATGAGCGTGCCGAAGATGATCCCGTGCGACCAGCGTGAACGATGACGGAAGACGACCTTGTAAGGCCACCAGATAAACCGGAAGACTCCCCAGCGCGTGTACTGCCGCGACTGTATATCCAGATCGGGGCCGAACATGAACCCGCCGAAGAGCATCGCACACGTCGCCACGCAGGCCAGCGCCCAACTCCCGGTCGCGCCCCACGCCGCCGCGAAAGTCGGCGGGGCTAAAATCAACGTGATCGCGTCGTGTACTTTTCCCGAAGGCATAATAGAGCAGGGGCTGGAGGTCAGAGGTTAGCGAAGACTTCGGTTGTTAATATCTGACCATCAGCCTCTGCTTTATAGCACGCGCTTCGCGCTCAATACCAGTCGTTTGCTTGTCGTTGGAGGCCGCGATACACTGTCGGCCTTGTCTGGCTGGAAGATGGGCAAAAAGGGAAAAGCACAAACTTTTCTGGAGTACGCGGCGGCGCGAGCGTTCCTGACGGGGCTTGGCGCACTGCCGAGACCGCTCGCGGTGGCGGCGGGGCGCGGCGTAGGGCATCTGGCCTACGCGCTTGCCGGAGGGCTGCGCCGCACAGGGATGCGTAACCTTGCGCTGGCTTTTCCCGAAAAGAGCCTGCCGGAGCGTGAGAAAATCCTGCGCGGCTCATTCCTCAGTCTCGGTCGGCAGTTGGGCGAGGTCAGCCAGTTTCCACGCGCAAACGTGGAAAGACTGCGTGAGGTCGTCGAGTACGACAGCGAAGACGTGAAACTGCTCGACGTTGCGCGCGAGCGCGGGCGCGGAGTCATCTTTCTCACCTCACACCTCGGCGCGTGGGAGATTCTCTGCTTTGCACACTCCGTCTTTTACAACCCGATTAGCTTCCTCGTCCGTCCGATTGACAACTCTCGCATCGAGGAGATGGTCGAAGGGCTGCGGACGCGCTTCGGCAACCAGCCGATTGACAAAAAAGCCGCCGCGCGCACGGCCATGCGATTGCTACGTCAGGGCGGTACGCTCGGCGTCCTCGCAGACCTCAACACGCAGGAGCGCGAAGGCGTTTTCGTGCCCTTCTTCGGCCACCTCGCATGCACGACCGCCGGTGCCGCGACCCTCGCCCTGCGCACCGACGCGACCGTCATCCCTGTCTGCGCCCCCTGGGATGAAAAGCGCCGGCGCTTTGTCTTTCACGGCGGCCCCGTCATCGAACTCGTCCGCACGGGCGACCCCGCGCGCGACGTAGAGGTCAACACCGCGCGCTTTACCGCCGCCATCGAACGACAAATCAGGGCTTATCCGGATCAATGGCTCTGGATTCACAAACGCTGGAAGACCCGCCCCGCAGGCGAGCCTGACCTCTACGCCCGGCAACAAAAGCAACACTTTGACACAGAAATCTCTGCTCAAAAGCCGGTCGAGAAGAGTTTCAGAGTCTGAATTCCCGAAATTCAAAGGGCTTTTAGTCCTGCAAATTCAAACACATCGTAGAAACGGTCTGACGTGTTACAAAATTGTGTGGAAAATTTGCATTTTGTGCTTGACAAGTCACAGCAGTTCGGTGTAATTTCACACACAAGTTACGAAGCTTCAAACATTGGGGATATGCTTCGATGTTGCTTGAAAAGTGTGGTGGCTGGGTTTGCCAGTCTTGCGGATGAAGAGCATGGAATTCGTTTTACAGGCTCTCGTAAAGATCGGGCAGTTTTTGCTATTTTATTTCTTCCATCCCAACACAGCCGCCCCAAATCGCCGGATAGCCCGTATGTGACTATCTCCAGCACACAAGTCAACGCCACCCGAATCTCCGAGCCTGCCCAAAGTTCCGCCCCGCTGGTCTTACCCTAGACCGGCGGGGCCCCTTTCTTTTATCAGCGATTGCCGACTCTCGATAGGAAGCAAACACGCAACCTTGCCTCCTCAGTCGCAACCTGGAAATCGAAATTTCGCAAATTCCCTACATCGCCAGTCCGCCGTCTGCCTGAACCACCTGTCCGGTGATGTAGCGGGCGGCGTCAGAGAGCAGGAAACAGGCGATCTGCGCGACTTCGTCCGGTTCGGCGAAGCGTTTCATCGGGATGTTTTCAAGCAGCTTCTCGCGATAGCTTTCGTCGAGCGCCTGCGCCATGTCGGTCGCGACGAGTCCGAGCGCGAGCGCGTTGACGGAAACGTTGCGGCTCGCGACCTCTCTGGCGAGGGCTTTGGTGAGACCGATCAGCCCGGCCTTCGACGCAGAGTAGTTCGACTGGCCGGCCATGCCCACCACACCGCTGATGGAAGAGATATTAAGGATTGAGCCGCCGCCCTCCTGCCTCAGCATGTGACGCACGGCGGCGCGCGAGAAATTCCAGGCCCCTTTGAGGTTGGTGTCAACGACGGCGTCCCAGTCTTCTTCCTTCATCCGCAGGATCAAATTGTCGCGCACGATGCCGGCGTTGTTGACCAGAAAATCCATGCGCCCAAAAGCGTCTTTGACCTGCCTGACCATCTCGACGGCGGCCTCTGTGTTCGCCACGTCGCACTGCGATGCCAGAGCACGAACGCCCATCGCCTCGATTTCAGTCTTTAAAATATCTGCGGCCTCTGTGCTCTTCGCGTAGTTGAAAGCGACTGAGGCTCCACGCCGCGCGAGTTCGAGCGCGATGGCGCGACCGATGCCGCGCGTCGCTCCCGTCACAATCGCCGCCCGTCCGGAAAAGAGTTTAGGTTCGTCGCTCAATCTTTTCATCCTCCATTCAAAGCAGAGGCTGGATGCCGGACGTTAGTGTTTCTTCATTCACTAATGTCTCAGGCCTCTACTTGTTCAAATCTAAAGAGCGCAGGTACTCACGAAACTGCGGGCCGAGGTCTTGTCGCTTGAGGGCGAACTCGACTGTGGCGATTAGAAAGCCGAGTTTGTCGCCGGCGTCGTGGCGCGTGCCGTCGAAGCGCACGGCGTAAAACGGTCGTTTCCTGAGCAGGGAGCGCATCGCGTCCGTGATCTGAATTTGGTTCGCCTTCGACGAAGTCGCGCGCCTGAAGGATGGCGTGGCCGAGTCCGAGCGCCTCTTTCTGCCGCACGTAGCTGATGCGCGCGAGTTCCGACACGGAGCGCGCCGCTTCGAGCAAGTCGTCTTTGCCGCGCGTGCGGAGGAGGTGTTCCAACTCGAACGAGATGTCGAAGTGGTCTTCGATGGCGGTCTTGCCGCGTCCAGTGACGATGATGATGGACTCGATGCCGGAGGCGACTGCCTCTTCGACGCCGTACTGGATGAGCGGCTTGTCCACGAGCGGCAGCATCTCTTTCGGCGACGCCTTCGTCGCGGGCAGGAAGCGCGTGCCGAGGCCCGCGGCGGGAAAGACTGCTTTGCGAATCTTCTGTGGCATAAAGCAATTCTGGATTTGCGATTTTAAATTTGCCGGTGAAATCTAAAATCTGCAATCGTCTTGACAGCCCTGTGCGGCGTCCGCTAGGTTGAATTTTTCGTTGAAGGCTGTTGACGAAAGACGTAACAGATAACACACGTTGAAGGATGGCGGCAAATGCTCGACCTGATTTACGTCCGCGAGAATCTAGACCGCGTGCGCGCAGCACTCGAAGCGCGGGGCTTCCCCACTTCCGCCCTCGATGACTTCGCGGCGCTCGACGCCGAGCGTCGCCGCGTCATTGCCGAGTCCGACGCTTTGAACGCGCAACGCAACGCTTCGAGCCGCGTCATCGGCGCGATGATGAAGGAAGGAAAGAAGGAAGAGGCCAAGGCGAGCCGCAGGGAAGTCGGCGAGTTGAAAGAGCGCATCGCCGCGCTCGACCTCGCGCGCGACGATGCGGAAAAGAACATGACGGAATTGCTCTCGACTATCCCGAACGTCCCGAACGAAAGCGTCCCTGTCGGCGCGGACGAGCACGCCAACGTGGAGGCGCGGCGTTGGGGCGTTGCGCCGCAGTTCGACTTCGAGCCGCAGGATCACGTTGACCTCGGCACGTCGCTCGGTATTCTCGATCTCGAACGCGCGGCGAAAATCGCGGCGGCGCGCTTCGCCATCCTCAAGGGCGCGGGCGCGAGGTTGGAGCGGGCGCTGATTAACTTCATGCTCGACATACACACGAACGAGCACGGGTACGAAGAGACGCTGCCGCCCTTCATCGCCAACCGCGACGCGCTCTACGGCACGACGCAACTGCCGAAGTTCGAGGACGATCTCTTCAAGCTGACGGACGAGCGCGGCCTCTATCTCATCCCGACGGCGGAGGTGCCGCTGACGAACATGCACCGCGAAGAGATTCTCGATGGATCGGAACTCCCTATGAAGTTCGTCGCCTACACGCCCTGCTTCCGCTCCGAGGCGGGCAGTTACGGGCGCGACACGCGCGGAGTGATTCGCCAGCACCAGTTCGACAAGGTGGAGCTGGTGAAACTGAGCCTGCCGGAAAACTCTTACGACGAACTCGAAGCCCTGACGCGCGACGCGGAGACAATTTTGCAACGTCTCGGACTTCATTACCGCGTCGTCACGCTCTCGACCGGCGACATGGGATTCGGCGCGGCGAAGACTTACGACATAGAGGTCTGGCTGCCTTCGCAGAACACTTTTCGGGAAATCTCTTCGTGCACGAACTTCGAGTCGTTCCAGGCGCGTCGCGCGCAGATACGTTTCCGACGCGCGGGCGGCGCGAAGCCGGAATTCGTCCACACACTGAATGGCTCCGGCCTCGCCGTCGGGCGGACGTGGCTCGCCATCCTTGAGAACTACCAGCAACAGGACGGCACGGTCGTTATCCCCGAAGCCCTGCGCCCGTACATGGGCGGGATGGAAAAAATAGAAGGCAGAAAGCCGTAGGCAGAAGACAAAGCGGCAGGCATTTAATCCTTAAGTGATAAAAGCAGAAGGCAGTCAGGACGCGAGCATCCTGACTGCCTACTGTTTTCTGTTCTTCGCCTTGCTTCACCTGATCTGTAAATCGAAAGGCAGGATCGCCAACTGCTCGCCCTGTTTGTAGCGGTCGAACATGGCGGCGGCGCGTAGCGTGCGTCGCACGTCCGCCGGGAGAGAGTTGATGAGCGCGTCCTGCCGGGCGCGTGCTTGGGCGTCGGTCTTGTCCTCGTCGTCGTTGCCGAAGATGTGTTGGAAGAAAGTGCGCGGCGCGGGGAAGACGACGCGGCGGACGCCTTTATCGGAGGGGATGTTGGCGAGTTCTTTGGCGACGGCGACGGCGCGGTCGAGTCCGCCGAACTCGTCCACAAGGCCGTTGTCTTTCGCGCGCATGCCCGTCCAGACGCGACCCTGCGCGATGGAGTTGATGTATTCGGGATCGCGTTTGCGCCCCTCGGCGACTTTGGGCACGAACTCGTCGTGGTAGAAGTGGTCGAGCATCGCCTTGAACTTAAGACGCTCGCTGTCTGTGAACTTCTCCGTCTCGCGGAACATGCCTGCGTTCTGGCCGCGCATGGTGTACTCGCTCGTCACGCCGATCCAGTCGTAGAAGCCCTTGAGCACGGGCTTGTACGCGAAGACGCCGATGGAGCCGGTGATCGTCATTGGTTCGGCGATGATGCGGTTCGCGCCCATAGAGATGTAGTAGCCGCCTGATGCCGCCACGTCCGTCATCGAGATGACGACGGGCTTCTTCCGCTTCGCTTCCTCGACGGCCTTCCAGATGAAGTCGGACGGGTAGATCGAGCCGCCGGGGCTGTCAACCCTGAGCACGATGGCCTTGATGTTTTTGTCGTCGCGGGCGTCGTTGAGAGCTTTGACGACGGTGTCTGAGCCGATGGTCTCGCTGCCGCCGAATGAGCCGTCGTTGGAGCGGCCTGATTCAATCGGCCCGGCGGCGTAGATGACGGCGATGCGCTCGCCCTCGTTCAGCCCAAGCGACTCCGGCGAGATTTGCCTGTACTCGCCCGTCGAAACCCTGTGCAGCTTTTCGTCGTCCTTGTAGCCGAGCCGCTTCTTCAGTTCGTTCTCGACCTCTTCGCGATAGAGCGCACCGTCAATCATGCCGCCCTGCTGCGCCTCGCGCGCGTTGTGCGGGGCGTTGTCAATCCACGCGCGCACCTCTTCGGGAGATTTGTGGCGCGACTCCGCGACCTGCCCGACGTAGCGATTGAAGATGTCGTCTAAGAGCGCGTTGATCGTCTCGCGCTCGCCGTCGGACATGTTCTTGCGCGTGAAGCGTTCAGGCGCGTTCTTGTACTTGCCGATTTGATATGCGTCCCACTCGACGCCGAGCTTGTCGAAAGAGCCTTTGAAGAACATCGCCTCCGCCGCGAGGCCGTTGATGAAGAGGTCGCCGCTCGGCGCGACGTAGATGCGCTCCGCCGCCGTCGCGATGTAATACTCCTTGTCCGAGCCGACCTCCATGTAAGCGTAGAGAGGCTTGCCCGACGCGCGAAAGTCCGCGACCGCGTCGCGAATCTCGTCCGCCTTCGCCCAACCCGCGCCCGTGAACCCGATGTCGAGCAGCACCGCGCTGACGCGCTTGTCGGCCTTCGCCTTTTTGAGCTGCATCAGCAGGCTCGACAGAGAGTTCGGGTTGCCGCCGAAGAAGCGGCCCGCCAGCGGGTCGTCGTTCGAGTAATCCGGCAGAGAGCCTTCGACCTTGAGGACGAGCACGCTGTTGTCGTGAATGCCCGGCTCAGACTTCAGCGACATGACGAGCAGCGCGACGCCGAGCGCGGCGACCAGTATGAGCGCCAGCACAACGCTGAAGATGATTAAAATAATTTTACGTGTACGTGACATTGCCATAGTTTGTATTGCCGCGAGATCAATTCAGTGTCCTTGAAAGTTGGGGCTGATAGCCGCTTGTAGTACGCGTGAGTGTGGGGAAATGTTTAGGAAAGCAAAAGGCAGCAGACATAAAGCGGAAAGCAGCGAAAGCGTGCGACTTGCCCGCCTTTGACTGCTTTACGCTTTGCGGCCTACCGCCCTTTGCTTTTCATGATCCAGCCGCCGCCCAGCACTTCATCGTCGCGATAAAAGACGGTGGCCTGTCCGGGCGTGATGGCGCGCTGCGGCTCGTCGAAGCGGACGCGGACGCGGCCCACGCCGTCGGGCGTGATGGTGGCGTGCGCGGCCTCGTGGCGGTAGCGCACGCGCACACGGGCACGCACCTCGCCCCGCGCTTCGTCGAAGGCAATCCAGTTGACGCCCCCGGCGGTGAACTCGGAACTGAGAAGTTCTTCCGCGTCTCCGACCACGACGCGATTCGCTTCCGCGTCAATCCCGACCACGTAGAGCGGCAATGCTCGCGCGATGCCGAGTCCCCGCCGCTGCCCGACCGTGTAGCGATGAACGCCTGCGTGCTCGCCCAACACTTCGCCGCGCGCGTCAACGATCTCGCCGTGCTGCGGCGCGAATTCTTCCCTGCCCTCCGCTTTCAGGTAGCGGTCTATGAAGCCCGCGTAGTCGCCGTCGGGCACGAAGCAGATTTCCTGCGACTCCTCTTTCTCCGCCACCGCGAGGCCGTACCGGCGCGCGAC
>JAIVJG010000098.1 GCA_020200155.1 Acidobacteriota bacterium | reverse complement strand
AATTTATTTCCGCGCCGTCTTGGCCTGTGGGGCTTGCGCTTTCTCTCGGAAAATCTTGAGCACTTCGCGCTTGTCCTGTTCGGTCAGGCTGCCAAGGCCGCCCGCGACCTCGAACTTCTGGTTAACCCACTTGCGAACTTTGGCGGCGTCGTAGCCGAGTTCGCCTGCGGCACGGAGGATTTCCGCGTCCATGTCGGGGGGCGTCCTCTCCGCCGTCGCAGGTTTAGGCGGCGCTGTCGCCGGAGGCTGAGGCTGTTTGCGCGTCGCCTTCTCCATCTCTTCGCGGCTGGCGATCCCGCGCCTGACCTCGAACCCTAAGAGCGCCAGCGCACGCCCTACGGATGACGTTTCGCAAACCTCTACGTAGCTGCCCTGCTGCACATGCCCGCTGCTCCTCAACTCGTAGGCATGCCCTGTCGCAGCGGGCAGCGCGTCGTCCGGCGAGCGGAAAATCTCCGCGCGTATGAGGATGAATCCGCTCTCACGGTCATGCTCGACAATGGTTGTGGTGATCCGCCCGTCCGGATATTTGGCGTAGAATTTCTCTACTCTCTCGTGGACGGTGATGTACTCGTCTGGGTTGAAGCGCATCTAAAATTTCGACCTTTCTCCGGTTGATGTCGAGGGCACTGTAGCAGAAACCGGGGCCGCGAAAAACAGTTAAGATTCGAGTTTGCCCGTGAACCCGCCCACCTCCGCTTGACAGACTATGAGACCGTCCGTATAGTCTCACGTTTGGACTCACAGTCCATATCCCCAGTGCAACGTCCAGTAGGTTCTGCCGGTGTGGAGGCGTTGCCCGGCTGCGTCCGTAAGGCACGTGGTCGTTTGACAGCTATTGTGGCGTAAAGGCCCGCGCCCCGCAGGTTTTCTTTCGGAAATCCGGCGGCCTCGCGTCGGGTACGCGGACAGAAGATGCCGGCCTCGGCTGGCTCTCCGGCTCGCCTTATTTCAAAATGCGACGCCACAGAAAAGTTTCGGCTTGAGGGAAGCCACGATCCACACCCCCGTTTTAAGTCAGAACATCCCTGATTAATTAACTCAGACAAAGCAGAGCGCGCCGCTCTTCTTGCGCTGACTGCCGGACAAAAGTTCCGGTAAGAGGCAGGAAAGGCAGCCATTTGCGCTTTGAAACAGCTTCACACGAAGAGCGGAGAGGTTAAAAGAGCAGTGCCGACCATCAATCAACTTGTTCGTAAAGGCCGACAGGCCGTCAAGTACAAGACGGCCAGCCCGGCGCTACAGAGTTCGCCGCAGCGTCGAGGCGTGTGCACGCGTGTCTATACGCAGACGCCCAAGAAACCGAACTCCGCGCTCCGCAAGGTCGCGCGCGTGCGCCTGACCAACGGCATCGAGGTCACGACATACATCCCCGGCGTCGGCCACAACCTACAGGAGCACTCGATTGTGCTCATTCGCGGCGGGCGCGTGAAGGACTTGCCGGGCGTGCGCTACCACGTGATTCGCGGCACGCTCGACGCGGTGGGCGTCTCCGACCGCAAACAGGGACGTTCCAAGTACGGCGCGAAGCGGCCCAAGGGCGGCGCGGCAGCCGGCGCGGCCAAAGGCAAGAAGTAAGAACCGGGGTTAGGCGTCCTGGGGCCGGGGATTGGTAAGACCGATCATCCGACTTCCAGCCCCAAGCCCCCGACCCCTGATTAAAATTTATGCCAAGAAGAAGAGTAACTGCCAGACGCGATGTGTTGCCCGATCCGGTTTACGGCATTCCTTTGGTGACGAAGTTCATCAACGGCCTGATGTGGGGCGGCAAGAAGTCCATAGCCGAGGGAATCTTTTACAGGGCGCTGGAGAAGATGGGCGAGCGCGCGGGCGACGACCCCATCAAGCTGTTCAAGAAGGCGGTTGACAACGTGCGCCCGCCCGTCGAGGTCAAGTCACGCCGCGTCGGCGGCTCGACTTATCAGGTGCCGATCGAAGTGCCGCAGGAGCGTCGCGGCTCGCTCGCCATTCGCTGGATCGTCGCCGCCGCACGCGCACGCGGCGAAAAGACGATGACAGACCGCCTCGCAGCCGAGTTGCTCGACGCCGCCAACAATCGCGGCAACGCAGTCAAGAAGAGGGAAGACACGTACCGCATGGCCGAAGCCAACAAGGCCTTCGCGCATTACAAGTGGTAGGAGTTGGTAAATAGTGAATAGTTAAAACTTTCACCATTTACCATTCACCATTCACCAAGTTATGGCAAAGCAAGACCTCAACAAGTTCCGCAACATCGGCATCATGGCGCACATTGACGCCGGGAAGACGACGACTACCGAGCGCGTGCTCTTCTACACGGGCGTCTCGCACAAGATCGGCGAGGTGCACGAGGGCACGGCGACGATGGACTGGATGGAGCAGGAGCAGGAGCGCGGCATCACGATTACGAGCGCGGCGACGACCTGTTTCTGGAAGCGCACGGGCGTTGAGTACCGCATCAACATCATTGACACGCCCGGCCACGTGGACTTCACGATGGAAGTCGAGCGCAGTTTGCGCGTCCTCGATGGCGCGGTCGCGGTCTTTGACGGCGTCGCTGGAGTCGAGCCGCAATCCGAGACCGTCTGGCGTCAGGCCGACAAGTACGGCGTCCCGCGCATCTGCTTTATCAACAAGCTCGACCGCGCCGGCGCATCGTTCCAGCGTTCGTTCGATTCCATCATCACACGCCTCGGCGCGAACCCTGTCGCGATTCAGATTCCCATCGGCAACGAAGACAAGTTCAAGGGCGTCGTGGATATCATCGCGATGAAGGCGCTCGTGTGGAAAGACGAGGCGAAGGGTTCCGAGTACGACACGCTTGAGATTCCCGCCGAGTTGAAGGAAGAAGCCGAGGCCGCGCGCCACAAATTGCTCGAAGCCGTCGCCGAAGCGGACGAGGAACTTGAGCACAGGTACATCGAAGACGAGGGCGCGAGTTTCACCGAAGCAGAGATTCGCGCCGCGCTTCGCAAAGGCACGCTGGCTCTGAAACTCGTCCCCGTCGTCACCGGCTCCGCCTTCAAAAACAAAGGCGTGCAGACTCTGCTCGACGCGGTCGTGGACTACCTGCCCAGTCCTCTCGACATTCCGCCGGTCACAGGCATTGACCCGAAGAGCGGCGATGAAGTTGCGCGTCCGCCGGAAGCCGACGCGCCGTTCAGCGGCCTCGTCTTCAAGATCATGGCCGACAAACATCTCGGCCAGCTTTCGTTCGTCCGCATTTATAGCGGCACCGTCAAAAAGGGTTCTTACGCCTTCAACTCCGTCAAGGGCACGAAGGAGCGCGTCGGTCGCCTCTTGCTCATGCACGCCAACGACCGCGAGGACATAGACGAGGCGAGCGCGGGCGAGATTATCGCCATCGGCGGCATGAAGCAGGTCACGACCGGCGACACCGTCTGCGACGAGAACAAGCCCGTCATCCTCGAAGCGATGGACTTTCCCGCGCCCGTCATTCGCGTCGCGGTCGAGCCGAAGACGCGCGCCGATCAGGACAAACTCGGCACGGCCTTGCAGCGTCTCGCGCAGGAAGACCCCTCCTTCAACGTCTCGACCGACCAGGAGACGGGGCAGACCATCATCGCCGGAATGGGCGAGCTGCACCTTGAGATTATCGTTGACCGCATGAAGCGCGAGTTCGGCGTCGAAGCCAACGTCGGCAAGCCGCAGGTCGCCTACCGCGAGACGATTACGCGCCCCGCTCCCGGCAAGGAAGTTTACAAACGACAGACCGGCGGTCGCGGTCAGTTCGGGCACGTCGAGATCGAGATCGAGCCGGCTCCGGGCGAGGGCTTCGTCTTCGAGAACAAGATTACGGGCGGCGTCATCCCGCGCGAGTTCATCAAGCCGACCGAAGAGGGCATCCGCGACGCGCTGGAGCGTGGCTACCTCGCTGGTTACGAACTGGTGGACATCAAAGTCCGTCTCGTCTTCGGCTCGTATCACGAAGTTGACTCCGACGAGCGTTCGTTCCACATCGCCGGCTCGCTCGCGTTTCAGGACGCCGTCAAGAAAGCGCATCCGGTGCTTTTGGAGCCGATCATGCGCGTTGAAGTCGTGACGCCGGAAGAGTACATGGGCGCGGTCAACGGCGACTTGAATCGCCGTCGCGGCCAGATTGAAAAGATGGAACCGCGACCCGGCGGCGCGCAGGTCGTGACGGCCTTCGTCCCGCTCTCGGAGATGTTCGGTTACACGACCGACCTACGCTCGGCAACGCAGGGACGCGCCACCTCGACCATGCACTTCGAGCGCTACGAGCAAGCGCCGAAGAACATCGCCGAAGAAATCATCGCGAAAGTGCAGGGAGTCGCAAAATAAACGATGAACGATGAATGCGAGATGATGAATTAAAAAGGCTGTCCCCCTGTCATTCATCATTCATCACTCCGCATTCATCACTTCTAATGAAGGAGTAAGAGGGAACAATGAGCAAGGAAAAATTTGACCGATCAAAGCCGCACGTCAACATCGGGACCATCGGGCACGTCGATCACGGCAAGACGACTTTAACGGCGGCGATCACGAAAGTCTTAGCCAAGCACAATCCGAAGATCACCGTGCGTGCCTTCGACTCCATTGACAACGCGCCGGAAGAGAAAGCGCGCGGGATCACGATTGCGACCGCGCACGTCGAGTACGAGACGGCCAACCGTCACTACGCGCACGTTGACTGCCCCGGCCACGCCGACTACGTCAAGAACATGATTACGGGCGCAGCCCAGATGGACGGCGCGATTCTGGTCGTGGCGGCGACCGACGGGCCGATGCCGCAGACGCGTGAGCACATTCTGTTGGCCCGGCAGGTGGGAGTGCCCGCGATGGTCGTGTTTATGAACAAGGTGGATGCCGTGGACGACGAAGAACTCCTGGAA
>JAIVJG010000019.1 GCA_020200155.1 Acidobacteriota bacterium | reverse complement strand
CCGCCGCAGACCATGCCTTCTTCGCTGGCCTCGTCCGCCGTCAGGCTGAAGTTGTGCAGCGCGGAGCGGCCCGTCCGCATCGCCTCGCGCGCTTCGGCCCAGACCTCTGCCTCGATGCAGCCGCCGCCGACCGTGCCGGCGACTTCGCCGCCCTCGAAAAAGAGCATCTTCGCGCCGCGTCGCTGCGGCGTGGAGCCGCGCGTGTGCGCGACCGTGGCGACAACCACACGCTCACCCCGCGCGCCCGCGTCTCCGACCAAACGGTAAAGCTCAACCTGCGAAATCGTACCCATAGGCGAAAATGCTGAACGATGAATGCGGCAGTGATGTATGAAAAGCAAAGCCTTTGTCTTTCATTCATTACTCATCACTGCCGCATTCATCATTTAGTTCGGCGGCGTCGGCGACGGGGACGGCGTGGCGGAGGCGTTGCTCCCCGCGCCGTTTGTGGCCGTGCCCGTTCCGCCGCCCGTCTGAGCGTTGCCGGCGGTAGCGGCGGCGTCAATGCGCTGGCGGAGTCGTTCGACCTCGGCGTCCGCGCCGGCGACCGCAGCTTCGAGGCGCGAACGGCTCTGGGCAAGCATTTCAAGCTGCGAGCGCACGCGCGCCTTCTCCCTTTCGAGGCCGCGCTGAATCTGCTCTCGGACGGCGGAAGCGTTGAGCGAGCCGACGGTGAGAGCTTGTTGACGGTGCGGCGCAGTTGCTGCTTCTCCGGGTCGGCATCCTCCTCCTCATCCCGCGCGGCGGCGCGTCGCCTGCTGCCCGACGTGCGGCGCGGTTGCGCTTCGTCGCGCGAGGTGTCTTCGGCGGTGCTGAGTAGGGTCGGGTCAGACGACGAGGTTGTCGCGCCGGGCGAAGGCGCGGGCGCGGGCACTGACGTTTGACGCTGCGCGGGATTCGTCACGCGGCGCGACGGACGTGTGCGACGCCGCTGCGCCTGACTCTCCGAAAATGAACACACAAAGACGACCGCGAGCAGTATTGAGACGATTGAAGCCAGACGCTTTTTCATAATGAACCTCCGCTGAATTCCGTAGGGGCCGCGAACATGCCCCGCCCTGCATAACATTCTTTCACGCTCCGCGCCTCTCTCAGTTCCTTCTTCACGCCGGTTGAATCTTAAAGCTGATGTCGGTGGCGCGTGCCGAGTGTGTGAGCGCGCCGATGCTAATGAGATCAACGCCGGCTTCGGCATAGGCGCGGACGTTTTCGAGCGTGATGCCGCCGGACGATTCGAGCATTACGCCCGGCGCAAGCTCGCGCGCGATGGCGACGAGGCGCGCAGTTTCTTCCGGCGTCTGATTGTCGAGCAGCAGTATGTCCGCGCCGACACGCACGGCCTCGCGCAAGTCCGTCTCGCTCGAAACTTCGACCTCCACTTTGTGCAAATGCCCGACCGCCTCGCGCGCTCGCCCGACCGCTGTTGCGACGCCCCCGGCGAGCGCGATGTGGTTGTCTTTAATCAGCACGCCGTCGTCCAAGCCGAAGCGGTGGTTACGCGCGCCGCCCGCGAGCACGGCGTATTTTTCCAGCATACGCAGGCCCGGTGTCGTCTTGCGCGTGTCCACGATCTGCGCCCGCGTGCCTTCGACGGCTTTGACGTAACGGCGCGTGAGCGTCGCGATGCCGGAGAGCCGCTGCATGAGATTGAGCGCGACGCGCTCGCCGCCGAGGAGCACGTCCGCGAAGCCGCTCGTGCGCGCGATGACCTTTCCCGTCTCGACCTCGTCGCCGTCGGTGACGAACGATTCGATCTGCTGCTGCGCGTCGAGCGTCGAGAAGACGGCCTCAGCCGCTTCGATGCCGGCGACGACCATCGGCTCTTTAGCGAGGAAGCGCCCGCGCGCGCGTTGCTGCCGCATCACGCACGACTGCGTCGTGATGTCGCCGCGACCCAAATCTTCTTGCAGGAAAGCGCCGATCTGCGAAAACAGCGCGCCCTCATCGAGCCAGTTCATTCCGCCAGCGCCTCCAGCATCTGTGCGAGCGCATCTGTTCGTTGCCGTATCTCCGCGACCCGTTGCCGCAGTTCTTCAACTTTCTCTGCGGGCGCGCGTTCCGTGAATTGCGGATTCGAGAGTTGCGCTTCGAGCCTCTGCGATTCCTTCTCTAACTTCTCGCGCTCGCGCCCGACGCGCGCACGTTCCTGCTCAAAATCAATCAAGCCTTCGAGCGGCACGGCTACTTCCACGCCGCCCGCGAGCGCCTGGCGAGCCGACGCGCGGGGCACTTCCGCCAGCGAGTCTTTGAACGAGACGCTGGCGGCGCGCGTCAGTCTTTTAATCTGGGAGACGCTCGCGGCGAAGACGTTGCCGTTGCCGCCCGTGCTGACGAAGAGTTGCACTTCTTCGCCCGGCTTGACGTTCAACTCCGTGCGGATGTTGCGGACGCGCGAGATGAGTTCGATGACGGCTTGCATCTCTGTCTCGGCCCGCTCGTCAATCAACGCCTCAAGGGCTTGCGGGTAAGCCGCGAGCATGATGGTCGGCTCCGCGCCCGCGTAGGCCGCGTGCAGCGACTCGCCGCCGATGCCCGGCAGGGTCTGCCAGAGTTCTTCCGTGATGAACGGCATGAACGGGTGCAACAGCCGGAGAGCCTGTTCGAGTACGTTGATGACGCGGCTACGCGCGGCGTCGCGCGCGGGCGAAGCCTCCTGTGCGGTCACGTCCGTCTTTGAAAGCTCGATGTACCAGTCGCAGAAGTCGTCCCAGAAAAAATGGTAGAGCGCGTAGACGGCCTCGTGGAATTGATATTCCTCGATGGCACGGCCCACTTCGCGCGCCGTCCGGTTGAGCCGCGACATAATCCAGCGGTCGTGCAGCGCCCAACTCGAAGGCTCGCCCTCGAAACCTTTGCCGACCGTCGCGCCTTCCGAGTTCAAGAGGCAGAAGCGCGCGGCGTTCCAGATTTTGTTGGCGAAGTTGCGATAACTTTCGACCTGATTGTCGTTCCAGCGCGTGTCAGTGCCGCCGATGGAGGCGAGCACAAGGCGCGTCGCATCCACGCCGTACTTGTCGAACACGTCGAGCGGGTCAACGCCGTTGCCCTTCGACTTAGACATGCGCTGCCCGTGCTTGTCGAAGATAGTGCCCGTGATGTAAACATCGTCGAATGCTTTCCGGCCCGCGAATTTCAGCCCCGTCATCATCATGCGCGAGACCCACAGGAAGATGATGTCGCGGCCCGTGACGAGCACGGAGGTCGGGTAGAAAGTTTTAAGGTCGGGCGCGTCCGCGTCCGGCCAGCCGAGCGTCGAGATCGGCCAGAGCGCGGACGAGAACCACGTATCGAGCACGTCCGCGTCCTGCGTCAGCTTGTCTGTGCCCGCCACGCGCCGCGCGTCGTCTTCGCTACGCGCGACGTAGACGTTGCCCGCTTCGTCGTACCACGCAGGGATGCGATGACCCCACCAGAGTTGTCGCGAGAGCGTCCAGTCGTGCAAATTTTCGAGCCAGCTTGTGTAAACCTTCTCGTAAGGCGTTTCGGGCACGAAGCGCGGCTCGTGCTTTTCGCGCACGGCTTCAAGCGCCGCGCGGCCCAGTTCCGCCTGCTTCAAAAACCACTGTAGAGAAATCAGCGGCTCGATCACCGTGCGGCAGCGCCCGCACTTCGTGATTGAGAATTCGTAGTCAACGACCTTCTCAAGCAGTCCGAGTTCCTCAAACTTTTCGACGACTTTCTCGCGCGCTTCGTACCGGTCGAGACCCTCGAACTCCGCGCCCGCGTCCGCCGTCATGTGCGCGTGCTGGTCTATCACTTTCAACTGCGCGAGGCCGTGGCGCTGGCCCATCGCGTAGTCGTTCGCATCGTGCGCTGGCGTCACCTTGACCGCGCCGGTGCCGAATTCGGGGTCAACGAACTCGTCCGCGACGACGGGAATCTCGCGCCCGGTCAAAGGCAGTTCCAGCGTCGCGCCAAGCAGATCGGCGTACCTCTCGTCCGTCGGGTTGACGGCGACAGCCGTATCGCCGAGCATCGTTTCGGGGCGCGTCGTCGCCACCGTCACGCGGCGGTCTGCGCCCTTCACGGGATATTGCAGGTAATAAAGTTTCCCGGCCTGCGCTTCCTTTTCCACTTCGAGGTCGGAGAGCGCCGTCTGATCCTTCGGGCACCAGCTAATCATCCCCTCGCCGTGATAGATCAAGCCTTCGTCGTAGCAGCGCACGAAGAACTCGCGGACGGCGCGCGTCAGTCCCTCGTCCATCGTGAATCGCTCGCGCGACCAGTCAACGCTCGCGCCCTCGCGCCGCATCTGCTTCGTAATCTCGCCGCCGTACTGCTGCTTCCATGCCCAGACGCGCTCCAAAAACTTTTCGCGTCCGAGGTCGTGCCGCGTCAGGCCCTCTTCCTTTCTGAGTTGCTTCTCGACCTGAATCTGCGTCGAGATGCCCGCGTGATCCGTGCCGGGCAACCAGAGCGTGCGCTTACCCAGCATGCGTTGATAGCGCGTGAGCACGTCCATGATCGTGTGTTGCAGAGCATGGCCCATGTGGAGCGAGCCGGTCACGTTCGGCGGCGGGATGACGATTGAGTAGACGGGAGCATGAGGGTCTTTGTTAATCTCAGGCGCGAAGCAGCCCGCCGACTCCCAGCGCGCGTAGTGGCGTTCTTCCGCCTGTTTCGGATCGTAAGTCTTCGGAATCTCCATGGCTGGCATTTATAGTAACAGACGCCTCTCCGCTCACAAAAGAAGAGGCCGGAGACCGGAGACTTGAGGCCGTTCAAAGCCTTCACAAGTCTCCGGTCTCCAGCCTCTGAGCTTTCCAGCGCCTTTACCGCTCGCGCGATTCTTCGTCGAGTCGCCGCTTGATGAGGAGTTCGGCGAGTTGCGGGACAACTTCCCAGGCGATTTCCTGCACGACTCTTTCGGAGAGCATCTCGACGGCGCGGCGCGCGATGGCCTCTATCGCTTCGGGCGAGAGTTGGTCGAGGCCGACGAGATGTTGCTCGCTGCCGGAGCGCGCGACGCCGACCGAGGATGCCGCCGAAGGCTCGACTTGCGCGACGGCGGGCGGCCTCGCAACGTCGCCTTCGACACTGCCGTCCTCGTAGCTACTTTCGATCACGGCGGGTGATGGCTCATCGGCGGGAACGACGGTCGGCTCGATGAATTCGCGCGACGGCGCGGTCGGTTCTTCAACAGCCGTCGCTTCTTCATCAGCGGGCGTCGGGAACGGGACTCGATGCTGGGGCATCACGCCCTGCTCAATCGCTTCCGCAGAGACTGGTTCATCCTGCGCCCGCACGTCTTCCGCAGGGGCTTCGGAATAATCCGGCGGCGCGGCAGACTCGCCGTGCGCGGCTTCGTTGAAAGCGCTCGCGGCGTCCGCACCCTCTGTTGCGCCCGTACCGCCCGGCCAGGCGTAGGCGGACGCGTCGAGGTCGAACACGTCATCAGGCGCGGCGGCGCGCGGCGAAGACGGCAAGTCATCTTCGAGGTCGAGGATGGAGTCGTCGGCTTCGGCGGCGGAGCTACTCACGGAAGAATTGACGCCGCCCAGATCGAGCAGCGAGTCGTCCGCGACGTTGGCGCTCGCGAGGTGCGAGGCGAAAGCGGGATGCCCGGCCAACACTTCCTCTCCCACCTTCCGCGCGGCGACGAAGCCATGGCCTTCGCCGGCCCACTCATCCGCCCCGGCAGCGACGCCCGAATGCGTCTCGCCGAAGGCGTCGTCCGCTTGTGAAGCCAAAGGGGTAGGCGCGTCAACGGCTTGAGACCGCACAGGCGCATCGCCGTATTCGTCTGCGCGCCTGGCTTCGATCATCTGATCGTCGGACACGAGGTCGGCGAAAGAGGACTTGGGGTCTGTGGCAAACGCCCAGGTTTGGCCGACGGCGGATTCGTCCGGCGCGGCGGCGCTGTTGCCGTGTTCGACGGATTGGCTCTCGCGAGCTTCCGCGCGGTTGGACAGAGACGGTTGAGCAATGCTCTCTTCCGCGTGCTGCGGCGATTCTTTCGACTCCGGCTCCGCTTCCGGCTTCGACTCCGAACCGCCAAGAAGAGTGCCGACTTTGCTCACCAGATCGCGTATGGATTGGAATGGTTTAGTCAAAATTTCATCCGCGCCTGCCCGGCGCGCCTCCGCTTCATCAAGGGATTCAAATGTCCCGACGAGGAGCACAACGGGGATGTGCCGGAAACGGCTGTCGCTTTTGATGCGGCGGCACACTTCGTAGCCGGACAGACCCGGCATCAAAACGTCGGCCAGCACGATGTCGGGGATCGTGCCGTCTTCCAGTTGGCGCATCGCCTGGTCGCCGTCGCCCACGGCAATCACTTCCATCCCTTCGTCCGAGAAGGTGAGACTGACGACCTTTTGAATGGTGGTTGAATCGTCTGCGAGAAGCAGTTTCGGGCGTCCCGTGTCCAAAATGATTCTCCTCGGTGAGGGATGCCGTCCGTCGGGGGCGCTATCCTGACTGTACGCTTGGAGACGAGACGGAGGGGGCATGCGGCCTCTCGAATTACCCTTCATCGAAGGCCACATTTCAAACCTAACAGACGCGACAATTGCGCGTCAAGATGATTTTCCGGGGATGCTGATGTCGTCTGGTGTGCCCGCCGCGCCGTCCGCGCCGTCCGAGCGCAGCACGTAGCCGTCGCGCGTGCCTTCGTAGCGGTAAGGCCTGTGCCATGGGTCTATGCGGATGACGCGCTTGACGTAGCGCGGGCTGAGGTGGTCAATCAACACCGCCTCGTCCTTCGCGACGATGTAGAAGCCTCGCTCGCGCCGGAAAGATTCGAGCGCCGCCGTGATCTCCGCGAGTTCGGCGCGTGCGCGTTCGTTCTTCTGCGCGTTGACGGACGCGAGCAGGGCGTTCAATTCTCCGCTCGACTCGCCGCCAATTGTGACCTCCGCGACGCGCCACTTCCCGCCATCGCCTCGCTCCAAACGGAACGACGCCTCGACGCCCACCTCCGCCACCGCCGACGAGCCGAGCGGCGAAAACTGCTTGATGCGTAAATTGTCCCGCACAATCTCGTCGTCGCTCTTGCGCTCGCGCTGCTGCGTCTCGAATTCGGCGGCGAGGCTTTCGAGCGCCGCGCGTGCTCGATTGATCTTCTCTGCGCCGAGCGGCGTGACGAGAAAATCTATCTCTTCCCAGCTACGATCTCCCGTCCGCACTTCCGCGAGACGCCACTTCGGCTCCGCGACTGTGGACGCCGATAATGTACTGTCGTCGCCTTCCTTTTTGTCTTCCCCCTTTTTGAAGCGGAAGGCAGTCGTCACTTCGGCCAGGACGACGACCGGCGTCGCGCCCGCCGCCGAGATGTCGCGGACGCGCACCGCGCCCGTCTTCAGCGCCAGCCCCGGCGTGTTCGCAATCGCGCGCCGGGCGTCTTTCTCTTTCAGGGCTGGCTTGGGTTTCTTCTGCGCGCCTGCCCCCGTCGAGAGGCAGAGTAGCGCCGCGACGACGAGCCAGCACGAAGCACGAAATGGCCGTCGGTGTCGGAGGGACGAAGGTTGCGGGATTAAGGACGAGTAGGAAAGATTCAATGTCATCGTCACGCCTTCAACTCACGGCTCGACGAGGCCCTTCTTGATGTTACGCTGCCACGCCTCATAGTTTCGCACACGGCGCTTGGCCTGCTTCCTCGTCAGCCTCAATTTCTCCGCGACGTAGTTGATGCGCTCCGTGCGGTCAGCTTTCTTGTCGTGCGGAGCGCCTGGCGCTTCGCGATAATAAGAGTAAGCACGCTTCCACTCTTCCTTCACTTCCGGCTCTGCTTGTTTGCCACGCAACTCAGGCATAGTTCGCTTTTATTTTCCTTTCTTAATTTTCAGGCGGCGGTATCACGTTGAACCGCGACATCAGGCGATCTGCCGCGTCGCGCGACGCCTGTTCGAGTTGATATTCGGATGGAAATCGTTCTGACCGCCGCGAGACCGGCACGGGGACGCGCACGCCGCCGATGGTCGCGGTCTGGCGATAGGGTCGCTGCCAGACGCGGTCGGTGAATTTAAGGTCTCCCGTGACCGGCGCGTAGACGTGAATATTGATGACCAGCGTTCTGGTGTCCGCGCGACCGATGCTCTGCTGGCCGCTGCTGGCCGCGTCTTCTTCCACTTGCAGGAGCACGACGAAAGCGTCCTTCTCTTTCTTCGCGCGGTCGCGCGCCTCTTTGCGCCCGGCCTTGCCCGCTCCCTCTACGGCAACCGCCCGTGATTGCTTCAAGCGGCGCAGGAAGCCTTCGTTGACGATCTCTCTTGCGCCATACGGAATGCTAACGATCATGTTGTCGTCTTCCATGACGACGAAATTCACGAGCACAGAGGCGTTCGGCTTCGTCGCTGAACCTCTGGGCTTCGACTCGGATTCCGACTCTCCCTGCGTCGCCGTGTCCGCAGGCGGCGGACTACTCGGACGGGCAGGCTCGGCCCTGCGCCGTCCAGACTGCGCGTTGACTCCAAACCCCTGCAACCACGAACACAGCACGAAAGACAACAGCAACACCGCAGAAAATATACGCCGCGCGTTCGTCGCGCCGGACTGCGGCGGGTGTGAAAGCTTTGACATCTCGATAGTTCCTCTCGCGTCCATCCTACGGCCTGCTACGCTCCGCAATAAAGGCAGAAAGCCGGAATGGTGCAGCCGCTCCGCGAATCTCACGCGCCCTGCGCCTTGCTGATTAGCATACGCAGCATGACTTGCAGTTGCGAAGTGGTAAAGGGCTTGGGGAGAAACACGACCGCGCCCGCCGCGAAGCTGTCGGAAGAGAGTTTCGGGTTCTGCTCGGCGGTCATCATCATCACGGGAATCTTCCTCAACCGTCGCTCCGACTTCATGTGGCGCACGAGTTCCGGCCCCTGTATGTTCGGCATCATCACGTCGAAGACGCACGCGAGGAAATCGCTGTCCGTTTGCAGCAACCTGTAAGCCTCGCGCCCGTCGCGCGCCGGCACTACCGTATAGCCCTCTTTCTCAAGGATGGCCGTAATCAAACGCAAAATCGCCGGGTCGTCGTCCGCGACCAGAATTCGACGCGAGGCCGGAATTTGCTCAGACACCTTCAACCCTCCGGGTTTCAGAAACGATGAATGCGGAATGATGAATGATGAATAGAAGACAAAAGGTTTGGTTTTAATTTATCTTTCATCATCCCGCATTCATCACTGCATCTCCGCTGCGCTCGTCCGGGAGAGAGAGGCGCGCGGCGAGCATGATGGCGGCAACCATGCTCGAATGCTCGGCGACGCCCTTACCCGCGATGTCGAAGGCCGTGCCGTGATCCACGGATGTGCGGATGAACGGCAGGCCGAGTGTGACGTTGACCGCCTCGCCGAACGAGAGACACTTGACGGGGATCATCGCCTGGTCATGGTAACACGAAACGACGGCGTCGAACTCCCCGCGCGAGGCTCGCAGAAAGACCGTGTCCGCCGAGAAAGGCCCGCGCGCGTCAATCCCTTCCAGGTCGCGGCACGCCTCGACCGCCGGGAGTATTTCCGCCGACTCCTCGACGCCGAACAGTCCGCCCTCCGCGCCGTGCGGGTTCAGTGCCGCGACGGCGATGCGCGGCTCCGCGATGCCCCACCGCTTCAACTCGCGGTTCGTCAGCCTGACCACGCGCATGATTCTCTCTTTCTCGACCAGACGAATCGCCTCCGACAGCGGGACGTGTGTCGAGATCAGGACGATACGCAAATTCGACGCGACGAAAGCCATCGCGCAGTCTTCCGCCCGCGTCAGGTGCGCGAGGAACTCCGTATGGCCGGGGAAGCTGTAGCCGCCGAGGAAGAGTGCGCGCTTGTTGATCGGCGCGGTCGAGATAGCGTCCACCGCGCCGGAGCCGCACAACTCCACCGCCGCCTCGATGTACTCCGCCGCCGCGCGCCCCGCCTCGCCCGCCTCGACGCCCGGCTCGACATGGCCCCTGATATTGTCCAGATGATAAATGACCGGCGCGTCCAACTCTTCGGGGAAACCCTCGCCCGCGCGCACGATGTCGTAGCCGCATTGAAGGTCGAGCGTGCGCGCCGTGTGTGCCAGCAGTTGCGCGTCGCCGACGATGACGGGCACGCAGGCACGCAAGACCTCCGGCTCGACAACCGCCTTGAGGACGATTTCCGGGCCGATCCCGGCGGGGTCGCCCATCGTGATGCCGATGCGCGGTCGCCGTTCCCGCCCGCGCACGGACGCGCCGGAGAATGTCTGTGGTGAAGGATCGCTCATTGCTCGATGCCGGATCGGGTGAGGAAGGATGAGGAGATTTTGCCGGGCGCTTTCTTTTGCCTGAGAAGCAGGCGGATGCGACTCGACGGCTTAACTGCCGCCGTCATTATCGCCGCCGCCGTCGCGGTCTTCGGCCTTGTATATGTATTTGATGTTGTGCTTGAGCAGCATGATGTTCGGCGCGCCCTTGCGATTGATCTTCAGCGCCGCGCGGTCGTACCACTCAATCGTGCCTTCGACCTGCTCGCCGTCCATCAGCACCATGACCATCAACGTGTGCGCGTCCATCTGCTTCTTGTAGTAGAAGATTTCCGCGTTCGTCTCAGCCGGTGGAATCCGCTTGCGTCCCTGCGCTGCGGCGGACGACGAAGAGGAGCGATCTCCTGAAGACTCTCTCGACGAAGAAGAGCCGCCGCGTGATGGCGCTCCGCCGCGACCCGGCGATTCGCCGCCACGTTCTTTATGCGGGTGCGGCGAATCGCCGCGCTTGTTAACTTCCGCGAGTGTTGGACGAATGAGTTTGCGATTCACTTAGTTTCCTTTACCTCCACCAGAATTATTGCAAGAGAATTGCACCAGTCCCGCGTGTGGCCGGCGACGACAAATCACGGATACGCCGCACAGACAGGGCATGGCAATGGCCTGACACGTCACCCTCACAAGGTCTGTGGTCTAAAATTAACGGATGAGAAACGGTCTTTACCCGTGATTGATTTCAATCCTGTTCAGGGATGGGCGTCATGCTACATGAGAAGAGTTCAAAGTTCAAGTTTCAAACGTCGAGTAGCGGAAAACAGAAGTCGGTCAAGCGCAAAGCAGAAGGCAGTCAAAACCTTTCGGGGCTTTGACTGCCTTCTGCTTCCTGCCTTTTGCCGTCTGATTTTCAATCCGCTTTCTTGCGGATGAACGTCGGCACGTCGAGGTCGTCCGGGCGCGCTTGTCCGGCGGCGGGTCGCGGCGGGAGTTCCTCGCCCGCGCGCGGATTGTAGCGCTGTTGTGGGGGAAGAGACGCGCCCGCGTGCGTCGTCGTGCCCACTTCGGACATGTCTTTGTCGAAGCCGGTGGCGATGACCGTGATCTTCATCTCATCGTGCATCGTCTCGTCAATGACCGCGCCGAAGATGATGTTGGCGTCGTCGTCCGCCGCCTCGCGAATGATCGTGGAAGCCTCGTTGACCTCGTAGAGCGTCAGGTCGTTGCCGCCCGTGATGTTGATGAGCACGCCCTTTGCGCCCTCAATCGTCGCCTCTTCAAGAAGCGGCGACGAGATAGCCTGCTGCGTCGCTTCGAGCGCGCGGTTCTCTCCGCTCGCGCGCCCCGCGCCCATCAGGGCAAGGCCCATTCCCTGCATGATTGACTTCACGTCGGCGAAGTCGAGGTTGATGAGGCCCGGCACGGTGATCAAATCGCTGATGCCCTGCACGGCCTGCCGCAAAACGTCGTCCGCCATCTTGAAGGCGTCCTGAAGCGACATATTGCGATCCACGGTGTGGAGCAGCCGCTCGTTCGGGATCGTAATCACCGTGTCCACGCACTCGCGCAGTTCCCTCAAACCCTGCTCGGACTGCGCCATGCGGCGCTTGCCCTCGAAGTGGAAAGGCTTGGTGACGACGGCGACCGTCAGCGCGTTGAGTTCCGTCGCGAGGCTGGCGATGATCGGGGCCGCGCCCGTGCCCGTGCCGCCGCCCAATCCCGTCGTGACGAAGACCATGTCCGCGCCTTCAAGCGCTTCGATGATTTTTTCCGTGTCTTCGAGCGCGGCGTTGCGGCCCACGTCAGGGTTCGCGCCCGCGCCCAGCCCCTTCGTCAGCCTGCCGCCGAGCTGAATCTTGATGGGCGCACGCGAACGCTTCAAGGCTTGCAGGTCGGTATTCGCGACCAGAAATTCGATGCCTACGATGCCGGCTTCGATCATGCGATTGACGGCGTTGCCGCCGCCGCCGCCGACGCCGATGACTTTGATGCGCGCGCCTGTGATCGGCGGGTCGTCATCAATGAAAATATTAATTGCACTGCCCGGCTGACGGCCTTCCGGTGTCATAATTTAAGAATCCTCTCTCTCTCTGAAGCGTCACCGCCTAGAAAGCGCTTGTGCGGTTATCTTGGGCTGTGCGGGCCGACCTCAACAATATATTGAGGACTACATCTTGTGCCGGCTGGCGCGGCAGCATACAACATCTTCTCAGAAAATACCACCAAAACGATTGCGAAACTTCGAGACGAGCGCGCCTAAGCCTCCCGCCTGCGCACCCCGCGACGCGGAAGCGCGCATTTCCGCGCTTTTCACCCGCTGCGCCATCAAACACAGGCCGGACGCAGCGGCCCACGCCGGGCTTTGAATGTCTTCGACGAGTCCGCCGAAACGATCCCGCTCCGGATAGCCGACGCGCACGGGTGCGTCGAAGACCTGTTCCGCAATCTCGACCATCCCGTGGAGGCGCGCGCCTCCACCAGTCAACACGACCCCGCTTGACAGTTGGCCTTCCCACCCCGACTCGCGAATCTCATCCGCGACGTGCGACAAAACTTCTTCGGCGCGCGGCTGGAGAATGTCGCACAGAATCTGCCGCGACAGTTGACGCGGCGGTCGCCCTCCGACCGACGGCACGTCTATCAACTCGCCGCGCTCCATCTCGCTCAGGCAGAGGCCCGACGCGCAGCCCGCGATGCGCTTAATCTTCTCGGCTTCGGGAATCGGCGTGCGTAGGCCGAAGGCGATGTCGTTGGTGAAGTGCGAGCCGCCGAGCGCGAAGACTGCCGTGTGCTGCACCGCGCCGCGCTGGTAGATGATGAGGCCGGTGGTCTCTGCGCCGATGTCCACGAGGGCCGCTCCGAACTCTTTGTCGTCATCGGTCAAGGTCGCCTCGGCGGCGGCGAGTTGTTCCAAGACCATCTCGCCGACCATCAGCCCCGCGCGGTTGACGCCGTTGATGACGTTCTGTCGCGCCGTGATCGGGCTGGTGACGATGTGAACTTTGACGGCGAGGCGTGCGCCGATCATGCCGACGGGATCGTTGATGCCGTCCTGATCGTCCACGATGAACTCCTGCGGCAGACGGTCAACGATCTCGCGCCCGGCGGGGAGCTGGATGGCGCTGGCGGATTCGATGGCGCGGCGCACGTCGTCCGCCGTGATCTCGCGGTCGCGGCCCGCGACGGCCATGTGCGCGTGTGCGGAGCGACGCCCGTGCCCGTTGCCGTTGTCGAGATGCACCTCGCGCTCGCGGCCTGAGACGGCGACAATCGCCTGGCCGTTGAAGCTCATAATGTGCGAGCCGGAGAGATTGATGGCGACCTCTTCGGCTTCGAGTCCGCTCATTCGCTCGGCCTCCTCGACGGCGCGCGTGATGGCCTCCACCGCCGATTCCGGGTCAACGACGACGCCCTTACGCAGGCCGCGCGCCTCCGCCTCGCCGATGCCGACGATGTCTATCAGTCCGCCGTCGCCGGGTTCGCCGATGATACACGTCACGCGGCTCGTCCCGATGTCGAGGCCGACGGTGTGTGACACGTGTTTAGCCATTTAGCTTCTGCTCCTCCACAAATGAATCTCTCACCCGACGCGGCGCGGGCGAACAGCCCCTCCCGTGTGTCCGGCCTCCGTCTCTTTCCTGTCGCGACTCTTGCCGGCCGGCGGGAGGCCGAAGATGGGAGGCTTGCCCGGCGTCATCACGATGTAATTGACTAACTGCCCGCGAGGTGTCTGTCGTTCCCTGTCCAGCGTCTTCAATGCGTCCCTGAACAACTTAACGCAGTCGCGCGTCGCGCCGTTCGGCGACCGGGATTGATCTTCGCCGCTATTCAGTCGCACCTCAATCCGCGCGTCGTCGCCCGCGAGTTGCACGCGCACTTCATGCAGGTCGTCGAGATTGACCTCGCTGACGCGGCTGCTCAGGCCCGTCTGCTCCCAGTCCTGCTTCAACTCAAGCGCCAGTTTCATACGCTCGACGTTTTGCTGCCGCGCGTGCGTATCGCTGCCTTCGTCGAGGCCGCGTATGAAGAAGTCGTGCTCGCCGGGCGTCGCCGCGCCGAGCGTCACACCGTCGTCGTCAACCCAGACGAGGCGACCCTGCGACGTGCGCGCGATCATGCGCGGCTCGCGCTCCGTGACGCGCACACGCAAGCCCGAAGGCAGCACGCGCGAGACGACCGCCGTGCGTACCCACGGCAACTCGCGCAAGTCCTTGCTGATGGTGTCGAGGTCTGCGCGCCACACGCCCGTCGCGCCCGCCATGCGCTGCACAGCCGACCTGATCTCGTCGCGGGAAGCGCGCGACGTGCCCTCCACGTCCACACTCCTGACCTGAAAGAATGACGCCGCTGCCGCCGCGCGATAGCCTGCGAAGACGAGCACCCCGACGATAATCGCCAGCGAGAGCTTCGCCGCGAGGGGCACGTACCGGAGCACCTTCTTCCAGTCCACGCCCTTCGGGCGCGAAGGGGCGGAAGACGCACGCGCTCGACGCGGCGGCGTGCGCTGCGCCGTCGCGCCCGCGCGGACTTTCGGAGCCGCGACGACGCGCGACGCGCGTGGTGTGATGACCTGTTCTCTCAAAGCTTCACCTCAAAAACGAGGGGTGAAGACGGAGTGACGAGAGATGAAGGCATCGCTGTCAAACTCAAGTTTTGCATGCTAGCTCTCATCCTTTCCCTCTGTCTTTTCTTCTTCACCCTTCATCCCTCCGCCCTCATCCTTGCTGTTCGTCGCGCTCCACAACTCGACTTCGTATTCCAGTTCGACGCCGTGCTCGCGGCGGAAGCGTTCGCGAATCTCTTCGGCCAGCGCGAGAGCGTCGGACGCACGCGCGTCCTCGCCTTCCGTGACGATGAAGTTGGCGTGGACGGGCGAGACAACCGCGCCGCCGCGTTTCTCTCCCTTCATGCCCATCTCGTCAATCATCTTGCCGGTGCTCAAGCCGCTGCCGGGCGGGTTCTTGAAGAAGCACCCGGCGCTGCGCGCACCGTGCGGCTGCGTGGCAAAGCGTTTCTGCTTGGCTTCTTCCATGCGCGCCTTGATCTGTTCGGGGGCGTCGGGCCGCAGCCGCAGAGTCGCGCCGAGCAGCAGTTCGCCTTCGCGAAAAGAGGTGTGGCGGTAGTTCCAACTGACCTCGCTCCCCGGCACTTCCACGACGCGCCCGCCGCGCGCGACGCGCACCGTCTCGACGACTTCGCCGATCTCGTGGCCGTATGCGCCCGCGTTCATCCATAGCGCGCCGCCGACCGTGCCCGGTATGCCGCCCAACCCCTCGATACCCGACAAGCCCTGCCGCGCAGCCTCGACGCACAGACGCGGGAGCGAGAAACCGGCGCTGACGGAGACGCGCTCGCCGTCGAAGCGCGCCTCGCCCTTGACCTCGCGCATACTCAAGACGACGTAGTGATGCTCACTGTCGTCCGCCAGCACGTTGCTGCCCGCGCCGAGCACGCGCCACGCAATCCCCGCTTTCTCAAATTCACCGGCGACTGAAGCCGCTTGTGCTTCCGTCTCCGGGAGCACGACCCAGTCAATCGCGCCGCCGACGCGCAAGGAAGTCAACTCCGCGAAGCGCCGCCCGCGCTCGGCACGCACGCCCGCCCGCGCCGCGATCTCTTCGATCACAGCATCGCGCGCCGTCGCGTCGCTGGCGTTCTGCACTTCTTCCTCAACCATCATTTAACTAATGCCGCCGTCGTCTTTTGCGTCGCTGCCTCGCTCCTTCAGGAGTTCCGTCAAACGCTCGCCGACGCGGTAGACGTTGCCCGCGCCGAGCGTGATGACCATGTCGCCGGCCACGACTTCGTTCAGCAGCGCATTCGCCGCTTCGTCCATCGTGCCGACGTAGCGCGCGTCCTTGTGTCCGTAACGCTGCATGGCCTCGACGAGCGCCTCTGCGCTCACGCCTTCAATCGGCTCTTCGCTCGCCGCGTAGATGTCCGTCACCATCAGCACGTCTGCGTTATTGAACGAGCGCGCGAACTCTTCCATCTGATCCTGCGTGCGCGTGTAGCGGTGCGGCTGGAAGAGCACGATCATGCGCCGCCCGGCGCATCCGAGTTTGGCGGCCACGAGCGTCGCGCGGACTTCCGTCGGGTGGTGGCCGTAGTCGTCAATCACGAGGACGCCCGCTTCCTCACCCTTATGCTGGAAGCGCCGGTTGACGCCTGAGAACTCGGACAGCCCCTCTGCGATCACGTCGAACGGCACTTCCAACTCGAAGCCGATGGCGATGGCGGCGAGCGAGTTGTAGACGTTGTGCAGGCCCGGCACGTGCAAACTCACCTCGCCGACCGGCTCGCCCAAACGCCGCACGATGAACGTCGAGCCAAACTGTTTGTCATAACGCACCTCGCGCGCTGAGACATCCGCCTGCGCGCTCAATCCGTAGGTGATGCGGCGGCGTTCGACCTCCGGAATCACGGCCTGCACGTGCGGATCGTCGAGACAGAGCACCGCCGCGCCGTAGAACGGCACTTTGTTGACAAAATCTGCGAAGCATTTCCTCACGTCCGTCATATCCGTGTAATGATCCATGTGCTCGCGGTCAATGTTCGTCACGACCGCGAACGTCGGCGTCAGCATCAGGAACGAGCGGTCGCTCTCGTCCGCCTCGACGACCATCAAGTCGCTTTTTCCCAGCCGCGCGTTCGACCCCATCGCGCCGACCACTCCGCCGACCACGACCGTCGGGTCGAGTCCGGCGTGGCCGAGAATCGTCGCGATCATCGAAGTCGTCGTCGTCTTGCCGTGCGAGCCTGCGACGGCGACGGTGTGCGGCTTCAACCTCATCAACTCCGCCAGCATCTCCGCGCGGGCGATGACAGGGATAGAGCGACGCCGCGCCTCGACAATCTCCGGGTTGTCCTCGCGCACCGCCGACGAGCAGACGACCACATGCGCCGCACCGATGTGCTCCGTCGCGTGGCCTTCAAAGACCTTGACGCCCAACCCCTCCAAACGCTCCGTCGCGCCCGAACGCCGCAGGTCGGAACCCGACACCCGAAAGCCCATGTTGACCAGCACCTCTGCGATGCCCGACATGCCGATGCCGCCGATGCCGACCAGATGAACCTGTTGAATGCGACGAAACATAAAATCTTTGGCTTGCGCTTTTTGCTTTGCGACTTGAAATCTCGAATTTGAGAAGAAGGCTTTTCATCCCCCGTCAGTCGCAAGTCAAAAATCTAACCTCGCAAATCCTTCACCAGTCTTTCCATCAACTCCACGGTCGCCGCCGCCGCGTCGCCGCGCGCGAGTTTGCGGCTGGCTTCTTCCATCCGCGTGACGCGCTCCGGCTCAGAGATGAGCGCGCCGATCTCTTTCGCGAGGCGTTCGCCCGTCAGCTCGTCCTGCAAGATCATGCTGGCCGCGCCCGCCTCCTGCATCACTTCGGCGTTGCGTCGCTGTTCGAGCTGGCCGGGCAGCGGAACCATCAGCGCCGCCTTGCCTGCGGCCATCAGTTCAAAGCTCGTCGTCGCCCCAGCGCGCGAGACGATCAGGTCAGCCGACGCGAAGGCCGCCGTCATGTCGTCAATGTACTCGCGCACGTCCACGCGCACATCCCAACCCGCCGCGCCGTAGCCTTCACGCACTCGCTCGAAATCGAGCTTGCCCGTCTGGTGTGTGACGCGCAGCACTTCGCGGTGCGGCGCGAGGTGCGGCAGCGCGTCCACCATCGCGAGATTGACGGCGCGTGCTCCCTGCGAGCCGCCGAAGATGAGCAGGGAGAATTGCTCAGGGTCTCGCATCTTTCTCTTGATTTCAAAGAACTCGCGCCGGACGGGGTTGCCCGTGACGACCGCCTTGCCCCGGAAGTACGGAAGCGCCGCCTCGAAGGAGACCGCCGCCGCGTCCACGAAGCGCGACAGTTGCCGGTTCGTAAAACCCGGCACCGCGTTCGACTCCATCACGAGCGTCGGCACTCGCATCAGCGCCGCCGTCAACAGCACAGGCCCCGACACGTAGCCGCCCGCGCCGACGACGATGTCTGGTCGAAACTCTCTAATCACGCGCCGCGCCGCCAAGAAACTCTTCGGCAGAAGCATCAGCCCCCGCGCGCGGTCGCGCAGACTCATGTTCACCAGCCCGGCGCTTTCAATGAGCGAAAGTTCAAAACCCGCCTGCGGCACGAGCCGCGTCTCAAGTCCCCGCGCCGTGCCGACGAATCTCACGACCGACTCAGAATCGCGGCGCATCAACTCCTTCGCCACCGCGATGCCCGGATAGATGTGCCCGCCCGTTCCGCCCGCCGCGACGAGTACGCGCATCGCCACCCGTCTCTAACCCTTCGCCTCGCCGCGCAACGGCGTGCGCGACGTGGAGACGCGCGGCGGAACAATCCCACGCGCAGGGACAAAGGATGTCGCCGGGCGATTTGCGCGCACGGTCGCGGGTTCAACGTCGGCGCGCCAGCGCGGCTCGATGCCCTGATTGACGCTCGCCTGCTGCGAGATATTCAAGAGCACGCCGACCGACAAAAGCGTCGGCACGAGCGACGAGCCGCCGTAGGAGATGAACGGCAGGGGGATGCCCTTCGTCGGCACGAGCGCCAGCACGACGCTGATGTTGAAAAGAGCCTGCGCGACGATGCCGGTCACAATCCCCATCCCCAGCAGCATCCCGAACCTGTCCGGCGCATTGAGCGCCGCGCGCATCCCTCGCCACAGGAAAAGCCCGAACAGTGCGATCACGCCGAGTCCGCCCAACAGCCCCAACTCTTCGCCCACCACCGCGAAGATAAAATCCGAATGCGCGAACGGCAGGAAGAACATCTTCTGCCGCCCCTGCGTGAATCCCAGTCCGTGAACGCCGCCTGAACCGATGGCGAGCAGAGATTGTATGACCTGATAGCCCGCGCCCTGCGGGTCTGCCCACGGGTCTAGGAAAGTCACCATGCGCTTCATGCGCCACGGCACGAACAGCAGCAGCCCGGCCAGTCCGGCCAGCGCCGGTGCCGCCGCCAGCGCCAGATGCTTGAGACGCGCGCCCGCCGTCAGCAGAATCGAGACGCAGATGACGGCGAGGATCATCGCCGTCCCCAGGTCAGGCTCTTTGACGACGAGCAGAGCCAGCAGGCCCGTCACCGCCATGCACGGCACGAAAGTTCTTCTGAGAGAGCCTTCGTCGCCCGCGCGCCGTTCCAGAAAACGCGCGAGGAAGATGGCAAGCGCGAGTTTCGCGATCTCCGAGGGCTGCATCGAGAAGCCCGCGAGCTTAATCCAACGACGCGCGCCGTTCACAGGCGAGAACGCGAAGACCGCGACCAGTAGCACGACGGACAGCCCCAGCAACCCATAAGCAATGAACGGATGACGCAGCAACCTGTAATCAAAACGCATCGCCAGCAGCATCGCGCACAGGCCTGCCAGCGTCCAGATGCTCTGCCGGACGACGTAATGGTACTGGCTATGATTCTGCTCGCTCGCCGCCACGACCGCCGACGCGCTGTAGACCATAATCACGCCGAACAGCGCCAGCGCCGCCGTCGCCGCGAACAACCACTCGTCTGCCTGTAGCTTCTTAGCCATAAAACTCAATGATGAATGCGGCGGTGTGAGCGATGAATGTTATGAAGCTTTCACTTTTTCATTCATCATTCCCTGTTCGGCGTTCATCATTTCCTTCACCGCTTCCTTGAAGACGCGCCCACGGTGCTCGAAGTTCTCGAACATATCGAAGCTGGCGCACGCGGGCGCGAGTAACACGATGTCGCCGGGCTGGGCCGCCTCGTGCGCGAGGCGGACGGCGGACGGCATGTCTTCCGCGCGCACGACCGTAGCGTAAGCTTTCAACTCATCCTCGATGCGTTCGGCGTCCTCGCCGATGACGACGAGCGAGCGTGCCTTCCGGCGAATGATCGGCGCGAGCGGCGCGTAGGGCGCGTTCTTGCCGCGACCGCCGAGAATGAGAACGATGCGCCCCGGCTCGTCCGCGAGCGCTTCCAGAGCCTTGACGGCGGCGTCCACGTTCGTCGCCTTCGAGTCGTTGTAGAAAGTCACGCCTTCGACTTCGGCCACGCGCTCAAGGCGATGCTCGACGGGAGCAAAGCGGCGGACGGCCTCGCGCATGTATTCGGGCGAAGCGCCGCACGCGAGTCCTGCGGCCAGCGCGGCCAACACGTCCTGCACGTTGTGCAGACCCTTCAACTGCATCTCGTCGCGCGTCAAGAGCACCAGTTCGCCGCCGCGCGTGCGGCAGACCAACTCGCGACCGCCGCGCAGGAACAACCCCTCTTCGAGTTCGCGCTCGATGCTGAAGAGGACGACGTGTGCGCGCAACCCTCTTGCCCAAGAAGCGACGATCTCATCATCCGCGTTCAGAATCGCCACGTCGCCCGGCTGCTGGTTGCGGAAAATCCTGTGCTTCGCCGCGCCGTAGTCCATCAGGGAATCGTAGCGATCCATGTGGTCGGGCATCAGGTTGAGCACGATTGCCACGGTCGGGCGAAACTCGACGATGGTTTCAAGCTGGTAGCTCGAAAGCTCCGCGACCGTCCAGCCGTCTTCGCGCGAATCTTCGACCAGAGAGATGAGCGGCGTTCCGATATTGCCGCCGACCTGCGCCGGAATACCCGCGCCCTTCAACAACTCGCCGACGAGCGCCGTCGTCGTTGTCTTCCCGTTCGTCCCTGTAATGCCGACGACGCGGCCACGCAGGAAGCGCCACGCCAACTCGACCTCGCCGATCACCTCCGCGCCCGCGCGCTCTGCGTACCTCACAGGGATGCTCTTCGCCGGCACGCCCGGACTCAAAATCACGAGATCAATCTGATCCAGCAGCCAGGAAGGAACTTCACCGGGCATCAAACCCGTCACGCCATCCGACTTGAGCGAAAGCGCATCGTTCGACCAGTCAACGAGTGGCTTGCGGTCGTTCAAGGCGACGACGGCTCCGCGCTTCGCCAGAAAACGCGCCGCCGCCACGCCGCTGCGGCCCGCCCCGACGACCAGAACCTTTTTGCCTTCGAGTTCCATCACATCAAATGATGAATGCGGAATGCTGTATGCTGAATAAGAAGCAGCCCGTCTGTTATTCATCATCAAGCATTCATCGCTCCGCGTTTCTTCTTTTTCATCCTGTCCATCATGTCCATTCCTGTTAATGTTTCTTCCGTCCAGTTTCAACGCAGCTTCAAAGTTGAAAGGCTCAGCAGCGCGAACAGGATGGCGATGATCAAAAAGCGGAAGACGATCTTCGGCTCCTTCCACCCGGACATCTCGAAGTGGTGATGAAGCGGCGACATCTTGAGGATGCGCCGCCCCGTTGTCTTGAACGAGAGCACCTGCAACGTCACCGACAACGCCTCGACCACGTAGACGCCGCCGACCAGAAGCAGTATCAACTCCTGCTTCGTGAGCACGCCGATGGTGCCGATGGCCCCGCCGATGGCGAGGCTGCCCACGTCGCCCATGAAGACCTCTGCGGGCGGCGCGTTGAACCACAGAAAGCCGAGGCTCGCCCCGACCATCGCGCCGCAGAAAATCGTCAACTCGCCGATCTCTTTCTGGTGTTCCAGTCCCACGTAGTCGGCCCAACGCTTGTCGCCGCTGATGTATGTGAAGGCCGTCAGCGTCGCCATCGCGACGACCGTCACGCTGATTGCCAGCCCGTCGAGGCCGTCCGTCAAATTCACCGCGTTCGAGAACCCGATCAGGACGAGGGCGATGAACGGCAGGTAGAGCACCGGCCCGATGTCTGTGATGCGACTGAGTGCCGTCTGCTTGAAGAACGGCAGGCTCAGGTTCCAGGAGTAGTCCGTCCACCCGTAATAACTGGAAAGGTAGAGAGCGCCCCACACGCCCGCGCCGATCAGGAACTGCCCCGCCAGTTTCTTTTTACCCGTCAGACCGAGGCTCTGCTTCCGCGCGACCTTCTGGTAATCGTCAATGAAGCCGATGAGCGCGAAGAGCGTCGTAGCGATCAGGATGATCCAGACGTAGAGGCTCGACAGGCGCGCCCACAGCAGCGTCGAGATCAGCACGGAGCCGATAATCAGCACGCCTCCCATCGTCGGCGTGCCGCGCTTGACCTGATGCGCCTGCGGCCCCTCCGCGCGAATCTGCTGGCCGACATCCATGTTCTTCAGCCAGCGAATGATGCGCCCGCCGAAGATGAGCGAGATCAAAAGCGCCGTCACCGTCGCGTAGGCCGTGCGGAACGTGACGTACTGAAACACGTTCAAAGCCTTGACGAAGACGGACTCCGTGCCGCCCGCCGACAGGCTTTTGAAGAGCCATTCGTAGAGGATGTAGTAAATCATCTCTTAAGCGATGGATGCGGAACGATGAATGATGAATGAAGACGGAAGCTCTTGCCTGTCGTTCATCATTTCGCGTTCATCATTCATCATTTCTCTTCGTGTCGTTTCCGTAAAGCCTCCACAATCGTTTCCGTGTGAACGCCGCGCGACCCCTTGACGAGCACCAGATCGCCGGACTGCACGAGTTTGACGAGCGCGTTGGCGGCCTCTTCGGAAGTCTCGAAGAACGCCGTCGCCTCCCGGCTCATGCCGGCCTCGCGTGCGCCCTCGATAATTTGTTTCGCGTGCCCGCGCACGCCCCACAGCACGTCAACGCCGAAGCCGCCGATTTCGCGCCCCGTCTCGCGGTGAATCGCCTCCGACTCCGCGCCGAGTTCCAGCATCTCGCCCGCGACGACGACGCGCCGTTTCACGTCCTCGCCGCCCTGCGCCACGGCTTCGGCCATGCTCAGGAGCGAGCGCGGGTTCGAGTTGTAGGAGTCGTCCAACACCGTCAACCCTCCGGCTAACCGCAACACCTCGCCGCGCATCTGCGAAGGCGCGGCGGTCTCAAGCGCCCGCGCGATCATCCCCGGCTCGATGTTGAAACAGGTCGCGACGCACGCAGCCGCCAGCGCGTTCATCACGTTGTGACGGCCCGGCATCGGCAGTGTCACGTCCGCTTCGCCGAGCGGCGTGCGGAGTCGAAAGCGGCTCAGGCCCAGTCCCGTGCTTTCGATGTTCGACGCCGACACGTCCGACTGTTTGACGATGCTGAAAGTCAACGTCCGCCCGTCCTTGTGCAACTCGCGCATCGAGGCGACGCGCTCGTCGTCGGCGTTCAAGATGGCCGTGCCGCCCGGCTTCAGGCCTTCGACCATCTGCGCCTTCCCGGCGGCCACGCCTTCAATCGAACCCATGAACTCAAGATGCACGGGCGCGACCAGCAGGACGACGCCGATGTCCGGCGGCGCAACCAGACAGTGACGCGCGATCTCGCCGGGCAAAGACATCCCCATCTCAAGCACGGCCACGTCGAAGTCCTCCGGCTTCGCCCCGCCCGACACCAACTGCAAGACAGACAGCGCCACGCCCAGCTCGTTATTAAAATTCTTCCGGCTGCTCAACACCCTCCGGCCCGCGACGCCGAGGACGTGCGCCGTCAGGTCTTTGCTCGTCGTCTTCCCTGCGCTCCCCGTGATGCCGACCACCGGACGACCCCACGATTCGAGCACTCCGTGCGCCAGAAGCTGCAATGCTTCGATCACGTCGTCCACGAGCAGCAGGCGTTCGCGGAAAGGGGCGAGGTGTTCGTCTCCTTCGACGCGCTCGCCGCGTGCGACGACCGCCGCCGCGCCGCTCTCGAACGCCTGCGGGATGAACTCGTGCGCGTCCGCGAAGGACGTGGCCGTGAAACAGTGCCGGCGGTAGTCCTCCGCCGAGAGGGCGAAGAACAACTCGCCCGGCGCGACGGAGCGCGAGTCAATCGAAAAACCATTTATTTCTTTGTCAAAGAACTCTCCGGTCGCTTCCGTCGAAGCGCGCATCAATTGTGCCGCCAATCTTATGTTCACGCTCGGACTCTTCCTCCACTGCACCCAGTCTCCGGCACGGCCCGCAGCGCGCTTTCGTCAATTCCTCAGGGTGTCGCCGGTGCCTCTTCCTCGGCCTGCGCCTGCGTCTCCGAAGCGGTGGAAGCGTCCGGCAGTGCCTTTCCTTCCGTCAACTCTTCGACAGCGAGCGCGGCGGCGCGCCTTGTTATTGTCCGCACTGTCCGGCCACGGCGCAAACGCTCGCGGCATTCGGCGACTCTGCGATTCATTTCAGCACCGGGGGAAGTGTTGCTCCGCGCAAGTTTCATAGAAATGTCCGAATTCGATTTCTGGTTTGCGCTCAAGGGGAAGGCGATTTCAAATCTCAAATTCAGAGATGAAATCAAATAAGCACAAACCATGAATTCTCCTTAATCGCTCCGCCCAAACTCGATCCGCACCGTCTGGCCCGCTTCGACATTCGTGCCGACCGCAGGACTTTGACGAACAGCCAGACCTTCGCCGCGCGCCTCAAGCTCAAGGCCGAGTTGCGCGCAGATGAGCGCCACGTCGCGCACGCTGCGACCGCGCAGGTCGGGCATCAACAGTGACCGCTCGCCCGCCGTCGCGTAAACAATCTCGCCCATGTCGCCTTCGCCTACGCTCTTTGCGACCACGGGCAACTTCACCTGCCCGTCGCTTTCGACCTCCCTCGCTCTCGCGGCTTCCGCCTCGGCTTGAGAGCGTGCGGCCTGTGCAAGAAGCCGCTCGCCGGGCGCGGGAGCTTTTATCTCTTCGTCCGGCATGACGTTCAGGTACGGCAGCACCTGATCGGCGATCTCGGCGAAGACGGGCGCGGCCACGTCGCCGCCGTGATGCGCGCCGACGGGTTCGTCCACCACGACGATGATGACGACCGAAGGATTCTCCACGGGCGCGAAGCCGACGAACGATGCGACGTACTTCGTCGCCGAGTAGGTGCGCGTCTTCGGGTCAATCTTCTGCGCCGTGCCCGTCTTGCCCGCCGCCGTGTAGCCTTCGAGTCGCGCCGCCCTGGCCGTGCCCTTGGTCGTCACGCTCTCCAGCATCCCGCGAATCTTGCGCGCCGTGTCGGCGCTGACGACGCGGTGCGACTCGGCCTGCGCCCCTCGCGCGACCGTGCCGTCGTCGTTGCGAATCTCGCGCACGATGTGTGGCGCGATGCGGACGCCGTCGTTGGCGACCGTGCCGTAGGTCGCCGCCACCTGCAAAGGCGTGACGCCGATCTCCTGCCCGATGGCGATGGAGCCGATTGAACTCGGCTGCCAGCGCTCGAAGGGACGCAACAGCCCCGCAGTCTCGCCGGGCAGTTCCACGCCCGTCTTCGCGCCGAACCCGAAATTGCGGATGTAGCGATACATCCGCTCGTTCCCCAGACGCAGCCCCATCTTGATCGCCGCGACGTTGGAAGACTTCGCGAGCGCCTCCGTCAAAGTCAGCGTGCCGTAGGGCGAGTGGTCGTGCACGACGCGGCCCGCGATGGTGATTGAACCCATCTGGCAATCAACGCGGTCGTCCGGTTTGCCCAGGCCCTCTTCCAGCACGCCGGAGTAAGCGACGACTTTGAAGGTCGAACCCGGCTCGTAGATATTTTGCAGCGCCTGATTCAAACGTGCGTCCGCGCCGGCCCGGCCCGCGTCGTTCGGGTTGAAGGCGGGCGCGTTCGCGAGCGCGAGAATCTCGCCCGTGTGCGGGTCGAGCACGATGGCCGTTCCGGATTTCGCGTGCGCGCGTTCGACCGCCGACGCGAGCGACTGCTCCGTCAAATACTGCACGGTCTGATCTATCGTCAGCACGAGCGACTGGCCCGGCTTCGGCTCGACGCCGAAACTCTCGTAGGACTTGCGCCGCGCGTCGCCTTCCAGCAGAAGCTTGCCCGCGTCGCCCACTAGCGAAGCGTTGTAAATCTGTTCGACGCCGCCCAACCCCTTGTCGTCCAACCCGACGAAGCCAAGCACGTGCGCCGCCAGCGTGCCGTTCGGGTAGCGACGCTTCGGCTCCTGCATCGCGTACACGCCCTTGATCTTCAACTCGCTGACGGCTTGGCTCTGCGCTTCGTCGAGCTTGCGCGCGAGCCACAGGAAGCCTCGATGCGCCTCCTTTGCCCCCTTCAGTCGCGACGCCAAAGCTGTTCCGTCCGTCTTGAGCACGCTCGCGAGACGAGCCGCCGTCTCGTCCACGTTTTCAATCTCCGTCGGCACGGCGAAGAAAGAGTCGCAGTCCACGCTGCGCGCCAACTCCCTGCCCTGCCTGTCAACGATCAGGCCGCGCACGGGGCTGAGCGGCTCGCTGTCGAGTTGCTGCGCGCGCGCACGGCGGCTCAGCCACTCGTGCTGCGACGTTTGCAGGTAGACGAGCCGTAACCCCGCGATCACCATCCAGACGCAAAGAAAAACGGCGACGACTAAAGCACGCCGCCGTGAAGCATCGGGACGCAATGTTGACCCAGCAAGGTAACGTTCTCGCATCGGCAGGTACGACTTCCTCATCAGTCTCTCGAACCGGAGCGCCGCACGCCTCGCGCAACGCGTTATAGAAGGTGTGGGGCTTTCAAATTCGGCGCTTCCGCAAGCGGATGGGAGATGGAGCGGAGACGCGCGCAGCAATTCAAATGAAACTCCTTTCCTCAGTGGCGGAACGCCGCACTGGCCGTCGCAGTCCCGACGAACACAGACGTACCCGCGCTCTCCTCTCCTGCTTCACGCTGCGCGCCCGCTTCGATCTGCGAGGCGTGAGCCGGCTGTAACCCCAAGTCGCGGGCCGCGCGGCTCAGTCGCGCGGATGAAGAGTTTTCTTCGAGCGCCAGTTTCAAACGTCGCTGCTCGTCCAGAAGAGTTTCGCGCTCGCGGCGCAGAGCTTCGATCTTATAACCGTACTGAACGGCGGCGATTTGCTGGCGCGTCGCCAGGATGAACCCTACGGCCAGCGCGAGACAGCTCACGAGTAGAAGTAGCTGTCGCCTGAACGAGCGCTCGTCGCGTTCGCGGCGGATGGGGGCGTTGTGTTGCTGCTGGGGTACTCTTCTCATCAAGTTTTCAGCCTCGAACTAATTTAGAAAGGATTGAGCGTCAGAGGGCTGAGGTTAAGGAGGGATAACATTTTCATGTTTTCTCAGTCCCGCCCGGTTGAGCGCGTTAAAGTTTCAAGCAAGCGCGCAATTTGGCACTGCGTGCGCGCGCGTTTTCTTCCGTCTCCGCGTCCGACGCCGTGATCGGTCGCCGCGTCAGAATCTCTACCGCACTCCGCGCGCCGCACGAGCAGACCGGCACGCGCGGCCCACACTCGCATTGCCCAGACAGACGGCGTAGCGTCCTCTTCACGATGCGATCCTCCAGCGAATGAAAGCTGATGACCGCCAGACGCCCCTGTGCTTGTAAAAGATCAACTGCCGTTTCGATGAATTCGCCGAGACCTTCGAGTTCGTGATTGACGGCGATGCGCAGGGCCTGGAACGTGCGCGTCGCTGGGTGAATCCGATCCGTCCGCTTGTGACCGACCGCACGTGCGACCAACTCGGCCAAGCGAGCCGTCGTCTCCACCGGCTCGCCGCGCTCGCGCCTCTCGACGATCCAGCGAGCAATGCGGCGCGACTTTCGCTCTTCACCGTATTCAAAGATAATGCGCGCGATTTCTTCCTCCGGGAGTCGCGCCAGCAGTTGCGCCGCCGTCTCCTCATTACCTGAAGCATCCATGCGCATGTCGAGCGGTGCGTCCTGACGAAAACTGAAGCCACGCTCAGCCGTGTCAAACTGCAAGGACGAAACGCCCAAATCGGCCAGTATGCCGCTTGCCTCTCCGTCGCCCGCCTCCCGCATCACACGCACAACGTCGCGGTGATTAGCGTGCACTGCACGAAACCTCTCGCCGAAACGCGCCAGGCGTTCGCTCGCGAGACGTAAGGCCGCCGGGTCGCGGTCAATACCGAGGACTCGCGTCTGCGGCGAAGCTTCGAGAATCGCCTCGCTGTGACCGCCGAGTCCAAGCGTCGCATCAACAAACAGCCCGCCGCGCTCGGGCGCGAGCAGGCGAACCGTCTCTTGAAGCAACACGGGGCGATGGGGCGCGCCCGGCCCCCCTCCGGACTCCGCCATCACCACCGCCCCGTGGTCTCAAAGAACTGTAAGGAGAAGCAAGTAACGAGTAACGAGCATTTATTAACCAACGTGCAGTATCGGGTCAGGCACGGGTTAACAGCATTTGCTTTGATCTTGCTACTCGCCACACTTCACTGTCCTTAGATTCCGAGTCGCGCAATTGCCGCCTCGTCCTCATCCGTGTACGGGTCGGTGAGGAGGCGACGCTCGAATCGGTCTAGCTCCCAAACTTCCAGGTATGTCAAATAACCGAGAACCGCCACATCGCCGACGACGCTCGCCGCTTTCCGCAACAGCGGATGAACGAGGATGCGACCCTGCCCGTCCATCGAAGCTTGCTGGCCGTAGTAGTTCGTTCTGTCAAGGAACTTGCGCCGTGCCGGGTCCATGGAGGGCAGAAGCGCCAGACGCTGCTCAATGAACTCCCATTCGGATAGAGGGTAGATTCGGACGCATTCGCCGGTCAGGCTGGTTATGTAGAACTCTGTCCCATGCTTCTCCTCTATATAACGCCTGAAAGTGGTCGGCACTTTCAATCGCCCCTTGTCGTCAATGCGCGCCGTGTAATTTCCTCTGAGCATAGGAGTTGCGGCGGACAGCGAGAGCGGGGACTGCTTAAACCTTAAAGTGAAACTCTAACCATTGTCGGCAAGCTGCTCTGAGTAGCCCACTTTTAACCACTTTCGACCACCTGCCGCGCATAGTACGCCCGTCTGCTTAAGCATGTCAAGAGCAAAAATACTGTTAAATCAAGAATTTTAAGCACCATATGGTGCGATAATGCTTAAAGTCCTCCATAGCCAAGTCGGGTTGTCATCCTGTATAGTTGCGCGCCAAGTCCACGCAAATAACATTTTGGCACTGGTAAATCTGAATCAGAGATGAATTTAGGCGAAATTATACTTTTCGGCGGACTCGTGGCGCTCGGAAATGTCTTGGGTGGATTACTGCTCGCACGCTCCACGAGCAGCCGTCGCAACCCTCGCTTTTTGAGATACTTGGTAGCACTGGGCGCTGGCTTTATGCTGGCAGCGATCTTTATCGAGATTGTGCCGGAAGTGGTCACACTGTGGGTTCCCTCCCTGACAACACCCGGCGTTGAAGCGGGTCGTGGCGTCCTCGGCGCGATGACCTTACTTTTAGGCGGGTATTTATTAATCCATCTCTTCGAGCACACGATTGCGCCGCACTTCCACTTCGGGGCTGAAACCCACCCGGAAGCGGTGTTTCGCACGTCGGCGGCATACACGGCTATCGGGGGTCTCTCGATTCACACATTTTTTGACGGCGCATCTGTGGCAGCGGCTTTTGGCGTGGATCATAAAGTTGGGTTGCTGGTCTTTATCGCGGTGCTGCTGCACAGGCGGCGAGTGACCTGATTCCTGAGGTCAATCATCTCGAAGAAAAAAACCCGCTCGTCTCCGTCGTCGTTTTTGTCGGCGTCGCATTTTTTTACCTGATGCACATGCTGATTGAAGGATGAACTGTCCGCCTCCGAGTTACGTAATATAAAACTACAGAAGCGGTGTGACTGACATTTTTCTTTTGGCTTCTTACTGCTATCATCGTGTCATCAATGCAAACCCAACGCCTAACCTTTTCAGTCAGAATCTTTGTGCTGCTGTATCTGCTCGCTTGTGCCGGAGTGGCGCGTGCGCAGTTCAAGCCGGAAGCCCCTCTGCCCCAACCGACGGGCTTTAGTAAATACGTCACCGATAGCGCGAACGTCGTTGATCCGGCGACGAAGGATCGCCTGGCGACGATTCTCAATCGTCTGAAAGAGAGGGCTGACATCGAGTTCGCGGTCGTGACAGTTCCGACGACGGGCGACACGCCGATCTTCGATTATTCGTTGGCGGTCGCACGTGGGTGGGGCATCGGCTCGAAGGAAGGCGAGCAGAATGGACTGCTGCTTCTCGTCGCGGTTAACGACCACAAGTATCAGGTGCAGGTCAGCCGCCATCTCGAAGGCGACTTGCCGGATGGACTCGTCGGCCAGATCGCGCGGCAGCGTCTGCGCGGGCCGTTCCAGCAAGGGAATTACGGTCAGGGCTTGACGGACTTCGTGCAGGCCGTCGTGGCGACGCTTGCGGAGAAGCGCAACTTCAGCATTGAAGGTATTGACCAGAGCTACGCCTATCGAGGCACCACGGACAACAGCCGACGCGTGGAGGCGGGGGATTCGGCGGTTTCGGCGGCGGCGGAGACTTCGGCGGCGGAGGCGCGGGCGGAAGCTGGTAACATTGAAATGCGGAACGATGAATGTTAAAGACAGAGGCAAAGATCTTTTCACTCATCGTTCATCATTCCGCATTCAGCACTTCGGTTTGGTGACGACTAATGGCTAACAAAGTAGCGCAGGACGCTTTCAACCATCTGATCGGGGATTTGCGTGCGACGCATGGCGACAATCTCGCGTCGGTCGTGCTGTATGGCTCGGCGGCGACCGGCGATCACGTCGAGTTGCACTCGGACTACAATTTGCTGATCGCCTTGCAACGCATCACGCCTGAAGACTTGCGCCAGGCGCAGGCACCCGTGCGTGAGTGGCAACGTCTGGGCCATCCGCTGCCGGTCTATTTCACCTTCGCGGAGTTGAACGACGCGGCGGACGTATTCCCCATCGAGTTTCAACAGATGAGGCGCGCGCGCCGCGTGCTCTACGGCAGAGACCCGTTCGAGACGATTCACATCTCGAACGAGAACCTGCGTCACCAGACGGAGTACGAGTTGCGAAGCAAGCTGATTCAACTGCGTCGCCTGTACATCCCGGCGTCGGTGTCGGCGCAGAAGTTGCAGGACTTGATGAGCGACTCGCTGACGAGTTTCGCGACGCTGTTCGCGCCCGTACTGATGTTGAGCGGGGCGGAGCCGCCCTTGCTCAAGCGCGAGATTGTGGATGCGACCGCGAGGCGGCTTTCGCTTGACGGCCAGACGTTCGAGCGCATCTTCGGGCTGCGCGAGGGCGGCGACGAACGCGCACTTGATGACAGGGAGGCTCACGAGCTTTTCACTTCTTACATGGCGCAGATCGAGCGCGTCATCGAGGCGGTTGATCGTTTAGAAGCGATGGGTGAGGTATAACTAATTTCGAGATGTGGGGGATCGTGCTGAACAGATACCCTCGCTTAAGGAGGATTGTAATGAATAAGAGAAAAATGTTACTGCTGGCTTTCGTCGTGTTCGCGTCCGTCTCGGCCAGCGGCTGCGGCTACAACACACTGACGACGAAACAACAGAATGTTAAGGCGAAATGGGCAGGCATCGAAACCCAACTCCAGCG
>JAIVJG010000179.1 GCA_020200155.1 Acidobacteriota bacterium | reverse complement strand
TAGACACGCGTGATGCCGGCGGACAGGAGCAAGCCGACTGGAAACTGTCCGAAGAGGAACTGCGCGAGTTCGAGCGCGCGGGGCTATTCACGAAGGAAGAGCTTGAGAGTGTGGTGGTCAACCGCTACCGCGCTGGCGTCGTGAAGTTTCACGACGCCGCGTCGCGCGTTAAGGCCGAGCCGTTGTGGGTCAACGGCGTGCTCGACGTGGCGGTTGATGCAGGCGCGTTGTTACGGCTCGCCGCCGACAGAATCCGCGCGCAGGGTCAGCGCGGTTGCGCGGTCTTGGAAGGTTTGCGCTTTGTGCGCGCCTACGTCGAGCGGCATCGTGTGACGGTCGAGGCCGTAGACGGGCGCGGCGCGCGTCGCCTCTTCAGTGCGCGTCTGTTCGTGGACGCGGCGGGCGCGCATTCTCCCGTGTCGCGCCAGTTCAACGACGGGCGCTCATTCACACACGTATGCCCGACGGTCGGGACGCTGGCGCGCGGCTTCGTGCGCGGGCAGGAGCCAGACACGGTTGACTTCAAAGCAGGCGAGATGCTGGTGACGACCGAGGACGCGCGCGAAGGGCGACAACTTATCTGGCAGGGGTTCGCCGCGAGCGCCGAGCGCGACGAGTTTGCGACGCACCTCTTCTTCTACGACGCGGCGGACTCGCCCGCCGATAAATCGCTGCTTTCTTTGTTCGAGCGATACTTCGAGGCGCTGCCGTCCTACAAACGCGCGGGCGCGCAGTGGCGCGTGCAAAAACCGCTGTTCGGCCACGTTCCCGCCTTTCAGCAGAGCGGCAGAAAAATCCGCCGGAAGACTTCGGACGAACGCGTGTTAGTGATCGGCGAGGCGGCGGGACTGAGCGGCCCGCAGGCGTTCTTCGGCTTCGGCCCGCACGCGCGTGGCTTGCGTCGCCTGACGCACCTGACCAACCGGGCGCTCGAAGAGAACTTGACGGACGCGGCATCTTTGTCGGAGATGAGCGAGGGCGTCGAGGCTCGTATCGCGCAGGCGGCGGGACTCGCGGAGTTCCTGCGCCCGGCCTTGCAGAGCGAGCCTTCCTCTGTCAACGAGACACTCAACGCCGTGATGGCCGCGCTGCACAATCTGGACGAGCGCGTGCGGCGCGAACTCTTTCAGGATCGCCTGACCTTCGACACGCTGAGAAGTCTTCTCAGCCACACCGCCAGGCTCTACCCGCGAATCTTCACGCGCATGCGCGAACACTTCGGCGCGAGCGGCACGTTCTGGCGAATCGTGAATATCGCCGACGCCGTTTTCAGTGAACGAAGGGCGCGTGCGGCGGCCAGATCAATCACTGTCGAAAACGATTAAGAGACGGCGTGCGCCCCGCCCGCACGCGTCGCGTCGCACGAAAAAACGAGCAGGGCACGGATGGGATTACTGCCGACCATTCGTGCCCTGTTCGTTTGTGTTAAGGAAATTCGTGTTAGCGACAATTCGCCATGTGCGGAATCGTCGCCGACATCAACGGGTGTTGATCTTGATGGTGCATTTCCCGTTGCCCGGCGCGGGCCAGGTAGTCACCTGTCCCGTATTGTCGTCGGTTATTTCCACGCTGGTGATTTTCTGGTTCGCGTTGGAATGCTTTTTCGGATTGGCCGGGTCTTTAATGTAGACACCCGGGTTGAAGTCAATCTCCACGGAGCCGCCTTTGATGACTACCGGTTCGTCTGGCATGAGTGTTTCTCCTTTTGTGAGTCAGGGCAAAAATACTTGTGCTCAGCCTGGTATTTCGCCGAGCTGTTTGCGAGAGAATTGTACGTCCGGCCTGGAGAGGAAACCGGCGTAAGCCGCGTCTCCCCACTTCTGCCGGAGCGCGGCCAGTAGTTCGTCCGCGTGCGCGGCGTGGCGTCGCGCGTCCGCCGGGTCGCCCGCGCGAAGTCGTGCGCGAGCTTCCAGGAGGCAGGCGAGCCACTCCAAATCCTGCTGGCCCGTGCGCGCGAACGACTCTTGCGCCTGCGACGCATCAGCCATCGCATCTTCCGTGTTGCCGCTTTCGAGACTTGCCTCGGCGAGCGCGAGCAGGGAAAGAAGCCGCATCTGCTCGCCCGCGCTTCTGGCGTCCTGCGCGGCCCGCTCGCACATCGCACGGCCTTCGCGCTTCGCGCCGGAGAAGCTCAGTGCGAGTCCCAACACGCGTCTGGCCTCGACGTTGATGTCAACGAACTTGCCTTCGGCCAGAGCGCGCCCGGCTAACGCTTTGGCTTCGGGCAGGCGTCGCTCGCTGAGTGCGATCTCGAAGCGGCTGTGAAGGACTTCGGCCTCCAGCGCCTTGTACGCGCCCGGTTGCTGGTTCGTGACGGCGTCAACCTGTTCGAGCAGCGCGCCCGCCTCGTCATAGCGGCCCAGTCGCCAGAGGACGTTCGCGCGGTTAATCAGGCAGTAGCCCATATGGAGTTGGTCGTTCGAGGACTTGGTGATGGCGTAACTCTCCTCGAAATACTTGAGCGCTTCCGTGTATCTCGACTGGAGCGCGAGCACGCGCCCCACGTCGTTGAGCGAGAGGACGACTTGCGAAGTGTTGTTCTCCTGTCGCGCAAGTTGGAGTTGCTGCTCGAAGGCCTGGAGCGCGCCCGCGTAGTCGCCCTTCTGGCGCATGGTGCGCGCGAGCAGCGTCAGCGCCTGCGAAGCCTCGCGACGATAACCGCCCTGCTGGTAGAAGGCGAGCGATTGCCGCAGGAACGGCAGCGCATCGTCAGTCCGAGTCTGGCTGGTCAGCACGCTTCCGAGCGAGAGCGCCGCGCGCGCTTCCATGCGGCGCATCCCGTAGCGTTGCGCCAGTTCGAGCGCTTGCCTGAAATGCTCCTCGGCCTGCGGGAAATCGCCGCCCGTGAAGAAGACGTTGCCGAGGTCAACAAGGCCGCGCGCGGTGAGGTTGAACATGCCGTTGGCGCGGGCGAAGTCCACAGCCTCGCGCGTGTAACGCTCGGCCTCCGCCAGTTGCTTGTTGTCGGAGAGCATCACGCTGCTCAGGGCCAGCAGTGAAAGGACGCGCTGGTACTGGTTGTCGCTCGCACGCGCGAGTTCGAGGGCCTGTTCGAGGTTCTGCCGCGCGTCTGCGAGTTTGCCCGCGCCGTTGTACATGTAACCGCGCTGGTAGAGCACCTCCGCGCGCCCCTCGTCGTTGCCCGCCGCGCGGTAGATGCTTTCGGCCTTCTCGAACGTGACGACGGCGCTCGCCACGTCGTGCTTGCGCCCGTAAAGGATGCCGAGGCGCAGGAAGGCCGTCGCGTCCTGAGGCGCAAGGTTCGTCGCTTTGACGTAACTGTATATGGCCTTCTGCATCTCGTCGTTTTTTTCGTAAGCGCGCCCCAGATCGAGATAGGCTTGCGCCGACTCCGGCCCGCGCCGCGCGACTTCTTCGTAAGACTTGACGGCCTCGGCGTATTCGCGCCGCACGGTCGCCGTGACGGCGTCGAGGTAGAGCGCTTCGAGTTCTGAGAGCACCTTGCGTTCGGGCACGAGCGTGGAGACGGCCAGCAGTTCGTCCTTCGCGTGATCCAGATAATCCTGTTCGGCCCACGCTTCGGCGAGGCTCGCATGTGCCAGCGCGAACTTGCTGTCCCTGCGGACAGCCTCTTCGAGTTCGCGACTCGCCTTGAAGTAAGCGCCCGCGCGCATCGCGTCCATGCCACGGTTGTACGACTCGACCGCTCCGGGCAGCGGCTGGTGTCCCTTCGGCGCGCGCCACGAGGCGAAAGCCCAGACGCCGAGCAGCACCACGCCGAGCGCCGCGAGAAAGGCGAGCGGCGACAGTCGCGGGCGGCGCAGCGTGTCCGAGAGAGTCATCAGCGCGCTCGAACGCATCGCGCCTGCCTGCGTCGCGAGCCGCCGCGTGCGTGTCGTGTCGGATGTCGAAAGCTTCGCCCGCGCGGATTCCAACTCAGCGGCCATCTCGTCCGCCTTCTGGTATCGCTCCTCCGGCTTCTTGGCGAGCGCCTTGAGCGTGACGCGATCCAACTCCGGCGTCACGCGCGGGTTGAATTGAGAGGGCGGCGGCGGGTTGATGTGCAGCACCTGCGCGCCGATTTCGATGACGTTCGCGCCGGAGAAGGCCGGGCGGCCAGCGACGCATTCGTAGAGCAGCGCGCCGAGCGCGAAGAGGTCGCTGCGCCTGTCCACGGGAGCGCCGCGCGCCTGTTCGGGCGATAAATAAAGCGGCGTACCGACGACCACGTCGCTGCGCGTGTGCATCTCGATGATCGTCCGCGCGTGGGAACTCGAAGCCCCGTCGCCCCCCTCCCCGTCGGATGCCTCGTCGAGTTGCTTCGCCAGTCCGAAGTCGAGCACCTTCACTTCGCCGCGATTATCAATCAGGACGTTTGAAGGCTTGATGTCTCGGTGCACGACGCCGCGCCGGTGCGCTTCGGCGAGCGCGCACGCCACGTCCTCGATGATTTCGACGGCGTAGACGACGCCCATGCCGCCCTCGCCGATCTGGTTGAGGATGCGGTAGTGGGAGATGGTCTGGCCGATCATTTGTCTGTGTGCTCCCGTCTGGTCTGAGGCGCGAAGAGGGTCTGGGAATTTTCCAACGGCGCGGGCTAACTCGTTTGACTGGCAGCCCGCCTGACGGTAGTGAAAGCAAACGCGGACGTATTTTGCTCTAAAGCCGTTGGCTTTTCAAGCGAAAGGAAGCGCCGCTTTGTGAGCGGGCGAACCGGCCTGAATAATTCTCTGCCGCGCGGCGCGACGGGGCTTCAGGCGGGGAACTTGACGGAGTTGATTCAACGCGCCGTCTGCCGCCCTGCGGCGAGTGCCGGAGTGGCGAAAATGCTCTTGCGCTCCCCGCGAAATGTGGGGCATACTTTCCGCGTTCAAAGGTTCCTGCTCTCGCGCGTCATAAGGTGACCGCGCCTGCCCGTGACAGTCTGGCGACGGTGTTCGGCTGAGGAGAGAGCGAGGTTAATTGTTAAGTTGGTTGAAGCCGCTCTCGACAGCGTTAGAGCACCGGGCATGTCGCCGCCATCGCCGCCTGAGTCTTGAGTAACCTTTCCCTGCGGACTCCGCGAATGGCAACTGCCCGCGCTTCCTTTGCTAAAAGGATAAAAAGATGAGCACGAAACTATATGTTGGAAACCTCAACTTCCGGACGACGGGCGACGAACTGCGGGAGCTGTTCGCGCAGGCGGGCGAAGTCGAGACAGCTTCCGTGGTCGAAGACCGCGACACTGGCCGCTCGCGTGGCTTCGGCTTCGTCGAGATGGCGACACCGGAGGGCGCGGCGGCTGCCATTGAGCAGTTTAACGGCAAGGAATTTAACGGTCGCGCACTGACGGTCAACGAGGCGCGCCCGCGTGAGGATCGCGGCGGCGGCGGTGGTGGCGGCTACGGCGGTGGCGGCGGTCGCGACCGTGGAGGCCGTGGCGGCGGCGGCGGCGGCGACCGCGAGCCGCGCTGGTAAAGATTAGGGTAGCAGAGACAGGTGACGAGTGTTGGGTGACGAGTGACAGGTTTTTCAACTTGCCACTCGTCGCCCGTCACTCGTCATTGCTTTCTGGGTTCCGGAGTTATCCTGAGTAGTAACTGCCGGCCCTCGCGGACGGCGACAATCTCATATTCCTGCCCGGCCTTCATCTCCGCGAGCGCGTAGGTGTAGTCGTAGACGTTGCGCACATCGCGCCCGGCCAGCTTCACGATCCGGTCGCCTGCCTTCAGCCCGGCCTTCTCCGCTGGCGAACCTTCGCGCACTCCGTCCAGCTTCAAGCCGTCGGTCGCCTCGCCGTAATTCGGGATCGTGCCGAGGTAGACGCGGAAACCCGTCGAGCGCCCCGCGCTCGCGCTCTTCGCGACGGCAAAGGTCGGGCGCTTGTCGCTCGCCTGCAAGTCGGCGACGATCTCGCGCACGAATTCGAGGACATGAGCCTCGCCCACGTAGTTGATGCGCTCCGATGTATCCGTAGGTTTGTGATAATCCTCGTGCGTGCCTGTGAAGAAGAAGAGCACGGGAATCTTCTTCGCATAAAACGACGAGTGATCGCTCGGCCCGTAGCCGTCCTCGTTGAGCGTGAGCGCAAAACGCTCTCCGTTCGTCGCGGTCGCCACCACGCGCCCGTCAATGCCAGTGACGACCGGCATCTCCTTCCCCGCATCCGTCGTGCTCGGAGAATGCATCACCGCCTTTTTGTCGTCAGGTGGATTCACGCGCCCGCCCGACGCGCCCGCGACGACGTTTATGCTGATCTCGTTATTCGTCCCCGCGATCCACGGACGCCACTCCTGCGCCGTGCCGACGCCGCCGATGATGAGCGCGTTGTCTTTGAGCCGCCCGATCATGTCCATGTTAATCATCGCCACGGTCTGCTCAAGCGGCAGCGTGGGGCGCGTGACGTAGAAACTCGAACCGAGCAAGCCTTCTTCCTCGCCGCTGAACGCGACGAAGACGACGGTGCGCCGCAACTTCGCGCGCTCCTGTGAAAGCAGCCGCGCGAGTTCGAGCAAGCCCGCCGTGCCCGATGCGTTGTCGTCCGCGCCGTGATGGATGTCGCCCTCGCGCGCCGCGAGACTGCCCGCCCCGCCGCGCCCCAGATGGTCGTAGTGCGCGCCGATGACGATCACTTCGTTTTTCAACTGCGGGTCGCGACCGTCAAGGATGCCGACGACATTGTAGGCAGAAGCGTTGCGGCGCACGATGTCTGTGGAGAGACTCAGCGTGCCGTTCGGGGAAGGCGCGAAGACACGCACCACGACGGGAAGACTTTCCTCCCTGCCGGTTGCGGGCTGTGGCGTTGACGGCGGTGCGCTCCGCAGACGCAGCATCTTTTCAAAATCGGTCAACTGCTTCGCCCCGCCGAAGCCCAGCAGTTGCGCGCCCGCTTGTCGCGAGACGACGACGACCGGCAGCCCCGCATCGCCGCCGGCGTTGTCGAAGGCGGGACGCGCGAGCCTGTCGTCCTTGAAATTTTCTTCCTCCGCGATGAGCACGAGCGCACGCGCGCCGGCTCCGCGCGCCGCCGCCGCACGGAGTCGCAAGTCGCCGTAACGCGCGAACTGCCCGTGCGGGTTGTCGCCGTCCGGCGTGGACGCGAAGACGACGGCGATGCGATCCTTCACGTCCGCGCTTTTGTAGTCGTCGTAATTCAACTCGCTTGCCGCGATGCCATAGCCTGCGAACGCGACGGGCAGACTCTCCGCGCGCCCGTTCGCACTGAAGCCGAGCGGCATCCAGTCTTCGCCGACGCGAAGGATGAGCGTCTCTGTGTCCATATCCGGTCGAGCGTTCGAGGTCAAAGCCATGGCGTTGCCCTTGCCGAGTTCGACGGCGGCGACATAGGGAAACTCCTGCATGTAGCGTCGAGGGGAATCTGCCTCGAACCGCGACATACCGGGCAGGTCAACGCCGACGCTGCGACGCAGGCCGTAGCGTGCAAACTCCCTCGCAATATATTCCGCGGCCAAGTTTGCGCCGCCGCTTCCCGTCCTGCGCCCTTCGAGCTTGTCGGATGCGAGATAAGCGATATGAGCGCGCAAGCGTTCCGCGTCTGGCGCACTCGCGTCGGCGCTCTTTTGCTGTGCGAAGGTGTTTGAGGCGAGGACTAAGGCGAGAAGGAGTTGAAGGATTTTGTGACGCATGCTGGTTAACACTCAGATTTCTGATTGGCAATTTCAAATCTGAAAAATTTCAGGTTTGAATTCTCAAATGCTTGTTCAGTTCACCCAGTCGGCGATGAAGATATTCGTGTCACCCTTCGTCTGCGCGTGGCGGTTCGAGGCGAAGACTAATTTTTTCCCGTCGGGCGAAAACATCGGGAAGCCGTCGAAGCTGTCGTTGAAAGTAATTTGCTCCAATCTTGTGCCGTCCACGTTCACCATGTAGAGATCGAAGTTGCGCCCCTTTGGATCGTTGACGTTCGAGGCGAAGATGATACGCTTGCCGTCCGGGAACAAGTAGGGCGCGAAACTGGCCGCGCCGAGGCGCGTCACCTGTCGCTTGTTTTTGCCGTCCGCATCCATCACCCACAGTTCAAAAACCGTCGGCTCGATCAGCCCTTCGGCGAGCTTCTGTTTGTAACGCGCAATCTGCTCCGGTGTCTGTGGATGATAGGCGCGATAGACGATGCGCTTGCCATCGCGCGAGAAGAACGCCCCGCCGTCGTAGCCGAGTTCGCTTGTCAGACGCTTCACGTTGCGCCCGTCGGCGTCCATTGTGTAGAGGTCGAGGTCGCCGCTCCGCAGGGAAGTGAAGACGATTCGTTTGCCGTCGGTCGAGATAGTCGCTTCGGCGTCGTAGCCGTCCGTGCTCGTCAACTGTTTCAAGTCCGATCCGTCCGGGCGCGCCGTGTAGATGTCGAAGGTTTTGCGAATCGGCCAGACGTATCCTTTGGAATAATCGGGGCGCGGCGGGCACTCCCAGCCTGCCCCGTGCGTCGAGGCGTAGAGGAGTCGCTTGCCGTTCGGGAAAATGTAAGAACACGTCGTCGCGCCTACACCGGTCGAAACCATGTGCACGTCCGAGCCGTCAACTCGCATCGTGTAAATTTGGTCGCACTCGCGCCCGTCGCGCTTCGATTGGAAACTGAGCAGGCTGCCGTCGCCGTTAAAATAAGCCTCCGCGTTTTCGCCGCCGAAGGTCAGTTGCCGGACGTTGCGAAGATGTTTTTCCGACGCGAGGTTGACGCCGCCGTCATCTGCCGGAGACGCGCCCGTCCCTACGGCGACGACGCAGAGGAAGATGATGAAAGCTGCGGCTGAAGAGGACAGGTGTTTTGTCATAAATCTTAGCCGTTCTTTCGCTCGAACTCTTTCATAAACGAGACGAGCGCCTCGACGCCCTCGCGCGGGAAGGCATTGTAAATGGAGGCGCGAATGCCGCCGACCGAGCGGTGACCCTTGAGACCGTCGAGCCGCGCGGCGGTCGCTTCCTGCGCGAACTTTTTCTCCAACTCTTCCGACGGCAGGCGAAACGTGACGTTCATCTTTGAGCGGTAATTGGCATCAGCGTGGCCACGATAAAAGTCCGTTGCGTCAATCGCGTCGTAGATCAATTTAGCTTTCGCTTCATTCTCGCGACTCATGCCTTCCAACCCGCCTTTGCCTTTGAGCCACTGGCAGATGAGATTGATGATGTAGATGCCCCACGTGTTCGGCGTGTTGTAGAGCGAGTCGTTTTCGGTGTGCGTGCGATAGTCGAGCATGGTATGGAGGCCGTCGGGGATGCGCGTCAGCAAGTCTTCGCGGATGATACAGACGGTGACGCCCGACGGCCCCATGTTCTTCTGCGCGCCGGCATAGATGAGCGCGTACTTCGCAACGTCAACGGGGCGCGAGAGGATGTTTGACGAAGAGTCGTTGATGAGCGGCACGCTGCCCACTTCAGGTTCCGTCTGCCACTCGATGCCCTCAATCGTTTCGTTTGAGGTGATATGCACGTAGGCCGCATGCGGGTCTAGCTTCAACTCGTCCTGCGAAGGCACACGCGAGTAGCGGCTGTCGGCCATGTCTGCGGCGACGTTGACCGCGCCCTGCTTTTTCGCTTCCTTCGCAGCCTTCTTGCCCCAACTGCCGGTCAGGATGTAATCGGCGCTCCCGCCTTCGGGCAGCAAATTCATCGCCACCATCGAAAACTGCAGGCTCGCGCCGCCCTGCAAAAAGAGCACTTTGTAGTTTTCCGGGATGCCCATCAACTCGCGTAAGCCGCTCTCCGCGCCCTTGTGTATCTCATCGAAAGTTTTCGAGCGATGGCTGATCTCCATGACGGACATGCCGACGCCGGGCAAGCTCAACATCTCGTCTCGCGCCTGTTCAAGCACCGGGACGGGCAGCACGGCGGGGCCGGCGCTGAAGTTAAAAATTCTCTCGGTCATTATTTGATTCCTTTCATCAAACGTGACGGGTGACAGGATAGAAGCAACTTCCTTGCCATCACTTAATTACTTGCCGCCCGTCGCGTCGTTTGTATTGTATCGCTTCTTCAAAATCATTCCCGCGATGCGCGTTGACAGAGAGCGCGGCGCGAGACGATTGGCCTCGGCCATGAAAAAATTTCCCCAGCCGGAAATCACGTGGCTCTGCCCGCGCGCGAGCGCACGCAAACCAGTCTCGACCACCGCTTCCGGCGTCTGCACAATCTGCGCGGGCGGCGTCTCAGTCCCCGCGACTTTGAAAAAGTTCGTCCCCGTCGAGCCTGGACATAGCGCCAGCACCTTGACGCCGAACGCGCGGTTTTCCTCCCACAGCGCCTCTGAGAAAGAGAGCACGAATGCCTTCGTCGCCGCATACGTCGCCATCAACGGCACGGGCTGAAAACTCGTCGTCGAAGCGACGTTGATAATCGCCCCGCTCCGCCGCGCACGCATCGGCGCAAGGTATCTGTGCGTGAGTTCCACGAGCGCGCGAACGTTCAGGTCAATCATTTCCAACTCTCTTCCAAGTTCGAGCAGCGCGAACTCGCCCACCGCGCCGAAGCCCGCGTTGTTGACGAGCATCTCAACTTCCAGCCCGCGCCGCTCCGTCTCCGCAAACAGACGCGCCGGCGCATCTCTCTCCGTCAGATCGAGCGCGACGTACTGCGCGTCAACGCCATGCGCCCGCCGCAACTCTTCGCACACGACGGCGAGCTTACTTTCAGAGCGCGCGACCAGCACGACGTTTTCGCCCCGCGCCGCCAGCTTTCGCCCGAACACTTCGCCGATGCCGCTCGACGCGCCTGTGATGAGCGTAGTTTTCATACACCCTGACGGATTAAGAGTGACGCATGACAAGAGCCTTGCTTTCATCAAGTGTCATTTGTCACTCATCACTGCCTTAGTTCCAGAAGGCTAAGTTCGATGATGTCCTTATTTTCATCTCTTAATTTCTGCAATGTCTCGGACGACGGCGCGGCTTCGAGGTTGATGCGTGCGACGGCGGCCTCCGAGCCTTCAAGCGATTTCGTCCGTGAACTCGCCCAACGCCGAGGTGGGTTCCGCCGCGTAAACATCAAGACCGGCGCGCACGCCGCGCTCGCGCATCGCACGCAGCAAGGCCGTCTGGTCAACGACTTCGCCGCGCGAGGTGTTGATGAAGTACGCGCCCTCGCGCATCGCATCGAAGAATCCCGCGTCAACGAGTCCGCGCGTCTCCGGCTTCAGTGCGACGTGGACGCTCACGATGTCTGCGTCGCGCGCCACGTCCGCCGGACTCTCTCTGCGTTCGATGCCGAGTTCCGCCGCGCGCTCCTCCGTCAAACTCCGGCTCCAAGCGATGACGCGCATCCCGAAGGCGTGCGCCCTCCCGATCATCTCCTGCCCGATCTGCCCCGTCCCGACGAGTCCGAGCGTACGCCCGTAGAGGCCGCGCGCGTTGGAAAATTCTTTCTTGTTCCAATGACCCGCCCGCAGTTCGATGACGTTGTCGGCGATGCGCCGGTCGAGCGCGAGTATCAAAGCAAAGGCGAGTTCGGCGACGGCGACGGAATTTTTGCCGGGACAGTTCGAGACGTAGACGCCCCGGCGCGAGGCCGCCGCCACGTCAATCGTGTTGTAGCCCGCGCCCGCGCGCACAATCAACTTCAACGCGCCCGCGTCCAACATCGCTTCCGTCACCTTCGTCGAGCGCACGACGAGCGCGTCCGGCTGGTACGCGCCGATGGCTTCGACGAGCGTGTCGTCTTTCACGTCAGGCTGATAGGAAAACTCGCAGCCGGCGGCTTCGAGGCCGTCGCGCCCCGACTGTTCAAATTTATCGGCGATGAGTACGCGCATGGATCACCTCGGCGTGACAGGTGACAGGAAAGAACAAGTTTTTATCTTGTCGCCTGTCACGCTTAAATCGTATGAGTCAAAATTCCGTCGCGCAGCTTCGGCTCGAACCAGGTGGACTTGGGCGGCATGACGGCGTTGGCGTCGGAGACGCGCAGCAGGTCTTCAATCGAGGTCGCGTAAAGCGCGAAGGCGACTGCCGCCGCGCCGGAATCAACGAGGCGGGAGAGTTCCTCCGTGCCGCGGATGCCGCCAACGAAGTCTATGCGCTTGTCCGTTCGCACGTCTTTGATGCTGAGCACGGGATCGAGCAGGTTGTCTTGCAGCACGCTCACGTCGAGCGCGGCGACCGCGTCGTCGTTGCCGACAGTGGCACTCTCATCTTTCAACTTCAGCCCGTACCAGCGCTCGTCCAGATACATGTGCCAGTGGCCGCTGTGTCCGGGGCCGCGCGGGTTGGCGTTCCCGGTGATGCTGAATCGCTCGCCGACTTGTTTGAGAAACTCGTCCTTCGACATGCCGTGCAAATCTTTGACGGCGCGATTGTAAGGAAGTATCTGCATCTGATCCGAGGGAAAGGCGACGGCGATGAAGCGGTTGTATTCTTCGTCGCCGGTGTGATTGGCGTTCTGCTCACGGAGCGCGGCGCGTGCGCGGCTGGCGCTGGCGGCGCGGTGATGCCCGTCGGCGATGTAGAGCATGGGCACTTCTTCAAAACAGCGAACGAGCTTTTCCGGCGCGGCGACGCGCCAGACGGTGTGGCGGACATTGTCTTCGGCGGTGAAATCGTAGAGGGGCGCGGTGGATACTTCGCCCGCGACGAGCGCGTCTATGCGGCGGTCTGCGCGGTAGGTGAGAAAGACGACGCCGGTCTGCGCGCGAAGTTCGAGCAGGTGGCGCGTGCGGTCGTTCTCTTTGTCGGGGCGCGTCTTCTCGTGTTTGCGAATCAGTCCCTCGTCGTATTCATCCACAGAGAAACACGCACAGATGCCGACCTGCGTATACTCGCCCATCACGAGACGGTAAAGATAGAGACTCGGCTCGGCGTCTATTTGGAGCGGGCAGTCGCGGATGAGCGTCTGAAAGTTCTCGGCGGCCTTCGCGTAGGTTTCGTTCGCGTAGATATCTGCGCCCTCCGGCATGTCAATCTCCGGGCGCGTGACGTGCAGATAGCTCAAAGGATTGGCGGCGGCGATGGCACGCGCTTCCTGCGTGTTGACCACATCGTAGGGCACGCTGGCGACTTGCTCGACTTTGTCCGCGGGCGGACGCAGGGCGCGAAAAGGATGGATGACGGCCACGGTTAGAGCGCCTCCTTTGTGGATTGAAAATGATGAAAGGCTGAAACTTGTAAGACGTAAGATTAAACGCCCGCGCGCAGTTTTGCCAAGTCGTGAGGGCAGTTTGGATGTCTACGAGTTGACGACCGCGCCGCCGCAGCTTGAACCCGCGCCCGCCGTGCAACCGAAGCAGTGCGCGCCCGTGACGACGCGCCGCCGCGCGAACTTCTCCGGGTTGAAGTCCGCAATCGTCTGCGGCAGTTCGGCGCGACGCCGGCGTGTCTCAAAAGAGATGTTGACGACTATGATGGTTAATGCAGAGCTTAATCATCGCTTCGCGCATTCGGGCGCAGCATCAGGACTCGACTGATGTCACGAATGCCGCAGCCGTTCAAGCTCAGGGGGACGGCCAGTTGACGCACCGCAGAAACATGAGCGCGATTGATGTAGTCGGTAAATGAATTGTCGCCCACATCTTTTGCATGGGCAGCGTTGTTTGCCAGCCGCACTTATGCCATGCTTGACGATGTCGGCGTGGGAACATTTCGGGCAGGTGATTTCTTCAGTTGGTACGACTCAAGGATAACCTGCCTGAGTCTTTTCTTTTCAAATACCTCTTTTGAGACACGTCCCATCTTTCTGAGCGTGAAAGGTATAAGTTAATGTGTTGACGAAAGCAAATTTGTAATCACCTTTCAAAATCTGTGCGACAAAAAGGTCTGCTGTTGATAAGGCAAAGCTTTTCCGCACATCGGGCGGCACAGCCGCTAATCAGCAACTTGGGTTATTTATGAGACCGCTTCTGGTTGGTCGTACTGCATCGCCGTCGAGAGCGATGAGGATGTCGTTGAAGAGCACGTTGAATAATACTGTAGGGGGCAGGCGCTATGCCGTCTGCTTTCTCGTCGTGCTGCATTGCGCGCTGCTTTTCTGCGCGTCGTGCGGGCGCGAGCCGTCGCCGCGCGACGCGCAGCCCGCGACGGAAAGAGCGGCGCGGCCCGCGCGCATTATCTCGCTGACGCCGAGCGCGACGGAGATTCTGTACGGCGTCGGAGCGTTCGACCGCGTCGTCGCCGTCTCGGACTACTGCGAGTATCCGCCGGAGGCTAAAGGCCTGCCGCGCGTCGGCGGGTGGAACAACCCGAACCTTGAACAGATCGCCTCGCTCCGGCCAGAGCTGGTCGTCTTCGCCGAAGCGCAGTCGCAGTTCGTCAAAGATAAACTGGAAGCGATGGGCATCCGCACGTTGAGCGTCCCCAGCCGCACGCTCGAAGACGCCTACACGACGATTGAGCAAATCGGTCGCGCGACCGGCAACGAGGCTGAGGCGCGGACGCTGCTCGCGCAAACGCGCACGACGCTGGAAGACGTGCGCGCGCGCACGCGTGAATTGCCGCGCCGCCGTGTGCTCTGCGTCGTTGACCGCAAGCCGGGCACGCTGCGCGATCTCTATTCGGCGACCGGCGACAGCTTCATCGGCCAGCTTATCGAGGCCGCCGGCGGTGAGTCTGTCGCGCCGCCCGCGCGTGGCGGCTACGGCAGCATTCAGAAGGAGGCGGTCGTCGCGCTCGACCCGGACGTGATTATTGATTTGATGATGCAGAAGACGGAAGGCCAACTGTCGGAAGACACACAGGCCGTCTGGCGCGAATTGCCCGCGCTGCGCGCAGTCCGCGAAGGGCGCGTCTATCCCGTGCGCGACGAATCCGTGCTCCACCCCTCGCAGTTCGTCGGCGACACGGCGCGCAAGTTCGCCGAAATCATTCACCCGGAGGCTTTCAAATAAACGTAGGACAAGCATTCCTGACGGTCGTGCATTGAGCAGAGATGAAGGGGGAAGGCGACATCGTTGGAAGCAAGCAGAGCGACGCGCTGATCGAGGCGCGCTCTCTGCGATACTCTTACGCGAGGGGCGCGCCGGAAGTGGTCTCCGGCGCAAGCCTCTCTGTCGGGCGCGGCAGGCTCTCGGCGCTGATCGGCGCGAACGGCTCAGGTAAATCAACGCTCATACGCCTGCTCGGCGGCATTCTTAAACCGTCGGGCGGCGAGGTTAGCTTCGACGGCGTCCCGCTCGCCTCCGTCGAGCCGCGTGCGCGCGCGCGCCGCATCGCCTACGTGCCGCAGACGATCTCAAGCGTCTTTCCGTTCACCGCTCTCGAAGTGGTGCTGACGGGCCGCAGCCCTTACACGACGCGCTTCCGCTTCGAGGGCGAGCGTGATTTGGAGGTGGCGCGAGCCGCGCTCGACGCCGTGGACGCGTTGCACCTCGCCGCGCGTCCCGTCACGGAACTATCGGGGGGCGAGCACCAACTCGTCGCGCTCGCACGCGCGCTCGCGCAGGAACCTGAGTGCCTGCTGCTCGACGAGCCTTCGGCGGCGCTCGACCTCAAGCACCGCGCCGGACTCGTCCGCCACCTACGGCGGCTGCGCGACGAACGCGGCATGACGGCGCTCGTCGTGACGCACGACCTGCTCCTGCTCGACCCGGCCTTCGATCAGGTCTTCGCGATGCGCTGCGGCTCGATCACAGCGTCGGGCGCGCCCTCGGAAGTGCTGCGCGACGAAGTGCTCGCCGAAACTTACGGCGACGAACACGTCCGCGCACGTCAGGCGTTCGGGCGCACGTTCGTCTGGTCGGAACTATAGACTTTGCGATTCCGGATTTTTGATTTGCGATTTAGAATAAGGGCGGCGAGCGCCGGGAAACACAAAATTGATTTCCAATCAAAGACCTGAAATCAAAAACCAACAACCAACAACTGTTCGCCTGCGTCGCGCGCTGGCGCTGTTGACGTGCGTGCTGATCGCCGCGACGCTGCTGGCTCTGTGGGTTGGTTATCAGAGGCTCGATCTGGCGGCGCTTCAGACGGACGAGCGCGCTCGCGCCGTCTTCTTTCAACTACGCCTGCCGCGCGTCGTGATGGCGGGCATCGTGGGCGCGTCGCTCGCGATGGTGGGCGCGGCGTTGCAGGCGCTGTTTCGTAATCCTTTGGCCGAGCCTTTGACGCTCGGCGTCTCAGGCGGTGGGGCGCTCGGCGCGAGCGTGGCGATTGCTCTGGGCGCGGGCGCGAGAGTCGCGGGGCTGCCGCTCGTCTTCATCGCGGCCTTCATCGGCGCGGGCGTCGCCGTGATGGTCGTCTACAGGCTGGCGCGCACCGGCGCAACCGTTTTGCCGGGCGCGCTCCTGCTCGCGGGCGTGGTGATGAACACGGTGGCTGCGGCAGGTGTGGTCTTCATACAATATTTCGCGGACTACTCTCGCGCACTACAGATTCTGCGCTGGACGATTGGCAGTCTCGACGTGGTGGGCTTCGACCTCATCTGGCGCATGCTAATTTTTCTCGTGCCGGGATGGGTCGTGCTGTTCGCCATGTCGCGAGATTTGCACTTGCTTGCGGTGGACGAGGAGACGGCGGCGAGCCTCGGCGTCAACGTCCGACGTAGCGAGCGACTCGTCTACGCGGCGTCGTCTTTAATCGTCGGCGTGACGGTCGCCGTCGGCGGAACCATCGGGTTCGTCGGCCTGATCGTGCCGCACGCCGTCAGGTTGTTATTCGGCGAAGATGTGCGCCTCGTGCTGCCGTGTTCGTTTGTGCTGGGCGCGGCGTTTTTGATGCTCGCAGACATGGTTGCGCGCACCGTGCTCGGCGCTGGCGAACTGCCCGTCGGCGCAATCACGGCGCTCGCCGGCGGCCCCGTCTTTTTGTGGCTTTTGAGACGACAGCAACGGTATTCGGCATTATGAAGAATTATTTACACGGATGGACAGGATGAACAGGATAGGAGAAAAAATGATGAATGCTGAGTGATGAATGAAAGGCAAAGGCTTTGTCTTCCGTTCATCATTCATCATTTGCCTTCCATCCTGTCTATCCTGTCTATCCTTGTAAATTTATTTCGGAGGAACTATGAGCATAGCAACGAAGCACGGTGATACTGGTAAGACGGGACTGATCGGCGGCGAGCGCGTGTCGAAGGCCGACACGCGCGTGGAGGCTTACGGGACGATTGACGAACTCGGTTCGGCGATGGGCTTTGCGCGTGCGATTTGTGAGGACGCGGAGGTGCGCGAGTTGACGAAGGCGATTCAGCGCGAACTGTTCACCGTCGCGGGCGCGGTCGCCAACCCGCACAGCAACGAGACGACGCCGACGATGTACGTGACCGCCGAGATGGTCGAAGCGCTTACATCGCACGTCAATCGCATTGAGACGACGGAAGGAATTCTCTCCGACTGGTCGCTGCCGGGCGAGCACGCGGCGGCTGCTGCTTACGACGTGGCGCGCACGGTCTGCCGTCGCGCGGAACGCTCGGTCGTGCGTCTCGCCGAATCGGGCGAGGAGGTCAACACGCACGTCGTTCCATATCTTAACCGTCTCTCCGATTTGCTGTGGCTGATGGGCCGCCTGCTCGAACTCCGCGCGGGCGTCAACGCCAAACTGCGCGACGACGAACACAAGGGGCCAAGCTGGTCGCGTGCGTGGTAAATCCGGAGTCAGGGGAAAAGGGAAAAGGTGAAGGGGTAAAGTTGACCCAAGCAGGCGCTTTCCGTTTCCCTTTACCCTTTACCCTTTGCCCTTTACCTTTTACCTTTTACCTTTGACCTGCTTCCCCGATGATTTTCAACACCACTTGTCGCTCACGCCCGCCGTCGAACTCGCACAGAAAGATTCCCTGCCAGCGTCCGAGCAGAAGCTCGCCGTCGTGGAAGGGCACGGTGACGCTTGAGCCGACGAGCGTGGCTTTGATGTGCGCGTCGGAGTTTTCTTCGGCGTGGAGGAAGTTCAAGCCTTGCTGCGGCAGCAGTGTGCGAAGGGCGTGGAGCATGTCGCGCTGCACGTCCGGGTCGGCGTTCTCGTTGACGGTCAGCCCTGCCGTCGTGTGCCGCACGAAGAGGACGCAGACGCCCGCGCGTGCACCGGAGTCCTTCAAACGTCGCCGCACCTCGTCCGTGATTTCCAACATCTGCTCACGCTCGCGCGAGCGCACTTTAATCGTGTACATGGCCTCGTATTGTAACGTGATTCCGGCGTGAGCACTCTGCCGGTATTGACAAGAGGGCGCTCCCAAGCTTTCCTGATGCCCGCGTAAGTTTTCTGTGCCGGCGAGTAAAGCTTCCTGATGCATCAGGAAGAGTTCAGAGGCCATCGGCAAAGCTTCCTGATGGGTCGGGAAGCTTTCAGAGGCCATCAGGAAGAGTTCAGAGGCGGCCAGTCAAGCTTGGGAGCGCGTCGGCAAGCTTTCGTTGAGGCCGCAGAAGAGTTGGGAGACGTGCAGAGATATTTGATAAGTCGTCACTTTGAATTGAGAGCGCAATCTTAAAGTTTGAGAGGGAATGCACGCTTGAGCAACCGTCCCTCTCAAAGCGTGTGCGGCATCCCTCAAGGATATGTCGTGTGTTCTTAAATTGCCGGCACTGTGAACGAAGAAGCCCCCGACACCTGAGAGATGCCGGGGGCTTCTTCGTTCAGTCAATCGCTTCGAGGGAGGTTAATTCGCCCGCGAAGCTTTGCGGCGGAGAATCGCCCAGCCCGTCGGGAGTAGAGCCGCCGCGAGCGCGACCTTGACGATGTCGCCGGGGATGAACGGTGCGACGCCCGCGACGAAAGCCTGTGACGGCGAGGTGAAGCGTGCGAGCCACGCCCAGCCGCACAGCAGAATAATTGCCGAGCCTAACGCCATCGCCAACGCCGCCGTCAGTACGCGCCTGTCCCAACCGCGCTCTGCGAGCCAGCCCGTCACGAACGCCGCGAGCGGGTACGAGAGAAGGTAGCCTGCGGTCGGACTGAGAAACAGGTAATGCAACCCGCCGTTACCCTGCCGGAAGAAGGGCAGCCCCGCCGCGCCCTCTGCGAGATAGGCGAGCATCGCCAGCGCGCCCATGCGCGAACCCAGAAGCGCGCCCGCGAGCAGCACGGCGAACGTCTGCCCCGTGATTGGAACGGGCGTGAACGGAAGCGGGATGACGACCTGCGCGGAGAGCGCCACGAGCAGGCTGAAGGCGAAGACGAGCGCGACCGAGCGCGTCCAATCGAGAGGCGCGATAAGCGCGCCCGTCAACGTTTCAGTTCTGGCGTATGAAGTATTCACGGTAGCTGTACCTCCCACGGTCTGCTGTTGATGTTCGTCTATCGCACCGTTTGTCGCTCGCTTGCCGGGATGGTCGTCGCCGGCTCACGCCCCGCTTCGAGTCGCGCGGCTTCGTGGTCGTCGCCCATGTGACCGATGTCGCCCATTGCATCGCCCATTGCGCCGCCCTTGCCGATTCGCATTCCGTAGAACGAGCGCCAGACGAAGAACATCGAGACGAGGAAGAAGACGAGCGCCAGCGCACGCGTGATGGTCGGGTCGCCGTCGTTGCTTCTCGTCAGGCTGACGGCCAGCTCAACCGCCAGCAGTCCGAAGAGCGTCGTGAACTTGATAACGGGATTGAGCGCGACCGAAGACGTGTCCTTGAACGGGTCGCCCACTGTGTCGCCGACGACGCAGGCGTCGTGTAGGGGCGTGCCCTTGGCTTTGAGTTCGACCTCGACGATCTTCTTCGCGTTGTCCCATGCGCCGCCCGCGTTCGCCATGAAGATGGCTTGATAGAGGCCGAAGACGGCGATTGAAATGAGATAGCCGATGAAGAAGAACGGCTCGACGAAGGCGAAGGCGAGCGACGAGAAGAAGACGGTCAGGAAGATATTGAACATCCCCTTTTGCGCGTACTCGGTGCAAATCTGCACGACCTTCTTGCTGTCTTCGACGGATGCCTTCTCGATCTCGTCGCCGAGCTTGATGTTCTGCTTGATGAACTCGACCGCGCGGTACGCGCCCGTCGTGACGGCCTGCATGCTTGCTCCGGTAAACCAGTAGATGATCGCGCCGCCGGTGATTAAGCCGAGGACGAAGGGTGCGTGCAGGAGCGAAAGATTCTGCGTGTTGGTCGTCAGGCCGTTGGTGAGCGTCATCATAATCGAGAAGATCATGGTCGTCGCGCCCACGACCGCCGTGCCGATGAGCACGGGCTTGGCCGTCGCCTTGAAGGTGTTGCCCGCGCCGTCGTTTTCTTCCAGCAGGTGCTTGGCGCGCTCGAAGTTGACCGTGGTGCCGAACTTCTGCTTGATCTCTTCGCGGATGCCGGGAATCTGCTCGATGAGCGACAGTTCGTAGACGGACTGCGCGTTGTCCGTGACGGGGCCGTAGGAGTCAACGGCAATCGTCACCGGCCCCATGCCGAGGAAGCCGAAGGCGACGAGGCCGAAGGCGAAGACCGGCGCGGCGACCATCAGCGCGCCGACGCCGAGCGTCGAGAAATAGTAGGCGATGGACATCAGCGCGACGATGGAGATGCCGAGCCAGTAAGCGGAGAAGTTGCCCGCGACGAGTCCCGACAAAATGTTCAAGGACGCCCCGCCCTCGCGCGAAGAGATGACGACTTCCTTGACGTGCGATGATTCGGTCGAGGTGAAGACCTTGACGAGTTCAGGAATGACCGCCCCGGCCAGCGTGCCGCACGAGATGATCGAAGCCAGTTTCCACCACAAGCTGGTGTCGCCGCCGAGCGTCGGTATCATCAGGTACGAGACGATGTATGTCAGCACGATGGAAAGAATCGAAGTGATCCAGACGAGCGAGGTCAGAGGCTTCTCGAAGTTCATCGAGTCGGCGTTCGCGTAGCGCGCACGCGCCATCGCCTCGTTGATGAAATAAGAGACGGCGCTCGCGATAATCATCATCACGCGCATCACGAAAATCCAGACGAGCAGTTGGACGGCGACCGTCGCCTGATCGCGCACGCCGAGCAGGATGAAGGTGATGAGCGCGACGCCCGTCACGCCGTAAGTCTCGAAGCCGTCCGCCGAAGGGCCGACCGAGTCGCCCGCGTTGTCGCCCGTGCAGTCGGCGATGACGCCGGGGTTGCGCGCGTCGTCCTCTTTAATCTTGAAGACGATCTTCATCAGGTCAGAGCCGATGTCGGCGATCTTCGTGAAGATGCCGCCCGCGATGCGGAGCGCCGCCGCGCCTAAGGATTCGCCGATGGCGAAGCCGATGAAGCAGGGGCCTGCGTAGTCGCGCGGGACGAAGAGGAGGATGAAAAGCATGATGAACAGCTCGACCGAGATGAGCATCATGCCGATGCTCATGCCCGCCTTGAGCGGAATCGAGTAGAGCGGAAACGGCTTGCCCGCGAGACTGGCAAACGCCGTGCGCGAGTTGGCGAACGTGTTGACGCGGATGCCGAACCACGCGACGCCGTAACTGCCGGCGATGCCGACGAGGCTGAACAAAAGGATGGTCAGCACCTTGACCGCCGGGAAGCCGTGCGTCTCCGCACCCGTCACAGGGTCAACGCTCGCGGCGAGCCAGCCGAAGTAAGCCGTCACGATGGCTCCTATGAAGAGCCACAGGATCATGATGAACTTGCCCTGCGTGATGAGATAGGTCTTGCACGTCTCGTAGATGAGTTCTGAAATCTCCCGCATCGAACTGTGCACAGCGCGGTTCTTCAACTCCGTGAAGATGGCGAGGCCGAACAGCAAACCGAGGACGCAGACGCCGAGGCCCACCATGAGCAACGTCCGCCCGTTGATGCCGACGAAGTCTTGCGATGCGAGGTCGGGCAGCACGAGATTGGCCTCGCCGCCCGCGCGATGCTCGACGGCCTGCGCCGAAGGGCCACGCCCACGCGCGTCCGCCGGCTGCGCCGCGCGTTGCGCGAACACCGCCGAAGAAAAGACGGCGACGGCGACGAGCGAGAGCGCGAACGTCAGGGCGCGACGACCCGCGCGCCGCGCGAGCGACGGCAGGCGGCGCTTCGTCGCCTCCGGCATGAATATCAGAGCAAAGGCGAATGATAAAAGACCGACGGCAAAGATCAGCGTAAGTTCCACGTCTGATTGATTCCTTTCTGTTCGTTTACGTGCGGGCGAAATAAGAGCATGCCCCGGAGATTTGCAGGCCGCGAAAACTGACTCCGCGCAGGAGGGAAACACACGGAAGAGTGCGTCCCCGTCCACAGGCGTCGAAATCCGGCTTCGCTAAAAGCGAGCATTATGGCCGATTCCGCACCTCACTGTCTATCCGGCAAAGGGCGTCGGGCCGGACGAAGGCGGCGGTGTTGTCGGCAGCGGTGCACGAAAAAACAGCGCAGGCGCGGAGAGATTTGTGCGAACCCTTCTGCGTCTGCGCCCCTTCTGCGTATTCTTAAAAAGATTTGCGCCCGCGCGCCGTCACCTCGCCGGCAGTTCGTAGATCATGGCGGTTTTGTCAGTGCCGCCGGTCGCAAGCAGTCGCCCGTCCGGGCTGAAGCGTGCGGGGAATCGCGCCTTGTCGAGCGTGGCAAGCAACTCTCCGTTCGCGAAATCCCACAGGCGGATGCCCGCGTCGCTCGCCGTCAGCAGCACACGTGCGTCGGGACTGAGCGCCACGTAATGCGTCTCCTTTAATGGCTTGGGCAACTCTCTCAAGAGTTTGGCCGTCGGCACGTCCCACAGCTTCGCTGCCGCGCCGCTGCCGCCGCAGGTGATGAGCGTGCGCGAGTCGGGACTAAAGACGACGCTCTCGCTCTCAGCTTTCTTCAAGGTCTGTTTGAGCGCGCCGGTCGTCGCGTCCCAGAGTTGCGTCGAGCGGTTACGGAAGGTCACGAGCGTCTGCGAGTCGGGGCTAAAGGCGAAGCTCGGCGTGGAGTAGAGTGGGACGAGGGCGAAATACGAGTAGTCAATCTCTTCGGACTTGAGCGTCGCCTTCAACTGACCCGTCGCCGCGTCCCGGAGCATCGTCGTGCCCTTGACGGTCTCGGTCACGAAGAGCCGTCCGTCGGGGCTGAAGGCCGCGTTATAGACTCGATCCTTGTGTCCTTCGAGCGTAGCGATGAGCTTGCCCGTCGCGGCATCCCAGAGCTTCGGGAACTTATCGCCGTTGACCGTCACGACGAGCCGCCCGTCAGGGCTGTAGACAGGCTGCATGTGCAATTCGTAATACTTCGAGCCGAAGGCCATCTTGAGCACGGCCTTCGCGGTGCTCGACTCGGTCTTGTGATCGAGCACGACCTTCTCCTGCCCGGTTGCAGCGTCGAACGCGGTGACAAGGTCGTCCTCCTTCTCCGCAAGCACGGTCGCCCCGTCGGGACTCAAAGGCACGGTTGTAAACTCGTCGCCGGGGATTCCCGCCGCCTTCGACTTCGTCTCAAGATTTCGCTTGCGCCCCGTCAGAGCGCGCAACTCTTTGCCGCTCGACAAATCCCACAGTCGGATGGTCTTGTCCTGTGCGTCGCGCGTCACCGCCGTCCGCGAGTCGGGTGCGAAAGAGAAGGCGTTGATGCCCCATTTCTGCGTGGTCGAGAGGATGTAGGCGAGCTTGCCCGTCGCGGCGTCGAAAATCTTGACGACGCGTTCGGGGCCGCTGATGGCGAGCAGTTTGCCGTCGGGACTGAAGGCGACGAGCGCAGGACGGCCCCTGAAAGTCGAGGGGCCTTCGTAATCCGCGAGCGTCGCCACAAGGCGCGGCGTCGGGGCCATTTGCGGCGAACTGGGTGCGCCCGTCTCCTTCGTCTGTTCCTGCGCGCGTGCTCCGGGCGCGAGTTGGTGGTTTGTTTCCCCCCACGCTGCGCCGGTAAGGCACAGGGCGAGACAAAACGGCAGTCTGCGAGGTGATAATTTCATAGTGACAAGTGCTCCTGCATATTTTTGTATGCGAGGTGCGGGAGTTTCTACCGCCGCCTTGCGACGTGATTGTAGCCGTCGCGCGGCGGCGTTTTCAAACGACCGCACAGGCCATCACACGGCGCTTGGCGACAACTCACGCTCGGCATTCGTCCCGCCCTCTGCGCTCTCTAGGGAAGCGCGCCTGCCGCTTGTCCAGCTGCGGACGGAGTCAAAGATGATGATGACGGCGGCGGCCATGAGAATGGCGGTCAGCGCGGTGTCTGTGTAGCCTTGCGCGGCGGTTTCGGGCTTTTGCGCGAGCGGCCAGAAGATGTCCGCGATGGACTGCCAGCCTGCGACGAGCGTCGTCGTGCCGACGAACGAGAGCGGCACGATGGTCGTCCACGCGTAGCGCCCCTTGCCGGTGTTGAAGATGATTGTTGTGGCGACGCAGAGCGCGACCGCCGCTAAGAGTTGGTTGGCGACTCCGAACATCGGCCAGATGGTCGAGATCGAGCCAGACCAGATGAACGCGCCCCATCCGGCGACGACCAAGCCAGTCGTCAGCATCGCGCCGGGCAGCCACGTCGGCTCTTCCAGTTTGCGATAGACGCGCCCGCCGAACTCGCCGACGAGAAAGCGCGCGACGCGCGTGCCCGTGTCAATCGTCGTCAGGATAAAGAGCGCCTCGAACATGATGGCGAAGTGATACCAGTATTTCATCAGCCCACGGAGCCCCGGCACGGCGTCGAAGATTTTGGCGATGCCTAAGGCGAGCGTGACCGCGCCGCCCGTTCGACCGCGCAGGTTTTTCTCGCCCGACTCGGCTTCGAGCCGGTCAATCTCGCGCGGCTGTAAGTTGAAGCCTTCGGCGCTGTGCGTGTCCACCATACGGACGTATGCGGCTTTCTGCGCGTCCGTCTTTTGCGCGGTGTTGATGGCGAAGTAGTCGCCGGGGAAGAGCGACGTGGCGGCGACGAGCGCGACCACGCCGACCACGCCTTCCATCAGCATCGAGCCGTAACCGATCATCCGCGTGTCCGTCTCCTTCGCGATCATCTTGGGCGTCGTGCCGGAAGAGATCAAAGAGTGGAAGCCGCTGATCGCGCCGCACGCGATGGTGATGAAGACGAACGGGTAGACCTTGCCGGGGATGACCGGGCCGCCGCCCGCGACGAACGGCGTCAGCGCAGGCATGTTCAGGTTCGGGTGGACGACAATCACGCCGATGATGAGAAACGCGATGGTTCCGATTTTCAAATACGAAGACAGGTAATCGCGCGGGCACAAAAGCATCCACACGGGCAGCACCGACGCGATGAAGCCGTAGGCGGCCATCAGCAGGATGATAGTGTGTTCCGAGAAGGTCCCCAGGGCGATTCGGCCAGCGCCTTGACGACGACGAGGCCGAGTCCTGCAAGCGCGATCACGACGATGAAGAGAATCGCCAACCCCGCGACCAGACCCGACAGAGGGCTAATCTCCGTGCGCGCGATTTCGGCAAGCGACTTGCCACGCCGCCGGACGCTCGCGACGAGAATCATAAAGTCGTGGACGGCTCCACCCAGGCACACGCCGATGACGAGCCACAGCAGACCCGGCAGGAATCCGAACTGCGCCGCCAGCACAGGCCCTATCAGCGGCCCCGCGCCTGAGATGGCCGCGAAGTGATGGCCGAAGAGCACCCACTTGTTCGTCGGATAGTAGTTGTGCCCGTCGTACATCGTCTGCGAAGGCACGGGCCGCGAGTCGTCGAGCGCCAGCACTTTCGCGGCGATGAAGGCCGAGTAATAGCGGTAAGCAATCGCCATCACGCACAGCGCGCCGACGATGATCGGTAGTGCGTTCATCCTTGTAGCTCCTTACAAAAGCGCGAACTGAATCGGGCGGATTTGAAGCACGCAGGCCGCTTCCCGTTTGGCCGGCATTATAAAGTGAAAAAGGTTCGAGCCGAAACCACGCGCGACTCCGCGATAAGTGTGGCGTGCGAGCGTCGCGCATTGCCGTGCTCTCTCTGGTTGCCCTGCCGGACGCGTTGGCGATCTGCGAAGAAAGCGGCGCGCGTCCGCAGCCTGCCAAACACAGTTCAGGGCTTTCGCGGGCGAATCACGAACATGGCGCGCGACGAAGCGATGGCACGCGAGTTGTGATGAGACTGTGCGGAACTTCAAAGCTCTCGGTCGCGGCCCGGCGGTCGCGGGGCCGGGGCGAGCGGTCGCCGCTCAAGGAAAGGAGCAGTTATGAACATCACAGTCGCCACTTACCTGCTGTACATCTGCATCAGCGTCGCGCTGACCGTGTGGGTCGCGCGGACTCTGCACAAAAACGGGCGCGTCTTTCTCGTGGACGTTTTCCACGGCAACGAATCGCTGGCCGACAGCGTCAACCACTTGCTCGTCGTCGGCTTCTATCTCATCAACTTCGGTTACGTGAGCCTCGCGCTCAAGCTCGGCTACGACCTGCAAAGCGCACGCGAGGGCATCGAGGCGCTTTCGTGGAAGGTGGGTCTCGTGCTCGTCGTGCTCGGCGGGATGCACTTCTTCAACCTCTACGTCTTCAGCCGCATCCGCCGCCGTTCGCCCGGCTCGACGCCACCGCCGCCGCAGAACCAGCCCCGTCGCCCGGTTGATTTTCGCACCGCCGACGGCATGTGAGATAAGAAACAGGCTCACGCAAAGGCGCTTAAAGCGCGAAGGAAGGGCGCGAAGTTCAAGCCGCTTAGATTGTGGCCTGAGCTTCGCGCCTTTGCGCTGCTTAAACTTTGCTGCGAAGCGGCGGGACGAGAATCGAAAAGACTCATACACGACGGCTGCGGGACAGGCAGAAATGCCTGCCTTGCATCAGCGTGCGGCATCCTCTCCGTCGCTTTGTTGCGAACTGCCAACCACCATCCCGAAGATGCCTAAGACGGCACCGAGCAAGATCAGCGCGAGGCCGATGAGCGCGCGGTCGTGGCCCTCAGTCCCTGCCGTCGTCGCCGTCTGGACGAGCGCCGCCGGGTTTGCGTCGTGCGGAATCGTGAACAGCCCGACCGCGACGAGGAAGAATCCGAGCGCGGCGATTTTAATCGGTAGAGGCGCGCGAAGTGGACGACCGAGCGTGCGACCGATGCCGCTGTGCGTGTAGCCGTAGGAGGTGTAAATCGCCATCCCCAGCACGAGCCAGCCGATGAAACGCCACCACGAAGCGGGCGGCAGGTAATACATCAGGAAGATGCACGAGACCGCGCCGAGCATCGGCAACAGCCACGCGCCGAGAGGGACGCGGAACGGGCGCGTGCGGTCTGGGTCTTTCATCCGCAAAATCGGAATGCCGACGCAGACGAGGACGAAGGCGAAGAGCGTCCCGATGTTCGTCAGGTCAACCATCTCGTCAATGCTCATAAACGCCGCGAAGCCGCCGACGAGCACGCCCGTCAAAATCGTCGTCACGTGCGGCGTCTTGAAACGCGGATGGACGCTGGCGAAGACCGAAGGAAGCAGCCCGTCTCTCGCCATCGAGAAGAAGATGCGCGGCTGTCCGAGTTGAAAGACTAAAAGCACCGCCGTGTGCGCGACGACCGAGCCGAAGGCCACGACCGTCGAAGGCCACTGCACGCCCGGCGGCGCGGCGTGGTTCAAGGCCATCGTCAGCGGCTCTGCCTGTTCGTTCGCCAGCTTCTGCACGAGTTCCGGATAAGGGATGATCCCTGTAAAGACCGCGCCCACGATGACGTAGAGAATCGTGCACACGATGAGCGACGCGATGATGCCGATGGGCAAATCGCGCGCAGGGTTCTTGCATTCTTCGGCGACCGTCGAGACGGCGTCGAAGCCGATGTAGGCGAAGAAGACGAGCGCCGCCCCTGTGAACGTGCCGCGCCAGCCGTTCGGTTGGAAAGGATGCCAGTTCGTGACCATCGTCGAGGGCGAGACGTAGTAGAGCGCGACGCCGATGAAGAACAGCAGGACGATAATCTTGACCAACACCATCCCTGCGTTGAAGCCTGCCGACTCGCGTATGCCCCAGACGAGCACGACCGTGATGAGCGCGACGATGAGGAAAGCGAAGACGTTGACGATGACAGCGTGGCCGAACAGTTGCGGCGCGCCGCCGAAGTCTATCGCGTACTGTGCCGGGTTGTTCTCTGCGAGCCGCGCCGCCGTGCGGTAGTCGGTCGAGAGCCACGAAGGGATGTGTACGCCGAAGCCTTCCATCAGCGTGCGGAAGTAGTTCGCCCAACTAATCGCCACGGCGACGTTGCCGACCGCATACTCGATGATTAAGTCCCAGCCGATAATCCACGCGATGAGTTCGCCCATCGTCGCGTAAGAATAGGTGTAGGCCGAACCGGAAATCGGCACCATCGAGGCCATCTCCGCATAGCAGAGCGCCGTGAACCCACAGACGATGGCCGTAATCACGAACGAGAGCATCAGCGAAGGCCCCGCGCCCGGACGCACCGCGTCGCCCGCAGCGGCAGTGCCGACAGTCGCGAAAATCCCAGCGCCGATAATCGCGCCGATGCCGAGCAAGGTGATGTTGAAAGCGCCGAGCGTGCGCTTTAAAGCGAACTGCGGGCCACCCGCTGCGGCCAGTATGTCGTCCAGATTCTTGGTGCGAAAGAGTCCTCGAAGCAAGGTGTGCCTCCAGAAGTTTCGAGATTGAATTGCGCTTACGGTTTGAGACGTGCCGCCCGTTAAAAAGTTTGCGGTTGGCGCGCGGAGTTTGTCATAGCAAGAGGGAATAAGGCAATAGAAAAGGCAAAGGGAAAAAGGTCAAAGGCAAAAGTGAAGAGGGCTGCCTCCTTACTTTTGCCTTTGACCTTTTTACTTTTGCCTTACTTGCTCGTTTCCGTCGGGAGTTTCTGGTTGAGCCAAGCGTTCCAGCCGCCGAGGAGGGCGGCGGTGTTATCTAATCCTTTGGGCTTGAGGTCTTGCACCGCACCGGCGCTTTGATGTTCGGTCGGTCAAGCGCAGTAGAAGACGACGAGCTTGTCTTTCGGCAACTCCTTCATGCGGACGACGAGTTCGCCGCGCGGGATCGAGAGAGCGCCCTTGATGTGACCGTTCTTGTACGAATTCTCGTCGCGCACGTCAACCAGAACGGCCTCGCCCGTTTCCATCATCTTCTGTACTTCGGGGATCGTGACGCGCCGCACGTCGTCTGCGGGCGTCGCGACCGTCTGCGGTGCAACCGGCGGCGTCGCCGTCGCCCCCACCGGGTTGTTAATGCCTGCCGCTGCGGGCGTCGCGCTCGCACGCGACGCTCCCGCGCCGTCGCCGGCCTTGCACGCCGCGAACAGGACGACGGCGGCCAGACACAAGACGGCTGCCGTCGCCAAACTACACTTACGCATTCCTTCAGCCTCCATAAATAAATTTCACGAGACGATCAGAGCTTCCGGCCTCGCCAATGCGGATGAGCATCGCACAAAACGCGACTCGAATGGAAGCGCGCCGCCGCCCGCCGGGCGCGTTTCGGCGGTCAGCCCGCCGTGCGAAAGATCAAACGGAGCGACCCGTCTCCGTTAGCACGTTGTTTAAAACGGGCAAGCAAACTAAAATTCACGCGCGCCCCGAAGTCGCGCGCCGGCTTCCGCCCGCGCCGACTGCGAACCTGATAAATGCCGCCAGCCTTCCAACACACTTTCGCCAGGCGAGCGCCCCGGTCGCCGTAGGAGTTTAGCGATGTACTTCAAACAGTTTTATCTCGGATGCCTCGCGCACGCCTCGTACCTCATCGGCTCGGACGGCGAGGCGGCGGTCGTTGACCCGCAGCGCGACATCGAGCAGTACATCGCGGAAGCGGAACGGGAAAAATTCAAGATCAAGTACGTGATCGAAACGCACCTGCACGCCGACTTCGTCAGCGGCCACGGCGAACTCGCCGCGCGCACCGGGGCCGAGATCGTCTTCGGCAAGCAGGCCGGCGCGACCCTCGCGCATCGCGCCGTCGGCGACGGCGACGAACTCCGCGTGGGGCGCGTCATCTTACGCGTTATCGAAACTCCCGGCCACACGCCGGAGAGCATCTCCATCGTCGTCACGGACACGGAAGTCTCCGGCGAGCCGCGAATGGTTTTGACCGGCGATACGCTCTTCATCGGCGACGTGGGGCGTCCAGACCTCGCCGGCGCGCGTGGCTACACGAAAGAGATGATGGCGGGAATGCTCTACGACAGTCTGCACGGGAAACTCCTGCGGCTTGCCGACAGCGTGGAGGTTTACCCGGCGCACGGCGCGGGTTCGATGTGCGGGCGCAACATCTCGAAGGAGACATCCTCGACCATCGGCGAGCAGCGCCGCTTCAACTACGCGCTCGCGCCGATGCCGAAGACGGACTTCGTCGCGTTGATGACGACCGACCTGCCGGAAGCGCCTGCCTATTTCTCTTACGACGCGGCGGTCAACCGCGCGGGCGCGCCCTCTCTCTCCGAACTCCCGCGCCCTGTCGCGATGGCGGCGCGGGAAGTCGCCTCGCTCGTCAAACAGGACTACGTGGTGCTCGACGTGAGGACTGCCGAAGAGTTCGGCGCGGGCCACGTGCCCGGCGCTCTCAACGTCGGACTCGGCGGGCAGTTCGCTTCGTGGGTCGGGAGCCTCGTGCCGATGAAGGCACGGATAATTCTCGTCGCCGAATCGGAAGAGAAAGTTGAGGAGGCTTTGACGAGGCTCGCGCGCGTCGGGCACGAAAACGTCAAAGGATACCTGCGCGGCGGGATGCGCGCGTGGGAAGAGGCGGGGCTTGAGTCTGCGACGGTGACGCAAATCTCCGTCTCGGAACTGCGTCGCCTGCTCGACGAGCAACCGTCTTTGCAGGTGCTCGACGTGCGCCGCCCAGCCGAGTACGCCGCCGGCCACGCGCCGCGCGCCTTGAGCGTTCCGCTCTCCGCAAAGCTCGGAGAGCAGGCCGGAGAGTTCGACCCCGCACGCCCCACCGCCGTCATCTGCGCGGGCGGCTATCGCTCCAGCGCCGCCGCGAGCCTTCTCGCGCAGCAAGGCTTCCGCCAACTGCTCAACGTGACGGGCGGCACGTCCGCTTGGATCGCCGCCGGCTATGCTGTCGAAACGCCGGAGGGTGTGAGCTAACAAGCTTCCCCGTTGACGCGCTCCGTCCCGTGCGTTTAGCATCTCGTGTGTCCACCAAAAAATTTTCGCGGAGCGACGGGGAGTTCTCGCCATCGAACTGATTCGGGAGATCATTCACAGTAAGTGGTTCGAGCTGTCCATGATCGTCATCGTGGCGACCTTTCACGGCTACGGCGCGGCGTGGCTGGCCGTGCGAATGCTGTTCAGGCCGCACCGCCCCGTAAAATTTTTAGGCTTCACCGTCTGGCCGCAGGGGATGATCCCGCGCCACCGCGAGCGACTGGCGCAGACCATCGGCAACGCCGTCGGCAACGAACTCGTCTCGCAGGAGACGGTCGTCCACGCGCTCTTCGAGACCGGCTTCTTCCGCCGCAAGGTCGAGACGTTCGTGGGCGCTTACACCGATGAACTGCTCAACAGGAATTACACGTCCTTCATTGACGCGCTGCCCCGGCAGCTACGCGCGCCCGTGCTCGACGCCATCTCGGCCCTGCAAATGCGCGTCGCCGACTACGTCGCGGAAATTCTCAGGAGCGAGGAGACGGCGGAAGCCGTCCAGCAGTTCGTCGAGCGAAGAGTTGACGGGCTGCTCTCGCAACGTCTGAGCGAGATCGTCACGGAGGAGACTTTCGAGCAGGTGCTCGGCTTCGTCGAGGGACGCTTCCGTGGAATTGTGACCGAGCGCGGTTTCGAGGCGAAGGTGCGCGACTTCGTCGGCGCGCGGCTCGACGAGTTGGCGCGAAGCAACGCCACCCTCGCAGAGATGTTCACGCCGGAGACGGTCGTCATCATCAAGGAGCGCATTGACCGCGAAGTGCCGCCCATCGTCCGGCACATCACGGACATCGCCACCAACCAGCGCACGCGCACGCAGATCGGCGCGCTCATCAAGCGCGAGGTTGACGACTATTACCATCAACTCTCCTTCGTCAAAAAAATCTTCGTCTCGCGCGACCGCATCCATCGCGAAGTTGACGAGATGGTCAACAAGACGCTGCCGCGCCGCGTCGGCGAATTTCTGAGCGGCGAGGCGTTCGAGCATCAGGCCGAAGAATTCCTGAACTCGACGATTGACGGCGTGCTCGCGCTCCCGATCAACGAACTCGTCGGGCAAATCGCGCCGGACAAGTTCGAGTTGATTAAAGAGCAACTGGCGCAGCGCATCCTCTCGCTGGCGCGCAGCCCGGAACTCTCGACCTCCGTCTCCGCCTACGCGACCGACGCGCTCCAACGTCTGCGCCCGCACACGCTGCGCGCACTGCTCGAACACGCCCGTCCCGACTCCGACGAGCAGATCAAGCGTGCGCTCTCGAAGGCGCTCTTCGGCGTGCTCGCGCGCGAGGACACGGCGCGTGCCATCAACGGTGTCGTCAGCACGCAGGTCGAGCGCCTGCTCTCCGCGCCCATCGGACGCCTCTCCGACTACGTGCCGGAAGAAAAAGTGCGCGGGGCGAGCGCGGCCCTGACGGATCGCATTACGGCGGCGGCGCGCGAGCGCCTGCCCACGGCCATCGCCGAGTTCGACATCGGCGGCATCGTGCGCGAGAAGGTTTCGACCTACCCAATCGAGAAGCTCGAAACGCTCGTCCTCTCGGTGGCGCAGCAGCATCTTAAAACCATCGAGCTGTTCGGCGCGGTGATCGGCTTCATCATCGGCGTCGCGCAGTCGGCCTATCTCTACGCCAAACTCTTCTGGCACTGACTCTGTGGGGGTAACATAAGTTAAAAACTTTCAGATGAAAGCCAGAGAGTCTTCCATTATCCAACAGTCGCCGCACGGGTCTCTGCCCTACCTCGTGCTGGCGTGCACGCTGCTGCTCACGACGGTCGCGGCCTACTACGTCGTCCGGCACGAGGGCGGGGCGTCCTCCGGCGCGTGGCTGGCGTCGTTCATCCTTTCGGGCGGAATCTTTTTCGGCATCGTGCTATTCTTCGTCACGCGTTCGCAGGTGCGTGCGCGGAGCGCGGCGGAGGGCGCGGCGGAGTCTCTCGTCGCCTCGGAGACGCGCTATCGCACGATGGTCGAGCAGTCGCCTCTGAGCACGCAGATTTTCTCCCCCGACGGGCGGACGCTGCGTGTCAACCGCGCGTGGGAAAAGCTCTGGGGCGTGACGCTCGAACAACTCGGCGACTACAACATACTTAAAGACCGGCAGCTTGCGGAGAAAGGCATCCTGAGCTACATCGAGCGCGGCTTCGCGGGCGAAGCGACCACCGTCCCGCCCATTCTGTACGACCCCAACGAGACTATCCCCGACATCACCGTCAACAAAGAAGCCCTGCGTTGGGTGCAGGCTTTCATCTACCCCGTCAAGGATGAGGGCGGGCGCGTGCGTGAAGTTGTGCTGGTGCATGAGGACATTACTGAGCGCCGACGCGCAGAGGAAGCCGTGCGCTTTCAGGCTCACCTGCTGGACATGGTCGAGCAGGCCATTATCGCCACAGACCTGAACGGGGTGATCACATACTGGAATCATTTCGCCGAGCGGCTCTACGGCTGGCCCGCCGGCGAAGCTCTGGGCCGCAACATCATCGAAGTCACGCCGGCTGAAACCACACAGGCGCAAGCCGCTGAAATCATCAAACGCCTTCAAGCGGGCGAGAGTTGGTCGGGCGAGTTCGAGGTTCGGCGTCGGGACGGCACGACCTTCCCGGCGATGGTCGCGGACACTCCGGTTTACGACGAGAAGGGCGCGATGGTCGGCATCGTCGGCGTCTCTGTGGATGTCACCGAGCGCAAGCGCGCCGAGGATGAACTCCACGAGAGCGAGGAGCGCTTCCGCACGCTCATCGAGGCCACCTTCGACGGTATCGTCATCAGCACGGAGGGCCGTGTGATCGAAGCCAACAAGGGCTTCGCCGCGATGTTCGGCTACGAGTTGGACGAAATAGTCGGCAAGCCAATTCCGGAGTTGGTGACGGAAGAGTGCCGCCCACTCGTCGAGCAGAAAATCAGGGAGGGCGACGAGCATCCCTACGAAGTGACGGGCGTGCGGAAAGACGGCACGCATTTCGACCTTGAAGTGACCGGCAAGGCACACGTCTACAAGGGCCGGCGCGTGCGCGTCAGCGCCCTGCGCGACATCACGGAGCGTAAGCATTTCGAGGATCAACTGCGCGCGCGCGCCGACGAACTCGCCGAGGCCAACCGCCTCAAGGACGAATTCCTCGCCACGCTCTCGCACGAGCTACGCACGCCGCTCACGTCCGTCCTCGGCTGGGCCAAACTTTTACGCACCGAACAACTCCCGCCCGAAGTCGTCTCACGCGCGCTCGAAACCATCGAGCGAAACGCGTCTGCACAGTCGAGACTTATCAACGACCTGCTCGACGTGTCGCGCATCATCACCGGCAAGCTGCGGCTGAACGTAGAGTCGGTCGAACTCGCGCCGATCATCGAGGCCGCGATGGACAGCGTGCGTCTCGCGGCGGCGGCGCGGGGCGTCGGCCTGCACGTCCGGCTCGACCCCGCCGCCGGCGCAGTCTCCGGCGACGCCGACCGTTTGCAACAAGTCATCTGGAATCTTCTGACGAACGCCATCAAATTCACGCCGCGCGGCGGGCGTGTGGATGTCAGCCTCGCACGCGCCGATTCTCACGTCCAGATCGTCGTCAGCGATACGGGCGCGGGCATCAGCACGGGATTTCTGCCGCACATCTTCGACCGTTTCCGGCAGGCCGACGGCGCGATCACCAGAGAACACGGCGGCCTCGGCCTGGGGCTATCAATTGTCCGTCACCTCCTCGAACTGCACGGAGGCAGCATCCGCGCCGAGAGCGGGGGCATCGAACACGGCTCGACATTCACGATCAGCCTTCCGCTGTTGGCCGTCCGCGCGCAAAGGCACGGCATCGCGGAAACGAAATCATGGAACGAAGCGGACGTAAACGAAAGGCAAGCGGCAAGCGATTCGCAGAGCGGAGTTCTCGGCGGCATTCGTGTGCTGGTCGTGGACGACGACGACGATTCAGTCACGATGCTCTCGATGGTGCTCCGGCGCGCGGGCGCGCAAGTCTCCACCGCCACGTCCGCCGCCGGAGCACTGGACGCCGTCAGGCGTCTGGAAACAGACGTGCTCGTCTCCGACATCGGAATGCCGGGCGAGGACGGCTACACCCTGATTCGCGAAGTGCGCGCCCTCGACGCCGTGCGCGGGCGGCACACGCCGGCAGCCGCCCTCACAGCCTACGCGCGCCCGGACGATCAAGCGCACGCCCTCGACGCGGGCTACGACGTGCACCTCGGAAAGCCGGTCACGCCCACCGAACTCGTCGCCACTGTTGCCCGGCTCGCGGGACGCAACACAAACGCGTGAGGATTGACCGGACAACCATTTCGTCGGATAACAATACCAACTCTTGAGAACCCCCGAACACATCGCGTATGAGATTTAACGAGCGCTCTCTCTCTACGCCCGTAAGCGCCCGGCTTCATACAGCTTTTCAACCGACCGGCAGGCAGGGAGAACTTTGATTCAGATGATTGCACACCGAAAATTTCGCGCGCTGTTTGCGAAGCCACTCCGCGCACTCTTGATCCTGAGTGTGCTCACGCTCGCGGGAAACGAATTCGCGGACGCGCAGACGCAGGCGCGGTACGACCGTTTCGAGTCGGAGCGCTCGGACAGGCTGACGGGCGGGAAAATCGAGCAGGCCGAATTCGAGCCGGGACAGCCCGACATTAAATTCACACTCAACGTGCCGTCGTTTCGCCTGACGCTCTGGCAGAACGGCAGGGAGGTCAAGTCTTACTGGATCGGCGTCGGCATGAAGGAGTATCCGATTTACATCGGCGAGCGAGAGGCGCACGAGGTGATCTGGAATCCCGCGTGGATTCCGCCGGCCAGCGACTGGGTGAGCAGCCACAAGGGAGTCAAGGTCGGCGAGATTATTAAAGCGAGCGACCCGCGCAACCCGCTCGGCAAAATCAAAATCCCGCTCGGCGGCGGCTACCTGATTCATCAGGCCGCGAAAGTCACAGACCCCGGCAATCTCGTCTCGCACGGCTGCGTGCGCGTACTCCGCACAGACCTCTACGACCTCGCGGAGAAGATCGTCGCGGCGCGCACGCTGCCCGTCACGCGCAAGCAGATCAACCTCGCGAAAGCGGGCACGAAGCAGTTGTTCGTTCCGCTCGACACGCCGCTCCCCGTGGACATCAGGTACGACACGCTCGTCGTCGAGGGCGGCGCGCTCCACATTTACCCGGACGTGTACGACCGGCGTATGAACACAATCGAGCGCCTCCGCGACGAACTCGCGTCGAGCGGCGCGAACGTCTCAAGCGTTGACGACCAGACGTTCCGGCAGATGCTCGCGCAGGTTAAGAAGGGCACGCAGTTCGTCGTGGACGTGAAAAGCATTGAACAGGGCCGCGCCCTCGAAGACGGACACACCGCGCCCGTCATTCCACGCGCGCCCGCCAACAGGCCAGCCGTCCGCCACGTGCGGATGGGTAATGCGAAAGGGCGGAAGAAGGGCGCGGAATGAGGACGGGCTGTAAGGTAAATTGCCCCGTCCAGCAAAATGGCCGGTTCGACGCGTCGAACCGGCCATTTTTGTCCGCAGGGCTGTCAGGTGAGGGGCGCGTGTTCCTTAATTGAGGCCGAATCTCTTGCGATACTCGCCCGAAATGATGAAGGCCTTAACCATCTCGGCTTCGATAAAGTTGCCGCCGAACTGGTTCAGTTTGTTCAGCCAGAAGTTGTAGCCGTCGAAGTTCGCGTCCGGCGCGTCGTCGGGGTTGCGCCGCAGATACCCGAAGTACTGCGCCAGCACAAAGGCGCGGTTGGATTCGGCTTGCGAGAAGGCCGGGTTCTCCGCCACCTTCCTGAGCACGGTCGCGCGCGTCTCCTGCCCGCCATTTAGCCCGTTGACGAGGGCGTCTCGTTCTGTCTGGGCGAAGTTGACGCCGGTGTTGACAACGAGCGCGTCAACGTACTGCGCGTTCGACAGCCCGTCATAGATGGACTTGAAGGCGGCACGATTCACCCAGGCGGCGATGAGCGTCTGCTTGTTCGATTCCAGTTGCTGCTCCCATCCGCTGGTACCGACGATGACGCCACGTCCGATGGCCTGCGTGTCGCGCAGGAAAGGGGCATAGCGCGGAAGCGTCCCGAATGAGGACTTCTGGAGCCGATAGACGAGATAGCCAGTCTGCTGGAACTCAATCGAGAGGAAGAAGGCGGCTGAGACGTTGATGCGGCGGACTTCGCGACAAGATGTGTCTGCGCCGCAGGATTCGATCTGATTCGTCCAGAATGATAACCCGGATTGATCCGGTATCCGATTGAGAAAGTCGGCGTATTGTTGGCGAACGAAGAAGGTGGAGGCATCTACGGGGTTACCGGTGGGAGTCCCGAAGTCGTTGTCCTGAATCGTTAGCAGCGCCGTCGAGGGGGCCGTCGGTTCGGCACCCGTGACGTTGTTGAGCGTGAGGTTGATTGTCTCGTTACCTTCGACGAGGGCGTCGTCCGTGATGAGGACGTTAAAAGTTTTGCGGCTCTCGCCGGGGGCGAAGGTGAGCGTGCCGGAGGTCGTCGTGTAGTCGGAACGCTCACTCGCCGTGCCGTCGCTGGTGGCGTAATCAACCGTCGCGCTCGCGCTCAGGTCGCCCGTGCGCGTGACGGGGATGGCGATGGAGTTGTTACCTTCGCCGATGAAGAAGCTTTCGGCACCGAACTGCATCCCGGTCGGGACGGGCGCGGCGGTCGAGACGAGCGCGCTCTGAATCAGATAGAGCCTGCTCTCACTGCTCGAAGAGCCGCTGACGAAGGTGCGTAGCGCCAGCCCGTTCGTGCCCCAGCGCACCATGCGCGTCGGCGTGCCCGCGACGCTCGGCATCGTCACCGACCCGACGGGCATGAAAGTGTCGAGGTCGTAGGCGCGCAGGATGACGCCCGAAGCGTTCTCGACGGCGAAGAAGGCGCGATGAAGCGCCGTGTCAACGGCGACGGCGGTGAACGTCCCGACGTTCGAGAAGGTGCCGAGCAGCCGAAATGTTTCGGGGTCGAAGACACGCCCGGTCGTGACGTAGATTCGCCCGTCGGCGAACTTAATGCCGGCGTTGAAGCCCCCGGCGAGGCCGCGCGCCGAACTGAACGAGGTGATGCCGGAGTTGCTCCCGATGTTCATTCGGAAGAAGTCGAAGCCCGTGTCGCCATTGTTGTAACCGTAGAGTATCGTCGGGTTCGACGAGAACTCGATCTGTCCAACGCGGATGAAGTTGCTCGACGAGTTCGCTCGCTGCACGCCATCGTCGAAGATGAGTGGCGTACTGCCGGACGTAAGGGCGAGCGTCTGCGGACTTCCCGGCATCACCTCCATGTCGGTCGGTCGGATGTTGGTGATGGGGAATTGCAGCCCCGGCGTCTGCGAGGCTACGTCGAAGCGGCGAATGGCCTGTGCCCCTTCGAGCCACGTGTAAATGAACTGGCCGTTATCGGAGATCGCCATCCCCTTCGGCTCGCTGCCGACGAAGACCGACTGACCGACCGCACCCGTCGCCGGATCAACCGGCGTGATGCTGTTGCCCCGCGGCCCTGCGCTCGACGGCAAGCTCACGTAAAGCTTCTGCGCCGTCGCCTGGTAGGCGAAGTCGTTGATCGTCAGAGGGACGCGGCGGACGAAGGTCGGAGCCTCGGGCGTCGGGCTGGGCGTCGGTGTCGGGCTGGGCAGCGGCGTCGGCGCGGGCACCGTTCCCGTCGGGTTGATGACCGGCGATTGGATGATGATGACGTGCGTGGTCGTGCGAAACGCCAGCCCGTTCTGGCCCCAGCGGATGAGACTGGAAAACTGGAAGCCGTCCGGATTCTGTGTGAATCCGATGTTCGGGATCGTGACCGAGCCGAGCGGGCGGAAGGTGTTGGTGTCATAGACGCGCAGCAACCCTGTGAGGCCGGAGATGGTCAGAAAGTAGGCCCGACCGAGCGCCGCGTCTGTCGTCATGATGGAGTTGGAACGGATGTTGTCGCCCGTGAACGTACCCTTGAGCACGCCGGTGTCGGCATCGAGCACAGAGCCGTTGCCGGTGAAGATCAGGCCGTTGTCCACTCTGAGAGAGCCGCCGTTGGCGGAGGGGTAAGAAGTGTCGAAAGTCACTCCGGTCGCGTCCACTTTGTGTCGCAGGATACCGGCGGAGAAGTTGCCGTTGCTGAAGAGTCGCGTCGGGGAAGAGAATTTGACTGAACCGCCGCCGCCGGCGGTCTTCGTGCGTGCTACGCCGTCGTCGAAGATAGCGATGTCTGTGCTGCCTCCGTTGAAACTGGCACTGTTTCGCGAGACAGCGACGGTTTCCGCGCGTCCGGGCATGACGTCCATGTCACCGGCGACGAACGGGCCGGTGAACGAGTCGTTGCCGAGCGAGAAGAGCAAATCAGGCGTCTGCGTGACTATGTTGAAGCGTCGCACCGCGCCCGCCCCGTTCAGCCCGACGTAAAGGCTCTGTCCGTTTTCCGAGAGCGCCAGTTTCGTCGGCTCGCTGCCGACGAAGACAGGAGTTCTCGTCGTGGCGGCCACAGGGTCAATCGTCGTCACGCTATTGCCCTGCGGCCCCGCGCTCGACGGCACGCTCGCGTAGATGGCCTGCGCCGCCGGATTGTAGACGAGGTCTTTGGTGTTTAAGGCAATCTGCCTGACACTCAAATCGAAGGGCGTGGGCGTCGGTGTCGGTGTCGCGACGGGCGTCGGCGATGGTGTTGGGATGGGGTCGGGCGAAGGCACGAGCGAAGTCTGGATGAGAAACAACTGGTCAACGCTGGTACGGAACGCCAGCCCGTTCGTGCCCCAGCGCACGAGGCTCGTCGCGACACCGTTGACGCCCGACACCGTCATCTCGCCGACAGGCAGAAAGGAGTTGATGTCGAAAGCCTTGAGCGTCACTGTCTGATTGAGGTTGGTCGAGTTGCCGGTGACGTAGTAGGCACGCCCGACCGACACATCCACGACGAAAGGGCCGGTGCCGACGCCCGCGAACGTCCCCAGAAGAGAGTTTGTTGCAGGATTGAAGACTTTCCCTGAAGAGCTGTAAACCAGCCCGCCAGCGAACTGAATATTGCCGCTGAAGTTGAATGAGCCAGTGTTGTTAATCTGCACCCCGGAGGCGTCAACGGTCATCGTTTGCAGGCCGCCGGCGTTGCCGTAGAGGGTTGAGGCTGCGGCGGAGAAAGCGATTGAGTCGCTTGAACTGAAGTCAGGCGTCGTGTTCGGACGCCGCACGCCATTGTCGAAAATGGCGACGCCACTTGCGGGTGAACTGGAACCAGGCCTCACCCGCGCCACCGCTAGAAGGTTAGGATTGCCCGGCGCGACTGCAAGCACGCCTGCGAGGAGCGGAGATGAAGTCCCATCGCTACCATTCCCGACCGGAAATTGTAGCCCGGCGGTGTGCGATGCAATGTCGAAACGACGGATCGCCGCCGCCCCGTCAAGCCCTGCGTAGAGCGTCTGCCCGTCGTCCGAGAGCGCGAGCCTGTTCGGCTCGCTGCCGATGAAGAAGGATTGGACGGGCGCGCCCGCCACGGGGTCAATCTCGGCGATGCTGTTGCCGTCGGCACCGGCTCGACTCGGCACGCTGGCGTAAATCTTCTGCGTCTGCCGGTCATAGACGATGTCGCTTGTTGCCACGGCCAACTGTCTGACGTTACTGACCACCTGCTGTACCTGCGCTGCCGCGAGGGCGGGCGCTGCCGCGGCAGCTTTCGCCGGCAGCGCGGACGTGCGGGTTCGTCCCCGCGCGCCTGTGTCGTACGCGAGAAGTGGAGCCGTCGAAATTAAATTCGCCAATAGCACCAAGACGAGAAAGAGGGCAGACCTCTGGCGGAGGAGGGGACAGAACAGTTGCGAGGCCATTGATATCTCCTGTTAAGCGGACGTTCTCAAGGTAGTGAAGTTTTGGTTGTTCCGGCTCGACGCCGAAACGAATAATCGCACTCGGCTGCCACGACTGGAAAGGGGAGATGCGGGCGGCGCGAGGTAGTTTTTGACGAGCGACCCAAGGAAATCTAACAAGCGGATCAGTCAGTACTTTGCACAGAAATATATAAACATACGGCAAGCGCCATGTCAAATCCGCAGCCCTGAAACCGTCAGTTCACGTACTCCCAGTGCCAAGGCTCGTAATAATAAGGGCGGAAGCCGAACTTGTCGGCGTTGCGGACGAGCCACTTGTAGACGCGCGTTTGAACTTGAAGCGCGCGGTTCGCGTCCTTCGTCTCGACGGGTTCGCCGCCGACGTAGAGGTCGAGCGCGCGGCCTGTGAAATGTGGACTGTTGACCGCGAGTCCGGCGCGTCCCGAATTGGGCGACTGCCGGCGCAGGTGTTCCTGATACTCCCTTGAGCGGAAGGACGAAACGATCTTCAGATATTTTTCCGACGGAGCGAGTTCGCCGCC
>JAIVJG010000018.1 GCA_020200155.1 Acidobacteriota bacterium | reverse complement strand
GTGCGCGGGTTCGACAGCGTGCGCGACGAAGAAAAGGTGCGCTCGCAGATCGGTCTGGCGAGCGCCGAACAGAGAAGCTTTTACTGGCGTCTGACCGTCGAGCAGAACATGACGTTCTTCGCGCGGCTCTACGGCCTCGGAGCGCGTGCAGCCGCGCGCCGCATCACGGAGCTGATCGTGCAGTTCGAGATGGAAGAATTGCGCCGGCGGCGTTTCGGCGAACTCTCGACGGGCAACAAGCAGCGACTCGCAGTCGCACGCGCGCTCCTCAATTCCCCGCCCGTCCTTCTGCTCGACGAGCCGACGCGCTCGCTCGACCCTGTCGCGGCTGCGCGCATGCGTTCGCTCATCGGTTCGCTCGCGCGGAGTTCGCCGCCCGTGACCGTCCTTCTGACCTCGCACAACCTCGCCGAGATCGAAGAACTGTGCGAGCGCGTCGCCGTCATCAGCCGGGGCCGCATCCGCGCCATTGACTCGCCACGGAACCTGCGCGCCCTGCACAGGCAGCATGAGCGCGTCCGCCTCACCATCCGGGGCGTCGCGGGCGAACGCGCCGCGCGCCTTCTCTCCGGCGAGATTGAAGTATTGGAAACCTCTATCGAAGCGGGACACACCGTGCTGAGCTTCACGCGCGAAGCCGGCGACGAGCGACTCGACCGCGCGCTCCGCGTGCTGCTCGAAGAGGGCGCACAAATCCTTGAGTGCGCGACGGAGAACAGCACGCTGCTCGACGTGCTGGAAAGCTACGAGCAGGAGACGCCGACGGAGACGGAGGGCTTGAGTTGAGAAGTTTGCTCCTACTGCTCGGTCGCGTGCGCGCCTTCGTCGTGCGCGATTTCCAACTGGCGATCAGCTACCGCCTGGAATTCTTCATGCGTATCCTGAGCATCCTTTTCGTAGTCACGACGCTCTTCTTCATCTCGCAGATTTTCGCCGGTCGCTTCGACACTCCCTACGCGCAGTGGCGCGACCCCTTCCTCGCGTGGATCACGGGCCTGCCGTTTTTAAACTACTTCATGGTCGGCTTCTCAAGCCTCGCGACGGCCATCCGCTCCGAGCAGGCACAGGGCACGCTTGAGAGCGTTCTAATGACGCCGATCAACGTGCCGACGCTCATCGTCGCGAGTTCCGGTTGGGACTTCGTGCTCGCCACTTTCCACTCTTTCCTCTACCTCTTCTTCGGCTGGCTCCTCTTCGGCGTGCAGTATCAGGGAAACTTTCTGCTGGCGATTGTGTTTTTAATTCTGACCACGCTGGTGCTCGCTTCAATCGGCATACTCTCGGCGAGCTTCGCGATAGTCTTCAAGCGCGGCGACCCGTTCGGCATCATCATCGGCACAGGCTCGGCGCTCTTCTCCGGCGTCTTCTTCCCCGTCCAACTTTTGTCGCAGGCGGGCGGCGAGAGCTTCGGGCGCATCTCGCGCCTGTTCCCGACAACCTACGGGCTGGACGGCATTCGCCGCGTACTCATACAGGGCCAGGGACTCGCCGACGTGCGCGATCCTCTGCTCGCGCTGCTGCTCTTCCTCGCGGCGCTGCTCCCCTTCTCGCTCTGGGTTTTCACGCGCGCCGTCCGCCGCGCCAAACGGGAAGGAAGCTTGATTCAATATTGATTCGCGATTTTAGATTTCAACATGCGCGTCTTCTACACACCACGCTATTACGCCGACATCGGCGAGGGGCACGTCTTCCCGATTCGTAAGTTCGAGTTGGTGCGCGAGCGCCTGCTGCACGAAGGGACGCTCTTACCTTCCGAAATCGTGGAGCCGCAACCCGCGTCCATCGAGGACGTGCTGCTCGTCCACACAGAGGATTACGTCACACGACTGCGCGCAGGGACGCTGACGCCGCGTGAGCTTCGACGTTTGGGCTTGCCTTGGTCGAAGGGGCTTGTGCGCCGCTCGTTTCTGGCGGCTGGCGGCACTATCAGCGCCGCGCGCCGTGCGCTCGAAGAAGGCATCGGCTCGAACCTTGCGGGCGGCACGCATCACTCGTTCCCTGATCGTGGCGAGGGCTTCTGCGTCCTCAATGATGTCGCCATCGCCATTCGTCAGCTTCGCCGCGACGGACTAATCAGACGGGCTGCCGTCGTTGACTGCGATGTGCATCAAGGCAACGGCACGGCGACAATCTTCGCCGAAGATTCGACCGTCTTCACCTTCTCGATGCACGGCGCGAAGAACTATCCTCTCTTCAAAGCTCGCTCCACGCTCGACGTGGAACTGCCGGACGGCACAGCGGACGACGCATATCTTGAAACGCTCGCGCGCCAACTGCCGCGCGTCTTCGCCCACGAACCCGACATCGTCTTCTACCTCGGCGGGGCTGATCCGTTCGCGGGCGACAAGCTGGGACGGCTCGCCCTGACCATCCCCGGACTCCGCGCACGCGACGAGTTCGTCCTACGCGAGTGCCGCGACGCGAATGTTCCCGCCGTCACGGTCATGTCCGGCGGCTATGCCGTAGACATCAGCGATACAGTAGAGATTCACTGCAACACTATCCGTGCCGCGCGCGGCGTCTTCGGCGCGGTTCAAGATTCAAAGTTCAAGGCTGAAAGTGGCGCGCGTCTCAAATGAGTTTGAAACTTGAACTTTAAACTTTGAACTCTTATCTTCTTTGTAATGTGGAGACTCATCAAGACCGCGACGCTGCTGGCGCTAGCGCTGTCCACGATTTTCATCGTCTATGAGGTGGCGACGTTTCCGCGTGTCACAGACTTGCGCGCGAAGAATCCCGAAACGACGAGCATGATTGAGACGCGCATCGAGGAGGCGCGGCGCAGCGGGCGCGAGCCGAAGCGCGTGCAGCAGTGGGTTCCGCTCAACAGGATTTCGCCCAACCTGATACGCGCCGTGCTCGCCGGCGAGGACACGAACTTCGCGACCCATCACGGCTTCGACTACGAGGCCATCCAGCGCGCCTGGGATGAGGCGCAGCGCGAAGCCGAGAAGGAGGCTAAAGAAGAGGGCGACACAGACCAGTCGAACTGGATTCCGGCGATGCCCAACTTCAAGCGCGGCGCTTCGACCATCTCGCAGCAACTCGCCAAAAATCTTTACCTCTCGTCGGAGCGAACGTTCGGGCGCAAAGCGAAGGAAGCCTTCATCACTTACTTTCTTGAGCGTTCTGTGCCGAAATGCCGCATCCTCGAAATCTACCTCAACGTGATCGAGTGGGGCGACGGCATCTATGGCGCGGAGGCCGCCGCGCGCACATACTTCAACAAGTCTGCGGCAGACCTGACCCCACGCGAGGCCGGATTTCTTTCCGCCATGATTCCAAGCCCGCTCAACATCTTCAACCCGCAGAAGAATCTCCGCCGCGTCCAACGCCGCCAGCGTGTCATTATGCGCGGCATGCCGTACGTCAAGCCTCCGCCATGCTAAAACAAGGAAGCGCAGAGGACAAAAGATAAAAGGCAAAAGCAAGAAGGCTTCACGCCACTTTCACTTTTGCCTTTTGACTTTTACCTTTTGCCTTAAAAAAAGAGGCCGCGTGTGTGTGCACGCGGCCTCGACAAAGCCCTCATCATGGAAGAGTGATTGGGCGTCTCAGAAAGCAAACTCGCGCGCGAGTTCGAGTTCGGACTTGCGTAGCTCAAACCTGCCGCGTCCAAGGTTGCAGTCGGGCTGAAGCGTCAGCACGACGAAGTATTGCGACGTGAACACGCGCGCGACGATCACCATGCCCTCAAAGGCGACGACGAGTTCGCGCAATCCTCCGAGTCCTGTCGCGCCGCCCGCGCGGGCGGCGTTGCGGACGAGCGAAGTCACTTCCGCCGCCGCGACATCCATGTTGGCTTCGCTGCCTTCCGGCAGGAATACCTTCTCGACGGCGATGCCGTCCGTCCCCATGATGAGCGCGCCGGTCGCGCCCTCCGTCCTCTCTATAATCTTTGTGAGTGCTTCCCTGAACATTTTTAGTTTCTCCTTTACGGGCGCTCGCCGGCAGTCGCGGGCGGTGTGGTGGGTTGTAGCTGCTGTCCGCCCATGTTCGGGTTCGGCTGCTGCTGCTGCGACGGCGCGGGCACAGGCGTGTTGGTGTCGGGATTGCCGAGCGGGACAGGTTGATTGATCTGCGTCGAGCGCGAACCGTTGGCCGGGGCGGTTTCCGTGCGCCGTCCCTGATAGTCGGGACGGTAGATGCGCGGCGTGATGAAGAAGAGGATTTCGTCCGTGCTGCGCGAGACCGCCTTACGCTTGAAGAGATTGCCGAGGACGGGGATGCCGCCGAGGCCCGGCGTGCGGTTTGTCGTCTCGCTCTCACGGTCGTTGAGCACGCCGCCGACAACGGTCGTCCCGCCATCGGGCACGAGCACTTCCGTCGTCATGCGCTGTGTGTCAATGCCGGGCGTGCCGAGCGAGTTGGTGAGTGAAAGGTTGACGCTGTTGTTCTCCATCACGACGCGCAGGACGACCGTGCCCGCGTCCGTGATCTGCGGTGTGATCGAAAGACGAAGAGGCACGGAGATGAACGTCGTCGTGAACACAGAGACTGCGCCGGAGCCACTCGACTGCGGCGTGACCACCGGAATCTGCGAACCGCTCTCGATCTGCGCCGGGCGATTGTTGAGCGCCGTGACGCGCGGCGTCGCCACGATCTTGGCCTGGCCCTTGGCCTCCGCCGCCGTGATGAGCGCGCTGATCTGGGCCGTGCCGATGAGGCCGGTCGTGAGGCCGATGACGGTGCTGGCGGCAGTGGCACCGAGCGAGCGCGTTGGGTCGAGGATGCCCTGCGGGATGCCGGTCGGCCTCGGCCCGATAGTGTTCTGCCCGGACAAGCTTGGCGAGCCGGGGGCGGTGTTGAAGCCGGCGTTGCCGCCGCGCGAGGAGAGCGCGATGGCGTTGAGCTGAACGCCGAGGTCGCGGCTGAAGCTGCGGTTGGCGACGACGATGCGCGTCTCTATCTCGACCTGCGGCTCCGGCTGGTCGAGGATCATCACGAGCTGCTTGACGGCCTCGATGTTCTCCCTCACGTCGGTGATGATTAGCGTGTTGCTGCGCCCGTCAACCTCTACGCTGCCGCGACGTGAGAGGCGGCGCTGGATGATCGGCAAGATGCCGACGTTCGAGGGGTTGGAGCTGATGGCTTGATTCGACTGATCCCGGCTCTGGTCGGCGTTGTTGGCCCCGCCGGTGAAAACCGCAGTGCCTTCGGAGACCTGACCGAGCGTGCCGAGGGCGCGCGCGTAGTTGAGACGAATGATTTCCGTGACGAGCGGGGAGTTGTTGAGCAGGGCGTCCTTGAGCTTGGACTGCGCGCCTTCTTCGGCGGCGCGGTTCTTCGATTCAAGCACGAGCACCTCCTGCGTCGCGACGCGGAGGATGTTGCCGGTGACTTCGATGCCGAGGCGATTGGCCTTCAGGATCGCGTCGAGCGCGACGTTCCATGGCACTTCCGTCACGTTAATGGTGACGGGCACTTTGCCCACCGAGGAGTCTACGACGAAGTTCACGCCGTACTGCTCTGTGATGTAGTTGAGGATGTCGCGGATGTCAGCATTGACGACGTTGAGGTTGATCGGCTCGCCGACGAAGCCGGGCTGGCCGTAGCGCTGTCCCTGCGAGGTCTGCGGCGCGTTGTTCAACGCCAGAGCGTTCTGCGCTGTCGCGTCCGCGCTCTCCTTCACCGAGTCTTTCACGGCGGGAGCATCTGTTTTCAAGGCCGTTGCCGTGACGGAATTGTTATGCGCCTGTTCGGGCAGGAGTTCGAGCACCAGATCGTTTTCCGACAAGTGCGTCCGCTCGCGCACGGGCGCGCGCAGGGCGATCTGTAAACTGGTTGACGACTGGCTCGCGCCTGTCGTCTCGCGCCTGACCGTCATGCTGGAGACGAGCGGTGAAGCCACGCTGTAAGTCGAGGCGAGCCGCGAGGCGTCAACTCCGGGCAGTTCGACGACGAGCAGGTTCGCTGCCGGGCGTCGCACGCTGTAAGCCATCGGCGCAGTGCCCGCGATGATGATGCGGGTCGCCTCGCCGCTGACGGTCGAGCGAACGTCTTTCGCCACGAGCCGAGCGGCTGAAGGGCCGCTGCTGTTGCCGCCCGCGAGGGCGAACACGTTAAGCGAACACATGAGAAAGAGGACGAGCGTGCCCCTTCTCAGTATCGCCGGACAGTTCATGTGATAAGTCATATTTTCATCCTTCAAGGCATCACCGGCAGCAACCCGCCACGCGCTAACGCTCGTTCAGGCACTAAACTCGTGCCCACAAAAAAGCGCGCGCCGCACAACGCGGAAGGCTTTCGGTCATGTTGTCAAAAGACTCACGTGCATCGGGGCGAGGTTGGCCCTTCAGGTTTGGGAGTGGTGGAGCGAGGAACGAACGGCGGAGCCGGGCGAGCGGGCGCAACGTCTCAGGCTTTTCCGCCCGCGCCCCCGGCCTGAAAGATTGGACTACGGCTTTTTGGCCTCCGAAGCTTTCTCTTCTTTGTCGGAGGAGTCAGAGGTTCGCTTGGCGGACTGTGCCGGCTTGGCTTCCGTCATCGAGTCGGCCACGGCGTCCGGCTGGCGCAACGGCATAGTGTCAACCGCGACGACACGGTGGCCGTCCGTCCAGAGTGTCTCGTGGCGGAAGACGAGCCGCGTCTCTTCGATGGCGACCAGCATTCCGTCGTAAAACTTTTCGCCGGGGTAGATGACGTAAGAAAGATTGATCGGCGTGGCCTCGACCATCGCGGCGTAACCGCGCGGCGTGCGGAAGATGCCGGTTACTTGAATTTCGCCGAGGAGGATCGCGGTGGTCGGCTTCGGCGCGGGCTGCTGCATGTTCATCGCCGCCAGCTTCTTCGCCTTATACTGTGCGATGCGCACCTTGATGTCCGGCTGCGCGACCGGCGCTACGACCTTCTTGGCAACCACGCGCCTGACGGGTGGCTTGTACTTTTTGAACGGGTCGCGCCCAGCCGTTTTGTAGGTCTGACTAGACGCCTGCGCGTTTACCGCGCCGGCACCGCCAAGCACGAGCACGCCGACGGACAGAAAACCGCATAAGGACTGACGCAGCTTGTTGTTGTTCTTTCTCATAGTCTCTTTCCCGGGAAATTACGCCCTCACAGAAGTCTCGATAATTTAATTTACTTGACCGGAGCCGGTTGCGAGTTTGCCTGCTGAACCGCCGCGTTCGCCGCAGCCACTGCCGCCGGTTGCCCGTTAGCCGCGACGGCGGGGGCCGTCGCCTGAAGCTTTTCAGGTGAAACGTAATAGGCTGTCAGCATGAATTGAGCATTCACAGTCCTGCCGTCAAGCTTGTCATTCCCCTGCGTGTCGCTCAGTTTCAAAATCTTGAAATCGGTGATCGAAACTATCCGCTGGTAGGACGCCATCTGCGCGAAGAACTGCCCGACGTTGTTGTACGTGCCGGCGACCTCGATCTCGATGGGTTTGCCGGAGTAAAAATCCTGCTGCACGTCGTCCTTCGGAGTGAAGCGGCGCACTGAGAGATGACCCCGTGCGCGATCCTGTATGCCGGACAGCACGGTCGTCAATTCGCGCTGCTCCGGCAGCAGTGCTTTCAAGTCGTCGTAGTCAGCCTGCACACGTGCGTATGATTGCTTGAATTCGCTCAAACGCTGCGAAGCGATCTGTGCGCGTGCGTTATCCTGCTGCAACTTCACGACCTGCTCCTCGATGTCTTTCGTCTCCGCGCGCGTGCCGCTGGTCACGAAGTACCAGAAGGACGCGTAGAGGAGGCCGGCCACCACGCCGAAGACGGCGAGTTGCACGTACCAGGGTTTCTCTTGCAGAACTTCGAGTTTGATCATTGGTTTTTGACTTCCTTCCGAACTCGTGTCGAGTGCCTCGCGACCCTTTACTTCTGTGCTACCTGATTGGGCGCAGCGTTTGCCGCCTGTGATTGCTGCTGCGGCTGCGCGGCGGGAGCAGGAGCAGGAGGCGCGAGCGGCGCGTATTTGCACTTGACCTTGAACTTCACGGTCTCCGGTTTTTTCCCCGTCGTGTCAATCGGCCCCTGAGTCTGGTCGTAATCCATTGGATTGATCTCGACAACCGCACGCTCTGTCTCAAGGTTGACGTTGAGGAACAACCCTGATGAAAACTCCAGGCTGCGCCCGAACTGCGTGACGGCTGCCTCGTTCGGAGAGTGGCCTGTGATGGTCAGATCACCACTTTTCTGCTCGATGCTCTCAAGACGGAAATCCGCGACCGAGGGCAGTCGCTGGTTGATTTCCGAAAGGACAGCGACAGGCCCCTGCTGCGCTGCCCGCAGTCTCTTGATGGCATCAATGCGCGTCTGCGTGTCATTGATCTTCTTCTGAAGCTCGGCCTGTTCCTTGTTGATGGCGGCCATCTGCGCGGCGATCTGTTTCTGCTTGTCCAGTTCGGTCTGAGCAGAGGCATGCGCGGAATTAGCGCTCACGTAGTCGAAGACCATAATGAGCGACATCAGCGCGAAGACTGCCGTCAGCAGCACCCAACTGCGCGCGCGCGGGTTAGTGACGCGCTCCTCGACGACGGCGGCGGTGTGGTCTCTGTCGGTGACGGAACTTAGTAAGTTGATCTTAATCATTTAAGCTTCCACTCCTCTCAACGCCAGTCCGACAGCGACAGCCATCTCCGGCACCACATCGCGCATGTAGTCGGGGTCGAATCGCCTCGCGTCAACACTAATACGGCGGAACGGATCGAGGTGCTCCACGGGAATCTCGAAACGGCTCGTCAGGTATTCGGGCAGTGATTTGAGCTTCGAGCCGCCGCCCGAAATCAAAATCTTCCGCACGCCTGCGTCCGACTCTTCGGCGGTCGCGCGGTAGAAGTCGAACGTCTTAGAAATTTCCAGAGCCAGCATGTCTGAGACGGTCTCCAGCACACCGTCAATGTCGGTCGCGTCGGTGCCAAGCGGAGCAGAGCCGCCGCGCTTGACCGCTTCGGCCTGCTCGAACGTCAAACCTAATTCTTTTTGCAGGAGCGCCGTGTACTGGTTGCCGCCGACCGAAACGTCGCGCGTAAAGACGCTGCGAACGCCCTTCAGGATGTTGATGTTCATCGTCGCTGCCCCGATGTTGAGAAGCGCCACGACGCTGTCGTCGGTTGGTTGGTAGTTGACCTCGTAACAGTTCTGGAGCGCGAAGGCATCAACGTCAATGATGGCTGGCTGTCTTCCCGCAAGTTGGATCGCCTGCTTGATGCTGGCGACGAAGTCGCGCTTGCAGGCGGCCATCAGGACGTGCAGCGAGTCCGGGCCGGAGCCGACGATCTGATAGTCAAGGCTCACGTCGGAGATGTCGAAAGGGATGTGCTCCTCTGCGTGCCAGTCAATAGACTCCTCAAGCTCTTCCTGAGACATCTGCGGGACGATAATGTTCTTGACGATGACGGAACTGCCGCTCACCCCAGCCGCCACACGCTCGGTCTTGATCTGGTGAGTACGGAACACGTCCGCAATGACGTTCGACACGTCGTTGAGTTCCATGATCTGGCCGTCAACGACTGTGTCCGGCTGGAGAGGCTCAAAGCCGAGATTGGCGAGCGAGAGATTGCCGGGCTTGCCCTGCAACTCAACTGCCTTCACCGAGCTTGAGCCGATGTCCAGACCAACGAGACCTTTTTTGCCGAGGTTTCTTTTGAACATGAGTTATTTGTTCCTTGCGACCTTCTCTTGACTCTTACGGTGGAGTTGTCTGAGGCGTGCGCGTGCGCGACGCACTCTGGTACGGGTGGAGCGCAAAGACTGCGCTGGTGTGTTGATGGCGTGTGCAGGGGATTTCATTTCGTAGGGGGCTTGCGTAATGGAGCTTTGCGGAGCAAAGACGTGCCTCTTTCGGGATGGGGATGGAAAGAGTTCAATCGAAAGAGGGCATTGACGGTGAAGGATGAAGCCAGGAAGGTTTTTGCCCGACCGGTCGCGTGTGCCGAAGTTGCTCCTCTTCGACGCCGCAGCTCCGGAGAGCCGACTCACCTTCGGCAACCCAGCCAAGTCAAAACAACTCAAGGTGCTTTTGACTCCTGTTGGCTTTGCGACCCACGCTCGCACGTGGTGTGCCTTTATCGGCAGAGTTTCAAAGAATGCGGCACGACAAATTGGTCGGAACGCAGAGTAGCCGCGTGCCTCATTTCAACCAGCGTTAACCCGCTTCGCCTCCACGTACCACTCTGGAAAGCGGGACGAGCCACGCCCGACACAGAGACTATAAATCATCATGTTTGCCTATGTCAATTAGTATTTTGCATTGTTTAATTCCTGCTATTTTTCTATTTACATGAAGCATCGTGACTTCCCGTTGCTGCTTTATGGAAATTCCGACAGAGGATTCCACTTTTCCACACTATGACGGCAAGGCTCTGGGAGCAGCCCGGCGTATGTGAAAAGATTGCCCTCCTATACCGTCGTTTCAACCTCTTTCGGCGGACGAAGCCATAGTGTCGAGCTTTCTTGCTTCGTCCTGGACTGGAAGTTAGGATGCTCGCGTATGAGATTGTCTCGCAAGATACTTCTGGTCGCGGGAGCGCTGGCGCTGCTGGCGGGCGCGTGGCTCTGGTGGAATCGCCCCGCCCCTGTGGATATGGCGGCATATGCCCCGGCAGATTCGATTATCTATCTTGAAGCCAACAGCCTGCCCGACATCCTTAACGGGATCGTTTCCACCGATGCCTATAGCGAGCTTGCGCCTGCCGCCGGGATCAAGTCTGACTTCGGCAAGATTAGTTGGTTGAGTCGCATGGCCGCGCGGACGGGCATCGGGTCAAGCGATGCGGTAGTACTCTCACGCGCGCAAGTCGCGGTGGCCGTCCTCGGCTTCGACGCTGCTGAGGAATCGAGCGAGACGCTCAAAATCACACCACGCGCCGCGCTGATCGTCGAAACTCATTCGAGCGGATGGCGTGCGCGTGCGGCGGTGGAGAAACTAGCTGGAGACTTCGCGCGCCGAACCTACGGCTCGCCGGCGGTCGAACGCAAAGAAGTAAGCGGCACGCCTTTTGTCATCTGGCACTCCCCGGCGGACGCGAGGCGGAAGATCGTGACCGCCGTGTTAGGAAGCGTCGCTGTCATCGGCAACGACGAGACGGCGGTGCAAGCCTGTCTCGCCGTCCGTCGCGGCGAACGACCGAGTTTGGCGGGTAACGACCAGTTGGAGGCCATGCGCGAACGTCTCGATGCGCAGAATGCGCTCGCGTTCGGTTATGCACCGACGGGAAGCGCCGCAAAAGTAGTAGAAATTTTCGCGCCCGTGTTCGTCAGCCAGTTCACGGATAATCCGCAGGTACAGAGCGCGCTGGCGGTGCAGCTACCGATTCTGACGACTAGAATTCTAGGTGCTGCTGGATGGAGTTCACGTTTCGTTGACGGTTCAATCGAGGATCGTTACTTCCTCGCCCCAACCGACAAGGTGGCGCGAATTCTTAACTCCTCATTAATCGCGGCGGATGACACAACGTCCGGCGCGAACGAGCTTCTCCCCGCCGGGACGTTCCAGATGTCGCGCTATACATTCCGCGACCCGGCTGTCGCATGGCAAGGATTTTACGCCTCCCTCTCCTCACAGGTGGACGTGGCTCAGGCGCACATCATCGAACGCGCACTTGAGGCACTGCTCAAGCCATACGGCATTGAGCACCCGCACGAGTTTTTGAGCGCCGCTGGCACAGAGATAGTGACGGCGAAAATCGAAAGCACGAGCGAAAATAAGCTGCTCATCATGGCGGCGCGCGATGGCGAGGCACTGCGCGGGCAGGTACGCAAGAGCCTCGGCGTTAAAAGTCATTCCAGGCATGTGGGTAACGATGAAATATTCGTTTCAGATGATGCAGACAGCAGGGCCGCGAGTTTCGTCGGAAACTTTTTAATCATGGGCGATGAGCAGGATGTGCGTCGCTGCCTGGAGGCGCGTGCCATTGGCGGCATATTGAGAGACGCGGAAAATTTCAGGCTGGCTAAATCAAATTTTTCATCCGGGCCGCCGCTGGTTACGACGATGACGGCAGATCAGGAATCGGCTGCTCCCCTTATCAAACATCTTGCCAAACTGAGTAATTCGGGTGGTAACAACGTAAATGCTCAAGCCTTGGAGCAGGCGCTGGCGCGTCGCCCGTACAGCGTCAGCGAGACACGGCTCAACAATGAAGGATTTATCAAGATCACGCGCTCGTCGTTCGGACTCTTCGGCGAACTCATCGCGCGATTCTCTCCCGGCGAATAGAGAGCAGGAAATCTTGTCTAACTTCGACTGTTGTTATCTACGCGCGCGTGCGCGAATGCGAGATTATGAGTGCTAACACTCCGCCGTTTCAGTCGAATCGAAGGGACAGTCGGCGAGCACGGCACGCATGCTGACCTGGCCGAACAGGGTGTCCAAGTACGCGTTAAAGCGGTGCAGCACACGCGTCAACTCAGTCGCGCCTCTCGCTGCTTCGATTTCTTCTATGAAACGTTCGTAGGACTCCCAGTCTTTATACATTAGATGGCGGAGACTTCCATCGCGAAACGCCGCAAGCGCCTTCGACAGCTCCGGCAGAGAGGTTTCATCGCGCTCGTGCTCAATACTATGCACCAGTTGCAGGAGCCGCCAGAGGTCGCGCCTGAGAGCCAATGATTGTTCGAGTTTGGTCTGGAACGAAGTGAAGAGTTGGTTCCCGTCGAGCGCGGGATCAAAGATGTTCGCCAACGAGACGATAGATTGCTGAAAACAGTCTCGCAGTAAGCCGTGTGCGGTCTCGACTTTCGCGTAGACCTGCGGCGGCTGCCGCAACTGGCATAATCCGACCAACTCGTGCTCGAAGCTCTTACGCAACTCGATTCGGATGGCGTACGCCGTGCCGTCCAACGCTTCGAGAATACGGCCTTCCACGCCCTCGACGCGCAGTGTACGTTTCTCGATGGTTTCGAGAGCGGTGCGGGTCTCCTCGCGCACCAGAGCAAAGAGTGTCAGTATTGGTTTGAGTGGACTATCGCTCTTCAATTGTTGCCCGATGAATTGCAAACAATCGAGCGAACGAGAGAGAGACAGGAAGAGCGCAAACAGTGCCGAGCCAAACTCGTCGGGCTTGATTTTTTCGGTTATCGCAAGCAGGTGGGGTTGGACATCTATCACGGCACTGTGACCAGTATCGTGAGTGAGAGTTGCCAGAGCCTGTGACAGTTCAGGTTCAAGGTCTTTTTGCAGGCTCATCCATTCGTGAAAACTCACGGTAGGATGTTCGAGCAACGCGGTATTTTGGTAGGAGGTTGTTCTGAGGGCTTCAGCTAAATCTACAAGCGCGTCGCCTTCGACAAGCAAATTGGAGTTATCGCTTTCATTCAGAGAGGACTCGGAACTATTTAACTGGCCCGCCGCTTCCGAGAAGTGCGGGCTGGCCTGCCTTGCGCCGAAGGCTAGAATGAGTTGCAAGCATTGCAGCAACGCTTCGCGGGTAATTCGCGCCTCGACCTTGAAGTCGCGCGTTAAGATTGCGGCGCTCTCGGTCTCGCTCATGGGATGGTTACGCACGTTGAAAAAACTCCGGAGCGCGCGTAAACACATTACGAGTTCACGTTCGGATGGAACAAAGACGAGGGAGGAATTGAACTGCGCCTCATTAATCAGAGGCATAAGTACCTCTGGTTGATTTACTATGTCGGGTGAATTCCAGAGCATCTGTAATTGTCTTCCTGGTTGGCTGTTGATGGTAATGAGGAAAGCAGGCGTCTGACAGGGGCGAGGCCTACCAGCTTGATTGTAAACGTGAAAGGCCACGGCTGGCAAAAGGTATTTTCACATAGCCCCGCTGGCGTCCCTGCTCGGCAATCCGCTTATGCGCGACGGAGTCATAAACAAAGTGGCTGAATTCATTGAATTACTTATCGCAACACGCAACGCCGGGAAGGTCAGAGAACTGAGAAAACTGCTTGAAGACTTGCCCCTGCGCTTGCGCGACCTATCGGAGTGGCCGGAGATTGCGGAGGTGGAAGAGGCGGGCGCGACGTTTGAGAAAAACGCTGCCCTCAAAGCTCGCGGCTATGCGGATCAGACCGGCCTCTTAGCATTGGCTGACGATTCCGGCCTCGAAGTCGCAGCCCTCGGCAATGCTCCGGGAGTTCTCTCAGCCAGATATGCCGGGCCGCTGGCCTCTGACGCTGAACGAATCACGCGCCTGCTTGTCGAACTTGAAGCAACTGGTAACGTCGAACGACGCGCACGCTTCGTCTGCGTGATCGCTCTGGCGCGGCCCGGAATTGAGCAGGTTGAAATCTTCGCAGGCACTTGCGAAGGCCATATCTCAAGTGAGCCACGCGGATATGGCGGTTTCGGCTACGACCCCGTGTTTGTGCCGGACGGATATACACAAACGTTCGGCGAATTATCTCCGGAAATCAAGCGTCAAGTCAGCCATCGCGCGCACGCACTTGCGAAGGCACGTGGTTTTTTGTCGGAGCAGCTTCCAGACATGGCTTGACCCTTCAGGAAACCAGCCGCTAGAATGCCTCCGACTCAAAGCTCACGAATGTCAGCCTTTGTTTCAACCTGGCGGGGCGTAGCACAGCCTGGTAGTGCGCTCGGTTTGGGACCGAGAGGTCGAGTGTTCGAATCACTCCGCCCCGACCATTTCCCTTTATTTTCATCCAAGTTTTCCAGCCGAACTCTTTTTATCCCATAAACTTGCGTCGCCCTGCTTTTGACATCGCTTATAGCGCATTTTGACGAACGTGCGCGATTTGTCGCATCGGAAAACTCATGGGTCAAATGCTGTCTGGCTTTTTTTTAGTGAAAAATGGCTAGAAAGTGGCTTTTTTTCGAGACGAGAGGCCACACTGTGTGATATATGTGCTGATGCAAGCTTTTCAAATCCATAACCCAGTCACAGGAGGTTGTCACACCACGCTATGGCGACGAAAGAAGGCAAGAAACGCATGTCTCAGTCCGAGGTGGTCAATCACTTCGCCGAGGGCCAAAACCACACTGAAATTCCGCCTGAGCAAAGGCATGAAAGATACGGTGGTGCCAAAGAAGTAGCAGAAGCGTTCTCACGCCTCAGTCATTTTTCATCGGGATTCGCGAAAACGACTCCGCCTGCGGGTTTATTGGGCATTTCTGTCCTAATTTGACTTGCAGGCGGGGTTAATTTCATGTCTCCATAGTCCCGCCGTGTTCTTTAAAATCAGGCACAGGATGATTTTGCTCCAGCCGGTAAATCTGACTTCCTGCTTCTCAATTCCCTATCGCCCAAAAATTTTTCTGGCATTCCAGTCAGTTTTCATTTAGAATGCTTGTTTTTCCAGACCCCCTGATTCCGTACAGATCATTGTGCTGTATTTAAGGGCACGGGCGGGTTCGTGCGAAAATTCCGGAGGATGTTATCAAAACGCATCCCGGAACTTGCTGAATGCATCTAAAAATTATTGCTAAAGAGCCTTCTGACTTATCTTTACCAGAAGGCCGGAAAAATAAGGAGCTGACGAAAAGTGATTTTGACAGAAATACATCCACTGGCAGACCGGTTGAAGGCCATTGACCACATCCAGGCGCGTCGTTACTCGAAGCTCATGGGGCCGCCTCTCGACATCGCGACCGAGGGCATCCTGCGTCATTTACGTGCGTGTGACCGCATGGATGTCAACCCGGACGTGGCAGCCGTTCGCGAGATTATTGACGACGCTTTGAATGGACGCCGCGTGTTCGCAGAGACGTTCAACAACGCGGCTTAGCAAGCATTTAGCTTTTAAGCCAGAGACAAGTGCAAAATAAAAAGACCGCTACCCTTCTGTGGTAGCGGTCTTTTTATTTTTCTTTCCCGTGCATTTCAGGTGGAGATGAGTCAGGCTGCGCGGCCTTCAACGGGTGTCTCCGTTGATGTGGAATTGCATAATGGCGAGCTGGCTCAGTGCGTCTGTGATCTCGCCGTTGAGGGCCATTCTGAGGGCTTCGCCAAAGCTGACTTTTTTGACTTGAAGGCGTTCAGTGCCTTCCGGGCGGTGCTTGCCCTGTGTAAGCTCTGTGGCAAGAAACCACACGGCAAGCTCGTCGCTGACGGAATTAGAGAGGTGGGCTTCGCCCATCATCATCCACTTCCCGGCCCGAAGTCCGGTCTCCTCTTCCAACTCACGCTGCGCCGCTTCAAGCGGCTCTTCACCATCCTGGCAGCCGCCTTCAGGAATCTCCCATGAATACTGATCGAGCGGGTAGCGATATTGCTCAACCAGGTAAACGTCGTTTCCATCAAGCGCCAAAACGCCAACGGCAAGATTCTTGAAATGCACCACTCCGTAAATTCCCGGCTTGCCATCAGGACGTACCACGGCGTCTTCACGCAATCTGATCCAGGGATTGTCGTAGATAACTTTGGTCGAAACAGTGAGCCAAGGGATTTGCTTTTCTTCAGAGTTCATTTGGTTATTTAATGAGCTATGGTGTCATCAGGAGAAGTACCCTTTGAGCGGTTCGATGGCATCAGTTTCGCCAAGTTGACGGAAGCCATCGGGCGCATGTTAACATCTCGCTGTCTCAGACAGGTGTGCTCCCGTAGCTCAGTCGGATAGAGCATCTGCCTTCTAAGCAGAGGGTCGCAGGTTCGAGTCCTGCCGGGGGTATTTCACTTGATGAAACACACGCGCACGAACCCGATGAGTATGACTTTATGCCAGCGCTTGTCAGGCGTTGAATGCTTGGGTAGTATTATTTCGACAGCACTTATGGCGGCTATAGTTCAGTCGGTTAGAACGCTTGATTGTGGATCAAGAGGTCGTGGGTTCGAGCCCCACTAGCCGCCCTCGGACATTACGATGAAGCTTTCCCTTTTGAGAAAGTTTAGTTCTCCCTGTGGCCTTCCCTCTAGTATTTTCATACGAGAATCAAAAGCCGTGTCGGCGCTAATCTACACGGAAAGATGACTAATCTGCACGCATAGCAAAGGGGCATTCGATTTCATGAAGATACCTCAATTTACGCTGTTCGGATTCAGACGGCCTCGTGAGGTGGTCTGCATGACGCTTGGGAAGCTTGAGCGTGAGGTGATGGAAGAGGTCTGGCGGCGCGGCGAATTGAGCGTCGCGGATGTGCAGCAGGCGTTCGATGAGCGCGTGGCTTACACGACGTTGATGACCACGCTTGACCGGCTCTTCAGGAAGGATTTGTTGGCGCGCCACAAGTCGGGCCGGGCTTTCATTTACTCGCCGCGCGTCTCGCGCAAAGAGTTCGAGCAGGGCGTGGCGGAGGATGTCATAGACGGGTTACTGGATCGCGACGCGGAAGGCGTCGAACCGCTGCTCGCCTGTATCGTCGAGACGGTTAGCGAGCGTGACCGCGAGTTGCTGGATAAACTGTATCGCCTCGTGCAAGAGAAGAGGCGTGAGCTACAGCGCCAGGAGCGCGACTGATGTTCGCACTGCTCGGAATCTGCCTCGCTCTGGCAGCCCTTTTCACACTCAACGCGCTCGCGTCACTGGCGGCGGCGGCCATCTGGCGTTCATTGAAGCGTCCGGTGGAGCAGTGCGCGGCAAGCACGCGCGCCGCTACACTCTTTGCCTTGCGTATCTCTCCTCCGGCGATTTCGCTCGTCTGCGTTCTCGCGCTGCTGATTCCCACTTACATTGAGCGCGAACCTCGAACGACGCAGGAAGCAATCGGAGTCAAGCTGATTCTTTTGGCACTCATTTCATGCGCCGGCATCGGGCTTGCTGTGTGGAAGGGTCTGGCCGCGTGGCGCGCGACGAGCAGGCTCATCGCCGACTGGATGCGGCATGCCGAACCGATCCGGCTGCCGGGTCTCCCGATGCCCGCTTACCTCCTTCAACATAGTTTCCCGGTTATCGCAGTCGTCGGCGTGCTGCGTCCGAGGCTGTTCATCGCCAGCCAGGTCTTTGGCGCGCTCAGCCACGAAGAGATCGCGGCTGCCATCGCGCACGAGAGCGGGCACATCTGCTCGCGCGATAATCTGAAGCGGGCTTTACTGCGCGCCTGCCATGACACGTTGACTGTCATTCCGTGGGGCCGCTCACTTGAACGCGAATGGGCACAGGCTTCGGAAGCGTCGGCGGACGAATACGCGGCTCGCGCAGGCACATCGGTAGCGCTCGATCTCGCTTCGGCGCTCGTCAAGATCGCCCGTCTGGCTCCGGCAAGCGCGAGGCCGGCGATGCCCGCAGGGGCATTTTTGATCGGCGACTCGGAGGGCGGTGTGGAATGGCGCGTGCACCGATTGCTCATGCTCGCGACTGCACAGGGCGGGATGAACAACATCGGGGACATGCTGCCGAGGCTCATTATCTGGGGCGGCCTGAGTATGGCCGTCATTGTCCCTCTCGCCGTCATCGCCGCTGCAAGTCCTCAAGTTCTGGCGACGACACACGCCGCGATTGAGTTCTTCGTGGCGGCGCTCGGATAAGTAAGCTGATTGGCACAGCCTTTAGAGCGAACGGCAAACGAGCATTGAGAAAACTCGTCGTGCGCCGGAAGTTTGGCTCCTCTGTCATTCCTGCCCTGCTCAGAGGCCCGGCAGTCCGTCGCGTCCTGAGCACCCCGCTAGCTCCCGCCTTGCTGAAGCATGCACGCGCTTTTCCGTGAACGATCCAACCCGATCAATCCAGATCGAACCAGTTCAAAAAAACTCCTCGCTTAATTACGGGCGCTGGTAGTAGCAAGCCTGCAACGGTATCTTGTGGTTTCACTTTTGCCGACCGTTGATTGTTATCGAGCGTTCACGCTGTCGTTTATAGAATCCATTCTTGAGAAAGTGTGTCCGGCGAAAGCATATTGATGATTAAAGAAGAAAAGGAACCGGCTTATATGAAGCTTTGCAGGCTGTTACTCTGTGGACTCACGCTCTTATTTTTGCTCTGTCCGGGTGAGGCCCACGCGCGGCAGGATGCGCGTGGCAATATTGAGGGCACGGTGAAGGACGCGGCGGGCGCGCTCATCGGCAACGCCCGCGTTTACCTCATTGACCCGCGCCAGACGCTCTTAAAAACGACGGAGACGAACGCCGAAGGTCGCTTTCGCTTCGAGGGCGTGCCGGTTGGTTCTTACGTCGTGCGCGTCTCGCGCAGGGATTTCAGCAGCAACCGTGTGGCGGCGCAGGTGATGCAGGGCAGCACGACCACGCTCGATGTCACGCTGGAGGTCGAGACGCTTTCCGAGCGGGTCACGGTGACGGCGGAGGCGGGACAGGCGCTTGACCCTGCGAAGGCCGTGCAACGCGTCAACGTCATTTCCGAAGACGCCATCCTCCAACGCTCGACCTCCGTCCTCGCGCAAGTGGCGCAGGAAGAGCCGGGACTCGCGCTGCAACGCACGAGTCCGACCATCGCGGCGATCTTCGTGCGCGGGCTGACAGGCAAAAACGTCAGCACCTACGTGGACGGCGTGCGCTACTCGACGGCTGCCGGTCGCGGCGGCATCAACACTTTTTTCGACCTCAACGAGTCGAGCAGTCTGCGCGCGGTCGAAGTCCTGCGCGGGCCGAACAGCGCGCAGTATGGCTCCGACTCGCTCGGCGGCACGGTCAATCTCGTCTCGAACGTCCCTGGCTTCGGCTTCGACTCGCCGCAGTTCCACGGCGAAACCAGCACCTTCTTCAACAGCGCCGATCTCTCCTTTGGCGGCAACACTCTTTTCACCTACGGCACGCGGCGCTTCGGCGCTCTCGTCAATCTCGCCGCCCGGCGCGTCAACACGCTGCGGCCCGGCAACGGCATTGATGGGCACGCGGCTGTCACGCGTTTCCTCGGCCTGCCTTCGAGCGTCCTCGGCACGCGCCTGACGGACACGGCCTTTACGCAGTATGGCGGCACGTTCCATTTCAACTACGCTCCTGAAGATGACCAGCAGCTAGTCTTTCATTATCAACGCAGCCAGCAGGACGGCGGCAAACGCTACGACCAGACGCTCGGCGGCGACGGCAATCTTATCGCCGACCTTCGCAACCTGATGCTCGACTTCGGCTACGCGCGCTACGTCAAGCAGGGCGTCGGCATCTTCGACACAGGCTCAATCACCTTCTCCTTCAACAGCCAGCGCGAGGAGCGCGTCAATCAGGGCGGGCGCGGCAACCCCGTAGGCAACATCACGCACCAGTACGAGCGCACGCGCGTCTACGGCGTCAGCTTCAACCTCGACAAGCAAGTGACGCGCGCCAACACCTTCCTCGTCGGCGGCGAGCTTTACCACGAGCGCGTCCGCGCCCCTGCTTACACCCTCAACCCTTCGAGCGGCGTGTTCACGATGTCGCGCCCGCGCGTGCCGAACGGCGCACGCTATCTCTCGACCGGCCTGTACGTGCAGGATATTTACGAGGCGATTCCCGGCAGGCTGCGCTTGAGCGGCGCGCTGCGCTACAGCGTCGCGTCGTACAGGTCGAGGGCGTCCGACAGCCCGCTCGTCGGAGGTAAGCCGCTCTTCCCGGACGACAGCCTCCGCGCCGCTGACTTTTCGGGCCGCGCCGGCGTCGTCGTCACGCCGTTCGACAACTTCAACATTGCTTTCAACTACAGTCGCGGCTTCCGCGCGCCAAACATCACAGACCTCGGCACGCTCGGACTGACCGGCGACGGCTTCGAGACGGATTTCAACTCAGCCGCCACTCTCGGCGGCACTATCGGCTCGACTGCGGGGCCTGACGCTGTCTCGACCGGCCTCTCCGTAGAGCGCCAGCGCTCGGAGGTCAGCAACAATTTCGACCTCGGCTTCAACTACCGACGCGGGCGCATGACCGCTGAGGCCACAGGCTTCCTGATTGATATCAACCGTGCGATCACAAAGCAGGCGCTCATTCTCCCCGTCACCGCAGCGGGAGGTTTTCTCGGAGACCAACCGATTACGATTATCCCCATCCCCTCGCAACCGACGCTCGGAACTGCCCGTGTGCCGCTCTCGTCCGCGCCCGTGCTCGTACGCGCGAACTTCACCGACGCGCGCATCTACGGCACGGAGTTGGCCTTCAACGCGCCACTCTCGCGCGACTTCAGCTTCGGCAGCAACTTCACGTACATCTACGCGAAAGACAAAGCGACGGGACTTCCGCCCAACATCGAAGGCGGCACGCCGCCGCCGACCGGATTCGTGCGGCTTCGCTACGAGCCTACAGGCAAGCGCTTCTGGGTCGAGTTCTATTCCACCCTCGCCAACCGGCAGACGCGTCTCTCCTCGCTCGACCTCTCCGACCGTCGCATAGGCGCGACCCGCTCGCGCGACGACATACGCGACTTCTTCCGGCGCGGAGCATGCGTGCGCGGGCTGGTGAATCCCGGCCCCGACGGTCGCTGTGGGACAGGCGACGAGACAGTACTGATCTCGACGGGCGAGACGCTCGCGCAGGTGCAGAATCGCCTGCTGCCGATTGGCGCGACGATCAACGGCGTGACCGTCGTCAGTAACAGTACGGGCGTGCCGCTCTTCACGGCAATTCCCGGCTACGGCCTGATTAATCTGCGTGGGGCCGTGCGTTTCGGCGAGAACTCGGAACTGTTTTTAGACTTTCAGAACATCGCGGACAGGAGCTACCGTGGTCTTAGCTGGGGCATAGACGGGCCGGGCCGCAGCATCACGGCGCGCTACCGCTACCGCTTCTGAATAAGTCGCGACTCGCAGGCAACACAGTGCAGACTAACTCGCCGCGAATCTCCTCGCGGCGAGTTTTTCTTTCCCGCTCGCCACAATTGAATTGTAACGTCAATGCAACGATGAGCCGAGTTGTTCGAGTTATGATGTCGTGCGCTTTGGAAACGAAGCGCTTCGCCCCCTCTCTCAAACTTCTTCAAGACACAACGCGCAACATCGGCAGCATCCATCTGACCGCATTGCTCAAGTATATTTTTGTCCGCTACGGGGCGAGGCTCGGAGACTTCAGCCGGGCCGTGCTGCCCCGCGAAGAATGGAGAAATCTTTATGCTCAGAATGAACAGGTCTCCCAAACCCGAACCGCACGAGAATACGCCGAAGCCTGTCAGTAGCCCGGCCCCCGCTCCATCTGCGGCTCCGCCGCCGGCGGCTTTTAATTCACCGACGACGCTTGATAATTCAGGGACGCCAGCGTCTCAGACAGGCGAAAGACCCGCCGCGTCGCGCGCCGTCACCGAAAGCGAGGCACTGGCGCGCGACATCAAGGAAGGCATTATGAGCGGCTTCGTCGGCGGCAGCACCGCGCTCAAGGGCGAGGCCAACTTCAAAGGCATGCTGCGTATTGACGGGCGTTTCACCGGGCAGATCAACTCCGACAAGGGTACGCTGATTGTCAGCGCAGGTGGCTACGTCGAGGCTAATATCGAAGTGGCCGAGGCGAGAATCAACGGGACTGTGCACGGAGACATCAAGGCCAGCGAGCGCGTCGAGTTCGGACGCACCGCGCAGGTTCACGGCAACATCCTGACCCCCGCGCTCGTCATTCAGGACGGCGCGATCTTCGAGGGAAGTTGCCGCATGAGCAAGCAACAGGCGTTGACAGACAAACCGCGCGTGAGCGTGCCACAAAAGAATGATACGGCAAATGTTGTGCGTCCGCCTTCTCTACAGGAGAAGCCCGTAGCGGCTGCTGTGGTCTCAAAAACAGAAGCTGCGTGACAGGTCGCGCGCGACCAACGTGCTGCCACGAGCTTTTCCTGAATGGTCGGGCAAAACTAAATTGACTGCGGAAGGTCTCTCAAACCTGCTCCTGTCTTTACTCCCCTCCTTGCGACGCCGGTCAAAATGGAGTGTGGAAATAATTGCGGTTTGGTGTTAGTCTGGTTTTGCCGACCGAAGTGGCCGGTTTGCTCCCCGGTCGGACATCCCTTCGTGCGAGTGCTATACATTTCCGCAAAAAGTAATGCTCAAGCGTTTTAGCCATTACGGGAAAATCTCTGCCGGGTTGATCGTACCCGTGCGAATGTCCGCCCCTCGTCACCTCATTTTTCAAACCGCCTTCCTTCAGCCTTTTGTAAAGAGGAACCCCCATGACGTTCATCGCCCGGCTCGTTCTGTGTTCTTTTCTGCTTTTCGCGAGTGCTTCTTACGGTTTCTCACAGAAGCGTTTTTGTCCCAAGCCCCCGCCGTCGCCCTTTAAGCATAGCGGCCAGATCGTCACCAGCTACGACCCGTCCGTTGACAAGATGCGGACGACGCTTGAGCACCCGCGCGTGCTCGGCAAAGGGACGGACGCGGTTTATCTCTCCGCCACCTTCGTCCATCAAGACCCGCGCCGCCCCGCCGCCCCAACGATGGACTTGATCTTCATCTCCACTTCGGCGGCTCCGAAATATCACGAGACGCACAGCCTCGTTTTCTTCTGCGACGGCAAGCAGTGTCCGCTCCACTCTGCGGCGCGCTACCAGTCGCAGCCGGATGGACACGGGACGATTTACGAGGCCACCAGACTCACGCTCTCCTATGAAGACTTGCTGGCGATTACCAGCGCCAGAAAGGTCGCCGCCAGGTTGGGGCAGACAGAGTTCGAGTTAACCAGCAATCATCTCGAAGCCCTCCGCGAAATCTTCAGCCTTTTGGCTCCCTCGCCCGGTCGCTGGCGCGCGGAAGAGTAAAGCCGGCAGTTGAAAAAGGCAAAAGGCAAAAGTGAAGAGGCTTCGCGCCGTCTCCACTTTTGCCTTTTGCCTTTTCTGCTTTTGCCTTATCGCGTATATCCGGTCGGGTGATGAATTTCGCCTTCGGTCAGGTCGGAGACGATCCGAACTTTGTGAAAGCCTCTGTCGCCGTGGGTTGAAAGGTACGTCAGGGCGAATTGTCTGGAGAGGAGTGTGTTGATCTCGCGCAGGTAAGGCTCGAAGCTGACGGGTGTGTCTGTCCCGTGCAGGAAAGAGCGCCCGCCCGTCTCGTCCGAAAGCCGGTTGAGCGAGCCTTGCCCGTTGCTGATGAGCGTGCGGTTCGAGCCGCCGACGGTCGGCGCATAGATGGTGTAGACGGCTGCCCCACGGCGCTGCGCCTCGTTGATCGCCCGCTGCAAATCCATGCTCTGCGACGGCAGCGAACCTTCGATTCCGCGCGAGATGTCAACGCCGTCGCTGACGAGCAGCACGGCACGCCTGCCGACGGGCTGCGACTCAAAACGCTTAACCGCGTCGCGCGTCTCAGAGTATGGATTGTAGGGCGAGACGCCGGACGAGCCGATGGGAATTCGCAGGGACTTAGCCGCGCGCTCCAGATCGTTCGTGAACTTCTGCCGCACCTGAAGCGAGCCGACTCGCAGGTAGCCGACCATCACGCGCGAGCCTGCGGGCAAGCGGCGAACAAAATCCGCGAGGCTTTTTAATTCAATTCCGACCGACGGGACGAGATCGTCCTGAATCAGAATTTCCAGAGTCAGCGGAGAGCGCGGCCCGCCACGCGTGGCGAGTATTTCCTGCTTCTCCCCGTCTTCCAGTACCGTGAACACGTCTATGTACTGCAACTCCGTCTGCGGTTCACGCTTTTCGGGCAAGCGCAGCGTGACGGGGATCGTGATCGCCTGAACGGCCCCTCGCCTACCCTCGCCGCCGTCCTCGGACGCGCGCTTCTGCGCGCCAACATTCGCGGAAAGCGCGCAGACGACTAAGGCGAGCAAGGCGGTCGTGGGCTTGTTTCGGGTAGCTTTCATCGCTTCTCCTACTGCTGACGTTCGGCGGGCCACTCCATGTCATTATATCCTGTCGCCCGCCGTTTGCGTTATCGTTGATGACGCTTTCGGGAATCCGCGCGCTCATGTTAGGGTTGCGGAGCAACAATCCCATCTCGAAGCGGCGTTCCATAGTGGCATCGAAGGTGACGGAATTCGCCCTACAGGTCAACGAGCGTGATTGATGAGCAACATGCACCAGAGCAACAAACTGACCGCGAGCGAGCGCATGACAGCCACGCTCCTGCGCTACGCTCCCTGGCTCGCCTTCTTCCTCGTCGCGCTGCCGCTGCCCGTCTACTTTCTCCTGCGCTACTTCACGGCAACGGAAGAGCAAGGCGTCTACATGCTGCTCACTTTGACTACACTCGCCGCCGGATCAATCGCCGGACTAATCGTCGCCCTCTTTTTTCTGTTCTACAGAATGCGCTGGTTGAAGAGACTACGCGACAGGCTCGCTTCTGACGGTGTCACGGCTGACGAGCTTTCATGGTTCACGTCCGAACTGACCACCGCCGAGCGGCGCACGCTCAAGCAGATGGAGCGCCACAACCTTCTTCTCGCAGACGCTTACCGCGAAACGCTGGCCGCGCGCATCACGGCGTCGCGCGTGCTCGTCAGCAGCAGGCGCGAGTCCGTCGCCGTCGAGAGTCGTCTGCGCCGCGCGTCGCAGTTTCAGAGTCAGGGTAGTGTGTCCCTGTTGAAAGAATTGCAGGACGACCGCGCGCGGCTCGAACGCATCACGCGCCAGGCGTCCGAACAGAGAGCTGAGATTGAGACGCGCTTGCAGTTGATCGAAGCACTTGCCAGCCGCGACGCCAGCGAGGCGGAAACTGAACGCGCGCTTCTGCGTCTCGGCACAGCGCGCGAGTACGAGCCGCTCGGCCTCACCGCGACGCAGTTGGAGCGCGAAGCACACGCGCGGGACGAAGAAGACCCGCGCCAACCGGACTCTCCTCCAAACAGCTAAACTCTCAGGCCGCATACATGCAGCTTGAATTACCCTTCGCGTCCCGGCGTCTTTGCGCGTGGCTGATTCAGGCGGAAACTCCGGGGCGTGACAAAGGGACGTGGCTTTCCAGTCTCAAAGTCCCCTGAGCCTTTCTTCCAAATCTGAGAGACGGTAAACGCCTTCGGCGACGCGGAGGGCATAGCCTTCTTTCACGAGCGCGCGGTTTCCGAGGCCGGCGTCGGGACGGGACAGGCCGGTCGCTTTTGAAAGCTCGCCGCGCAGAGTCAGCCCCGCCCCGTCGAGGAAGCCCCTCGCCACCTCGCGCAATGCATCTTCGCGTGCGACTCTCCGCGAAAGCTCTTCAGGGAAGCGTCCCTCCGCGAGCGTCCAGATGTATGTGAACCACGGCTCGTAGAGCACCTCGCCGGGAATCACCTTCATCGTCCCCTGCAATTCGTCCAACGCACGTGTGAAGCGAGCGCGGTCGTCAAACCCTGAGTCATTGCGTAAGTCGGCGGTCGCCATTTCCCATTCACGCCTCAGCACCTTGAGGATGGATCGCGCTCCCGCCGACAGCATCTCGGATTCTTTCCGCCGGGGCACGCCCCACAGCGCGTTGAAGTATGGAATCAAACGCGGCGCGACGAACGTGGCACGCCCCTTTGCCAGCTTCGCGTAATAGACACACCCGCGCCGCATGACCTCGTCCTTGATGCGCCACGTCAGACTGCTTTCCGGGTCTTTCTGGACGTTGCGCGGCATATGCGCGTCGCGCCGACCGCAGACGGCGACGTAGAGGGATGGGCCGGGTCGCCGCGCGTCCGTCATCGCCGCGCAGAAACCCGCCGCTTCGATTAACTTCTCGGCCTCGAAGACGTCCTCAACTCGACACTCTTCTTCGCGCCGCCACATCCTGTCTCGATAAGCCTCGACTTCATCAGGTAACGGGCTGTTCATACACTTTACCGCCGTTTCCGGCCCAACATCCTTGACAAACTGTTGCCAACCCTGTTTAATTTAACTGTTCGCTGCTTCCCGTAATGGGGCAGCCCTTGATTTTCCGACTTGCCGCAGTACGAAAACAGCGTCTTCTCACCTGAGTCGCTGCGAAAATACAGCCCCTGACAGTCTGCCGGCCAGATGCCGTCTCTTTTCAAACCATTCAAAGAAAGCCGTTTGGAGCCTTTGCCCGCATGTTTTACTGGCCGTTACGCGATTTTGGCGCTTCGCCCGTCCGTTGAAGTGGAGGAGGTATAACTTGCCACATAAAATCATCCCTCAATGCGTCTCTCTCCTCCTTATTCTCTGCCTGCTCTCAGCCCCGGCGGCCAGCGCACTGACGCCCAAAGGGCAGAAAAACTACAAGCAGGGCCTTGAATTCGAGGCGGCCCAGCAGTGGGAGAAGGCCGCCGGGGAGTTCGCGCTGGCGGTCTCGGCAGACCCCTCGAACACCGAATACCAACTTCACTATCGCCGCTCCGTCTTCAACGCCTCGCAGGTCTTCATGCAGCAGGGCGCAACCCTCTACGAACGTCGAGATTACGTCGGAGCTTACAACGCCTTCCGGCGTGCATACGACTATGATCAGGCAAACGAACTGGCTCACTCGATGATGGAGCGCTCGCTCCAACGTCAACTGAAAACCTCACCGTCTCTCGACGACAACAGCACAGAAAACAAACCCTCCGGCGAAACAAAGATCACTCCCACGGCCTACGCGCAGGAATCATCAAACAACTCCGCCACGCCGCCCCCCAACGAAGACAGCCCGCTCAACGCGACGCGCACAGAGCAACTGCGCGTCATTACGTTCAGCGGCGACCTTGAAAACTTCATCAAGTATCTCGCACGGCAGATTCGCCTCAACGTCATCTTCGACCGCGACTTCCCCAAACGCAACGTGAACGTTGACCTACAGGAAGTCACCGCCGCGCAGGCCCTCGATTATATCTTTCTCACGCAGGGACTCTTCTTCCAGAAGCTGACCAGCCGCACTATTCTGGTGGCGGATCAGACCAAGCGCCCGCAGTACCAGCAACTCGTGCTCCGCACTTTCTATCTCTTCAACGTTGATCCGAACGACGCCCGACTGTTGATACAGGCCGCGCTTCCGCCGCAGGCAGGGCGGCAGCCTGTCATCACACCCAACAAGTCCACGAACAGCATCACCGTCCGCGACACGCCGGAGAACGTGCGACTCGTCGGAGACATTCTCAAGAACATTGACAAGGAACGCGCGGAGGTCGTGATGGATGTCAACATCTACGAAGTCTCGCGCACAGACCTGTTGCAACTCGGCAATCAGCTCGGCACTGACGCGTCGCTGCAAAATCTGGGCGGCATCCAGAAGGGGCTGAACATTCTTGGCGGCAGCCGCGAGACGCTCTTGAAGGGCGCGGCAGCTCTGGCGGGGCCGACGGCTCTCGGCGCGGCGCTGATGATTCCCTCCTCGACCCTGAGCGCGCTGCAACGCAGGGACAACACGCGCCTCATCGCCTCGACGCAGGTTCACGCCTTCGACGGCGAGAAGTCAACCGCGCACATCGGCCAGCGCGTGCCCGTGCAGACGGCATCCGTCTCTTCCTTCGGTTCCGGCAGCGCCGCCGACGGCAACCCGCAACCGGGCGTCGCCCCCGGACTCTTCGGCGGCAACGGCTACCCCGTCATACAGTATGAGAAGACCGGCCTGACGCTCGAATTCACGCCGCAAGTATTTCCAGACCTCGACGTGCAGGTCAAGATGAGCATTAAGTCCAATGACGTGGCGAACACGGGCGGCACGACGCTCACGCCGACCTTCACCGAGCGCAACATCGAAGGCACTGCGCGCATTCAGAACAACCGCACGATGATGATCGCCAGCGTGGCGCAGAATCAACAATCGCGTGGTCGGCAGGGATTGCCCGTGCTTGGATTGGTGCCGATCTTCGGTCGCCTCTTCACAGCTCCGCGCCGGAACGACTCGCAGACGGACATCGTCATCGCCGTCACCCCGCACGTCATGCGTGCGCCCGCCGTCACGGCGCACGACGAAGAGGTGCATCCGTCCGGCACGCTTCAGAATCCGAACAGCGACACGCTCGAAGCAGTGCTGCAAGAGGTCAGCCGCGAGGAGCAGATCGCCGCCGCGCGTTTGATCCCGAAAGTGTCGAACGTGCAACTCCCGGACGCAGAAACTCCCGGCTACGTGCCCGCGCCGAAAGCCTTGATGAATAACGTCCGCATGCCCGCGCAATCCGATGGCTTGACGAGCAATGCCGTCCTCACCCAACCCAACGCCGACTTGTCGCAGCCAGCGGCGAACACCTCTCTCGCGCCAGCTTCAGAGACTCCCGCCGCCCCATCGCCAAGTCAGGCAGCCGCCACGGAAGCGGTGCGTGCAAGGTACGCGCAACCCATCAAGTACGCGCCGCCCGTCGAGTCGCGCGCGACAAACGCCGAGGTGAATGCTCTGCCACGCAGCGCCGCCGAGTTGAGGCTGCTCGCCGATTCGCGGGAGATGCGTGTGGGCGAGAGGCGACAGTTGAAACTCCTGCTCAAGACCGACGCGCCGCTCGCGCTGGTCGCGCTTTCCTGCCGCTTCAATCCGCAAGCTCTCGCCGTGCGCTCCGTCACACAGGGCAGTCTCACCGCAGGCGAGCAGGGCACGGCTGTCACGCTCAAACAGATGATTTCACCCGAAGGACTCTTGCTTGTCTCAGTCACGCCGTCAACGGTGAGATCAATCACGGGCGCGGGCGTGCTGCTGGTCGTCGAGGTCGAGGCGCTGGCCGAAGGCGCGAGCGCGCTCAGCTTCAACGCCGACGACGTGCACCTGCTGGCGACCGACGGGCGGAAGATTCTCTTGAAAACCACAGGCGGCCAGATTTCAATGAAGCAGTGAGATTGTTGCGTCGAATTTTCCGGCGGTTTCAGTGCTGAGAGTTGATCGCTACGAAAATAGATCGCAACGGATAACAGATCATAAGGGAAAAGCCCGGCGATTAACGCCGGGCTTTTCCTGTTGATGCGAGTGTTGATGACGGCCCGTCAAGCGCGCTTTATCTGTTGGGCGCGCTGGCACGAATCCTCACTTCAGAGCCTGTAAGCAATTCGAGGTCGTCGCGGCCCTGTGCGTAGACTGAACCCGCGCCGCCGGCTGCGCCGATGATGGCCCCGATAGCCGCGCCTTTGCCGCCGCCTGCGATGGCTCCGATAATCGCGCCGACACCTGTACCGATGGCCGCGCGTTGCGCGGTGGTCTTGGTGCGATTATCGCTATCGCGCACAGCGCCTTCGTTGTCAACCTGCACGGTCTCGCCGCCCATCGTGCGCGCGGACTCGATGAAGCCCGCGAACTTGTACGTCTGTCCGTTGCGGAGGCGGATGGTGTTCAGGTTCAGAGACATCTCCGAACGCCCCGTCACGCGCCCGCTGCGCGCGACGTTCGCCACCGTGCCTTCTATGGTCGCGCCATCGTACTCGGCAGGCTCGCGGACGGTCATCGTAAAGCGATCCCCGTTCTGCGCGTCCTTCGTGCTCAAGTTCGTGTTGAGCGTGGCGACGAGCGTCGTGCCGTTGGGCACGATGAAGTCGCCACTCGTTGCGCGGCCCGTGTCGGAAGGATAAGTTCCCTGCCCGTTGTAGACGTTGAAGTTTGCCACGTCCGAAGTTCGGTCGTAGATGTTCTGCACCACGATGGGATTCTGGCCGAGCCGGTCGTTCCAGATTTCTCGCGTCACGCGCAGGCGGCGACCGTTTTCGATAGAGTCAAAAGTGACGTTGAAATCGGTCTCGCGGTAGCCTGCGGAACGGACGATCAACTGATCGCCGTTGAGCCTTGCGCTCACACGCGAAACTTGCCCGTTCGGGAGCGACTCGGTGCGCTCGCGCCCGTCGGCCTCGAAGGTCGTTTGAGGGGCGCGCGTGGAAGCGATGGCGACCGTCATGCCGCGGCGTTCGATGGCGAGCATGTCCGGCGATTCGAGCCGCGCGAGAAGGTTGTCGTAAATGCGCTGCCTTTCATTGTAGGGCAGATTGCGTGTGGCGCGGTCGGCCACATCACGCGGATTGTCGCTGCGCGCAGGGTCGAGCCGGTAGGTTCCCGTCAGACGGCTCGTACCGTAGTTTCCCGTGGTGACAGGCGGCTGGCCCGTCGTTGGACGGGGAGCAGGATAGCTGGCACGGTTGTTCAGAAAAGGCATTCGATAGATGGCTGCCAACTGTGAAAGGTCTGTGCGTAAACTCCGCCAGTAGGTTTCCGAACTCTGATTGACCGGGTTCCGCTCTAAAGAGTCATCCACGCTGGCACCGAGGCTCAAGACTGCCTGAACGTCACTGTTGACGGGCTGGCGCGCGTCGTAATCCTCGTGCAGGCGCGCGACGGCCCGGTTGAAATCGTTAACCTGTTGCTGGAGGTTGTCGCCACGCGCCGCCCAGTCGGTGTTGGCTTGCACGAAGCTATTGCGGAAGAGCGCCGCGTTATTCTCTATGCGGTGAATTAGAGGCCTTATATTCTGGCTGCTGGTGGTTGGCTGAATGACTGGCCGCCGCGTCCGTCTTCGC
>JAIVJG010000017.1 GCA_020200155.1 Acidobacteriota bacterium | reverse complement strand
GTGCACCCCGGTCGGCGGCAACTGATCCGATCCGTGACGGTAATAGTCATACAGTGTTCGCTCACCCCGGACGGAGACAGCTTTCCGGGCCATCGCCACAGCGATGGCTCGCAAGGTAAGCAAGCATGACGCCAGAGGGTTCCAGTAAAGCCCACACTCTTTATCAGCTACAGTCATAAGGACAAGGTTGATTTAACGGAAGGGGGAGAAGAAGGAGAAAAATTTCAACTCAATAGTTGGTTAGAATCGCTTCCGGCGCAAAGCCCATCTCCTGTAGGCGGTCGCGGGTCTGCGCGATCATCTCGCGCGAGCCGCACACTAAGGCGACGGGGTTGGAGAGATTCGGCAAGACGTGTTCGAGCAGCGATTGGACGTAGCCGGTCTGGCCTGACCACTCGTAGCCGTCCGGGCGCGAGATGACCTGTCGCAGTTCGACGCCCGCCGCCTTCCAGCTTTCGGTTTCATCGCGATAACAGAAGTCATCGGGCGTGCGCGCGCCGTAGAGGACGACGATCTGGCCGAAGTCGTCTGCGCGGCTGAGCGCGTGGCGCAGGGCCGAGCGCAGCGGCGCGACGCCCGTGCCCATCGCGACGAAGACGAGGTCTCTGCCCTTCTGTCCGTCAAGCGCGAAGCCGTGCCCCGCGATTTTTAACAGGCGCACGCGCTCCCCTTCTTTCATCTCGTAGAGCATGCGACTGGCCGGGTCGTCCGTGCGCTTGACGAGGAGTTCGAGTTCCTCATCCTCCGGCGCGCTGGCGAAGGCGAAGTAAGCGGGTTGCTCTGCGCCGACTTGCAGCAGAGCCACCTGCCCCGGCGTGTAGGCGAGTCCGTGAGCGCCGCGTGCGCCTTCGGGCATCATGTCGAAGGCGCGTATCTCCCTCGCCTCTTCGAGGACGCTTCGGATGACGAGCGTGCGAGGCATTTCTTCTTTCATAGAGAGAATCGGGCAGCATGTTTCTTAACGTCGGCTAAACGCGGGCGAGTGTAGCGCAACGGCGCGCGCGCAGTCCAGAAAGCAGAAAGCAGTCAATACAGCCGGATGTCGCCCGTCAGGGACATCCCGGATTCGAGATTTCAAATCGTCAACTTTGCTGCTTACACTCCGCCGCCCGCTGCCTTCTGCTCTCTGCTTTACAGTCTTCTTTCCCAATGGCGCGGCGGGCGGGGCTGTGTTAAAACAGTCCGAGTTCAAAGGCCTCGCGGGTAGGGAATTTGTGCGACGCGGAGGAAGGGTGCGGGCGGTTTGGGCCGGCTCTTCTCGAAGGCGACTGCTCGGAAGCAGTATTTATTTTCCACACGCGGTCGCGCCTCGTTCAAGGCAGGCCGAGGCGTCTGCCACAACGGAAGGGATGAAAACTGATGTTCCAAAGGTTGATTGAGACTTCGCCGACGTGGATCACCGTGCCCCTGCGACTGGCGCTGGGCATCATCTTCTGCGCCCACGGCGCGCAGAAAGTTTTCGGCATGTGGGAGGGGCCGGGACTGGCGAAGTTTGCGGCCAACCCCGCGCCGCTCGGCATGCAGCCGGGCTGGCTCTGGATGGGCGCGGCGGCGCTCGCGGAACTGGTCGGCGGCGTGCTCTTGCTCATCGGACTGCTGACGCGTGTGGGCGCGGCGCTGGTCGCCTTCGTGATGCTCGTCGCCATCATCGGCGTCCACTGGGGAGCTTTTTTCTCCAATAATCGCGGTATGGAATACCCGCTCTCACTGCTCGGTATGGCGCTCGCGCTACTCATCGCGGGCGGCGGACAGGCCTCCGCCGACAGGGCCTTGATGGGGCCGCGCGGACGCAGAAGGTGACAACGAAGTGATGAGTGATGAGTGATGAATGATGAGCAAAAACAATTTGCTTTTCACTCATCACTCATCACTCATCACTCATCACTTGTTTATGAATCGCTCTCCGCTGCTGGTCATCTTCGTCACGGTCTTCATTGACCTTATCGGGTTCGGGATCGTCATCCCGGTGCTGCCTTTCTACGTCGAGGGGACGAAGTTCAACGCGACGCCGCGCACGGTCGGGCTGCTGTTCGCTTCGTACTCCGTCATGCAGTTGATCTTCACGCCCGTTCTGGGGAGGCTTTCGGACAGGTACGGGCGGCGGCCCGTGTTGTTTCTTTCCCTGCTGGGGACGAGCGCGGGATTCTTCATCCTCGGCTTCGCGACGACGCTGTGGATGCTGTTCGCGGGGCGCATCATTGACGGCATTACGGGCGGCAACATCTCTACGGCGCAGGCTTACATCGCCGACGTGACGACCGAGGAGAACCGCGCGAAGGGGATGGGAATGATCGGCGCGGCGTTCGGTCTCGGCTTCATCTTCGGCCCGGCCATCGGCGGCATACTGAGCCAGTGGGGCACGCACGTCCCGTTCCTCTTCGCGGGCGGACTCGCCTTAGCCAACGCCACGCTGCTCTACTTCGTCCTGCCGGAGACGGTCACGCCCGACCATCCCGCGCGCGTCTCGGCGGCGACCGGGCGCTGGTCGCAACTACTCGCCGCGCTCAGGCAGACGCGCCTCGCCTTCGTGCTCACGATCTACTTCCTGTTCATCACGGCCTTCTCGATTATGACCTCCACGTTCGGGCTGTTCACGATGTACCGCTTCGGCTACGACGCGCACGACACGGGCTGGCTCTTCGTTTTCGTCGGCGTCATCGGCGCAATCATTCAGGGTGGGTTAATCAATCGGCTGGTAAAAATTTTCGGCGAGTGGCCGCTCGTCATCACGGGCGCGCTGCTGTTCGCGCTGAGCCTCTTCGCGATCCCCTGGACGGGGCCGCACACGGGACTGCTCGCACTGCTCGCGGTCGGCGGGACTTTCGCGGTGGGAAATTCGCTGGCGACGCCTTCGCTCACAACGCTCGCGTCGAAGAGCGCGGGGGCGGGCGAGCAGGGCGGCGTGCTCGGCGTCACGCAGTCTGTGGCGAGTCTGGCGCGCACCGTCGGCCCTTCGATCTCGGCGGCGCTCATCTACAGCGGCGCGTTGACGCTCGGCGCGGATCAAAAGCCGCACAACATGAGCGATCATTCCGTGGCGACTACCTTCTGGGCCGCCGCCGCCATCATGTTCGTCGCTTTCCTGCTCGCCCTCTACTTCGCACGCTCTCGCGCATCCGAATATCGCGACGCGACGGCGACGGCTTGAGGAAGTTGAAACAGCCCGGCAGTTCAACGATTCCTTTCTCTTCTCACCAGATGGAAGGCAGCGTCGTTTCGTCAACTTCCAGCGTCCCGCCGCCGGGCAGGATGTGTATGAGCCGTGCGCCGTGTGCGCGGAGCGGCGGGCCGAGCAGCCCGACGCGGTGACAGTTGGCGCGCGGCTCGACGTGCTTCGTCAGCGGCTGCGACTCAGAACACATCAGCGCCACGCGCACCTCCGAGGCGAGTTCCATGATACGCTCAAGTCCGCGCGCCAACTCCTCCGGCGGCGCGATGACCTTACCGCCGCACTCCGGCAGCCATTCGTAGCCAATCCCAAGCTCGCGCAAATTCTCTTCCAGCACACGCCCGTTGTACTGCGGCCAGCGCGAACGCGCCGCGCTCCGCACGTCTGCGACCAACTCGATCTCGTACTCGCGCAGCAGCGCGAGGAAGTCGGCGAAGGCGTGCCGTCCGTGGCCGATAGTGTGAATGACGAGAGACGTGGGCGTGTGCATGCGAATTTAAAAGAAGCGGCGCAGCAAGTACATGACGAAGCTGAGTAAGAGAGAGATGAGCAGCATCGAAGCGAACGGAACATAGACGCGCGTGCGTTGCCCCTCATAGCGGAAGTCGCCGGGCAAGCGCCCGAACCAGTTGAGCGCGCCCGTCAAGGCCAGCAGGCCGATGACGACAACGACGATTCCGGCGACCACCAGCACCCACCCAATCGAACGCTCGTTCATAATCCAACCCTCTTTCATTTTGAACTCCGCGCCGGGCACACTGCATACGGCGCAGTTCTAATCGCGCGCAGACCCTTTGCGCCTTGCGAGTTCGGCGCGGATGTCGTCCGCCGTCAACGAGACGAGACGCCCGCCGGTGAACATTTCTTCGCGCGACACGTCGGCGACGGCGAAGGGCGGAAGCGGGAAGGCGTCCATCTCTTCGTCCGCGTCGAAGTCCGTTTCGGCGAGGATGAGGCCGCGCAGGTCTCCGAGGAACACGTCCACCGAGTAGCGACGGCCTTCGTGCTCGAAGTAGTAGCGATTCTTGCGCAGCTCGTTGGCCTCGAAAACGGAGAACACTTCGTACTCGTACTCGTCCAGATAGATGCTCGTGATGAGCGTGCGCGTGAAGTCGGGAGGCGCGGGCGTGTACTTCTGCGTGAGCTTGAGCGTCCATTCGTTCGTCGTCACCCAGCGCGATTTGCGTAGGCGCAGCCGCGTGCCTGTGATGTAGTTGTCTGTGATCTGCGCGTGTTCCTGTATGAGGCTCACGCCCGGCGGCAGCTCTCTCAGCAGGAAGCGACGCTCGCGTTCGATGCGCTCGTATTTCGGCGCGTGGTCTTGAAAGAGGCGTCCCGTGCCGATGCCTTTCATGCGCCGACCAACTCCTCTTCGCGTTCTTTGAGAAACTCTTCCGGCTCGACGATGCGGCCCGCGATGGCCGAGGCCGCGACGACGAAGGGAGAGGCGAGATAGACTTGGCCGGGGCCGCTCCTGCCGGGGAAGTTTCGGTTCTGCGCGCTGACGGTGACGGTGTCGGGCGACGTGGACGCGCCCGGCCCCGCGTTGATGCAAGCGCCGCACGAAGGGTCAATCAACTCCGCGCCCGCGCGCTCGAAGATTTCGATGTAGCCGCGCTCACGCGCGTACTGCTTGATCTTCTGCGAGCCGAATTGCAGGTAGAGATGAACGCCCGGCGCGACTCTTCGCCCCTGCTCGACGGCGCGCTTGAGGACGGCGGCGTACATATCCATATCGGCCATCTTGCCGCCGGTGCAGGAGCCGCCGTAGGCCGCGTTAATCTTAACTTCCGCGTTGAGGTCGCTGATATTGACGCCGTTGCGAGGGTCGCCGGGCGTCGCGACCATCGGGCGAATCTCTGCGAGGTCAATTTCAAAACGGGCGGCATACTCGGCGTCGGGGTCGCTACGCAGAAAGCCCTTGCGAATCTCTCCGGCGTCGAGTCCTCGCGTCCGCGTTAAATACTCAAGCGTCACTTCGTCCGGCTCGATGATGCCGGTGAAGCCGCCGGCCTCGACGGCCATGTTGGTCAGGGTCGCGCGCTCGTCAACCGGCATCTCTCGCAAGCCCTCGCCCGCGAACTCTAAAACCTGCCCGATGCCTTTGCCCTGTTTCATGTAGTCGGTCGAGAGGATTTTGAGCATCACGTCTTTGGCCGACACGTCTGCGCGCTTCTCGCCGTTGAGACGGAAGCGCACGACTTCCGGAACTTTAACGCGGATGTCTTTCGTGTACCACGCGTTCGCCATGTCGGTCGAGCCGACGCCGAAGGCGAAGCAGCCGAGCACGCCCGCCATGCAGGTGTGCGAATCCGTGCCGATGACGAGTTGGCCGGGCAGCGCAAGGTCTTCGACGACGGCGTTATGGCAGATCGCCTCCGAGCCGTGTTCCTCCGTGCCGCCGTAGAGCTTGATGCCCTGCTCGTCCGTGAAATTCTCCTGCGTCACGGCGAGGCCGTTGGCGCGGTCGAGCAGGCCCATACGGCGTTTCTCTTCCGGCATCACGCGCCCTAAGAATGTCAGGTGGTCGCGGAAGGCGAAGACCGACGCAGGCTCAGTCACGCGCGCGTCTCTGCCCAACGCGTGCTTGAACAGCGACTCTGCCATCGGCGTCACGTACTCGTGCGAGAAGCGCACGTCCGCGACGGCAAAGAGCGCGTCGCCCGGCCTGACCGCCTCGACGCCGACGCGCCCCGCGCTCACGAAGGCGTGGCGCGCGATGATCTTCTCGACGATGTTCATCGGGCGCTTTTCGGTCTCGACCGGCGGCGGCATCACTTCGCCCGCGAGCCGCGCCTTGTTGTAATTGAAGAGGCCGCCGTACTCGACGATTGAGCGCGAGATCGCGTCAAGCCCGCGCGTGAACTCCGCGAGCGGAATCTCTTCGCCGCGCCGGATGCGCTCGACGAGGCCGAAGTCTGTGGACGTGAGCAGGCCGATGTTCTGCGCGTTCTGGCCGTAAATCTTCTCGATGGTCTGTGCGATGACGAGTTCGACGCCGGCGGCCTTTTCCGCGAACGGCGCGGTCTCGCGCGACGAGCCGCAGCCCTTCGACAAGCCGGAGACGACTGCGCGGAAGCGGCCCCGCTTCACCTCGTCCTTCTTCACAGCCCCCTCGCGCATTCCGACGTAGACATAGTCGCCGAGCGTCTCGTCGTAATAAAAGCAGACCCAGCCGGGCGTGATCTCGTCCGTCGAGATGTTATTCATCAAGGGCCGCGCGGGGTCGAAAGACAAATCTTCGCCCGCTTCGAGCTGGCATCGAATCAGGGATGTGTCTTCGGTCAGAAACAGGATGCGCCCGTCGAACCTGATGCGGTCGGGACGCTTCGTCGTCGTCTTCTCTGCGGTCATACGTGCTCCTCGAAATCAGTGCGAATGATTGATGACGTTTCGGTAAGGAAGATTATAACCGATGGGCGGGAAAAGTCTGAGAGGCGGCGAACGCCGTCGAGCAAATCGGGCTTCGACACGGCGACTTCGCACACATGAAGACCTGATATGAATCCCTGGCTGTCCTGAGCCTGCCTCTCATCAATCTTGTGCGGCGCATGGGACGTTGTGTAATCTTGCCGGACGGCGGTTGAGCTTGGGCGTCCGACGGTTGCCTGTGAGCGATGCCCATCGTGGATTGGTACAGCATGCGTATGATTGAGCGGACGAAGTCTTTCATCAAGTCGGCGTTTCCGGGCAGCGTGCGGATGTATCGCCGGGTCAGAGGGATTCGGCAAGCTCCCGGCACGCGGACGCCTGTGATGGCGGACATCTTTTCGCGCATTTACCTGAACAATTCATGGGCGGATGCGGAGTCGGTTTCCGGCAGAGGCTCGACACTGGCGCGCACGGATGCGATCAGGCGCTCTCTCCCCGCCTTGCTCGAAAGCGTCGGCGCGAGATCGCTGCTCGACGCTCCGTGTGGAGATTTCAACTGGATGCGGGATGTTGAATTGGGGGCGATTGAATACGTCGGAGCCGACGTGGTGCCGGAGTTGATCGCACAAAATCGCCACAGGCACGGGGACGTGAGTAGAAGATTCGTCGTTCTGGATATTACGAGCGATCAATTACCGGAGGTTGACGCGATTCTCTGTCGCGATTGCTTCATCCACCTCTCTTTCAAACACACACACGCTGCCATCTCCAACTTCAAGAGAAGCAATTCCAAGTTCCTGCTCGCGACCACACACACAAGCGTGCGGGAGAACAGTGATGTGGAGACCGGCGGGTGGCGCTCGGTCAATCTACTGTTGCCTCCTTTCAATTTCCCGCCGCCGGTGCGTCTAGTCATGGAGGACTCTGAGGCGGGCAAATGCCTGGGCATGTGGAGACTTGAGAATTTGTAAGACGCAGGACGGCGGCAGGCGGCACTGACCCGGCCTGATGAAAGCCATGCTCAAAATCATTCATCGAATTTGCGCCTACCTGCTCGTCGCGCTGGGCGTCGTCCATGTGCTGTTCACGTTCTGCGCCTACGAACGTCTCACACCCGGCGCGGTCTGGTTCGCCGGGGCGGGGCTGGCGCTCGTCTTCGTCGGCTTCCTCAACATCGCACACGGCAGGGGCGCGGGCCGCGACCGCGTCGTGCGCGTGCTCTCCCACGTCGCCAACCTCCTCTGCCTTGCGCTCGGCGTCTCCTCAGTAGTCGTCGTGCAGGAACCGCAGGCTTACTTCGGGCTGTTGTTGATCGCGCTGCTCACACTCACGGCCTACGGGCTGGAATCAGGCGCGGGCGTCCGTTCCTGACGGGGCCGTAGTTTGACACTCTCGTCGCCGTGAGTGATAACATCGCCTCGGCCTTCTAAAGTTGTGACGCGACGCGCACCCGCGTGACACGTCCGCTTGACCGACACATCCAATGCTTCAACTCATCATCGCCGGACTGTTGATTCTCTGCCTGCTGTGCGTCGGGGTGATCTGGTATCTCGTGCTCGGCTTCAACGTCGAGCGCGAGCGCCGCCGGCAACTCGAACGCGAGCTTGAAGAGCTTCGACGTGAGCAGGAGTCTGCAAAGCATGATAATGCGCGGGAGACGCCCCGGACTGAAGAGACGAGCCGCTCCGACGGCGCGAGCCTCGCGTCCGACGAAGAGAGAGAGACGGAAGAAGCGATTCACTCGACAGACCCTCCACAGGAGATTGAAGAGACGGTCACGACCGCGACGGAAGATGTTGACGAGGCCGACATCTATTCGCTGGCTTGGAGCATTGACGACTACTTCAACCGCAGTTCCTCGCCGAAGGAACTCCTGCTCAACGAGCGTTTCCTGAAGGGCGTGGAAATCCTGCGCGGCGACGGCTACACGCCACACGACCTTCTGAATTACGCGCGCGGCTCAAACGTCGTCGTCGCCTGCATGGCGCTTGAGGCTTTGTCTGAGCGCGAGGATGGGGGATTCGTCAACATATCTCTCATCAACGACCTTAACGACCTCTACCACTGGCCGCGCCACTATGCTCTGCGCGCCATCGCGGCTCGCGTCTATCGTCCCGTCCTCGCCGAAATCCTCGCGCGCGTCAACTCGACCTGGAGCGAATTTATCCCCCTCCAGAGCTTGTGTGAGTTCGCCCGCCAGCGACTCGCGCTCTTGGAATACCTCACGCTGGACGCGCTGCTCGCAGAATTCTCCCAACGCAAGGCCAGCGAAGAAGATGTCGGGCAGGCGGCGGATGTTATCGTCCAGATGGGAGATGCCTTGCCACCGGGACTCGCCGATGAGCTTCGAAAATGGCGCGGCGAGAGCGTTGATCTCGTCTTCCTGAAATCGTTCGGGCGCGTCTGGGAAACGGCGGGCGAAGGCGAGGATGAAGTTGTGCTGCTCGATGCGGTCAGCAGTCGCGTCCTTGAATTGGAGTCGGCCATCAAGGAGGAGCCTGCACGCTCTGTGTTGCTCGTCGGCGATTCCGGCGTGGGCAAGACCGCCATCGTGCGCGCCGTCGCGCGGAAGCTCCAGGCGGCGCGCTGGACAATTCTCGAAGCGAGCGCGGCGGACGTGCTCGCGGGCCAGCAATACATAGGACAGTTAGAGGAGCGCGTGCAGACGCTCATCCGCCAGATCGGCGGCAAGCGCGTGCTCTGGGTGATCCCGAATTTTCAGGAGACGCTCTGGGCGGGCCGGCACAAGTACAGCCCCGTGGGTGTGCTCGACCTTCTGCTGCCGCACATTGAAAGCGGCCACATCAAGGTTATCGGCGAAGTGCCGTCCGCGTCTTTCGAGCAACTGACGCGTCTCAGGCCGAAGCTCCGCACGACGATGCAGACGTGCCGCGTCGCGCCCTTGAGCGACGCCGACACGCTCGAACTCGGTCGCCGCTGGGCCGCACGGCACGCCGCCGCGCCCGACGCTCGACAGAATGCCGGACACGCCGCGCTCGTGCCGCGCGTCTCCGAGGGGACGCTGAAGGAAGCTTTCCAACTCGCGCGGCAGTACATCGGCGACAAGGCCGCGCCCGGCAATCTGCTCGTCCTGCTCGACTCGACCGAGCGCCGTCTCGCCACGGCAGGCGAGAGACGCGCGGGCGGACAGATCACGCACGACGACGTGCTCGTCACGCTCTCGCAGTTGACCGGACTGCCCGCCAGCATCCTCGACGAACACGAGGAACTCAATCTCGAAAATTTGCGCGCCTTCTTTGAGCGGCGCGTGCTCGGACAGCCTGAAGCCGTCGAGTGTCTGGTCGAGCGCGTCGCCATGATTAAGGCTGGACTGACCGACCCGACGCGCCCGCAGGGAGTCTTCCTCTTCGTCGGCCCGACCGGGACGGGCAAGACTGAAATCGCCAAGACGCTGGCGGAGTTTCTCTTCGGCTCGCCCGAACGCATGATCCGTCTCGACATGAGCGAGTTGCAGACCGCCGAATCTCTCAATCGTATCCTCGGCGAGCAGAACGAGACGAGCGACAGCACCGCCCTCGTCAACTCCATCCGCAAGCAGCCGTTCTCCGTCGTCCTTCTAGACGAATTCGAGAAGGCGCACCCGCAGGTCTGGGACTTGTTCCTGCAAGTCTTCGACGACGGGCGCTTGACCGACCGTCTGGGCAACATGGCGGACTTCCGCCACTGCGTCGTCATTATGACCTCGAACCTCGGCGCGACGCTCCCCACGGGCGCAAGCATCGGCTTTTCGCAGGAGAGCGCGCAGTTCGCTTCGGGCAGCGTCGAGCGAGCCGTGATGAAATCTTTCCGGCGCGAGTTCGTCAACCGCATTGACCGCATCGTCGTCTTCCGCCCGCTCGGCCTCGGTGTGATGCGCGACCTGCTGCGTAAAGAGTTGAACGACGTGCTCAATCGTCGCGGCTTTCGCACGCGCCAGTGGGCCGTCGAGTGGGACGAGTCGGCCATCGAATTTCTCCTGCGGCAGGGCTTCACGGCAGACCTCGGCGCGCGTCCGCTCAAGCGAGCCATCGAGCGCTATCTGCTCTCGCCGCTCTCCATGACTATCGTCAACCACCAGTTCCCCGAAGGCGACCAGTTTCTCTTCGTGCGCTCCTCGACCGACGGCCACGCGCTCGATGTGCGCTTCGTTGACCCAGACGCGACGGAGCAGCAGCAGACGGGCGCGCTGCCGCCGCTGCCCATTGAAGAAGAGACGCAGAGCACCGGCGAGCGGGAGTTGCGGCTCGAATCAATCGCGCTCGACGCGCACGGCGCGGCGGAGGAGGTGCGCCTCCTGCAAGAGAAGTTTGACGAACTGGCCGGACAGGTGGACGCAGATGATTGGCGACAGCGCAAAGCGGACGCGCTCGCGCAGACACAGACACACGACTTCTGGAACTCGCCCGAACGCTTCAGCGTGCTCGGACTGGCCGAGTACATGGATCGCATCGAGACGGGACTCGACACCGCAGGCTCTCTGCTGCGTCGTCTGAGCGGCTCAGGGCCGCGCGACCGTAAAACTTTTCCGCCGGACATCGTCGGGCGCGTCGCCGAACAACTCTACCTGCTCGATCACGCCTCACGCGCGCTGGCGTCGAACGAGCCGCGCGACGCCTTTCTACTCGTCCGCGCCGTCCGCGAGACGGGCACAGACAACTCGACGGGCGACGACTTTGCGCGCCGCATCACGAGGATGTACCGCCGGTGGGCCGAGAAAAGAAGGATGCGCCTTGAGGTGCTAAAAGAAGGCGGCGGCGCGGGCGACAACGACGGGAAGAACCAACACGACGCGGGCGACGCGCTGCACTACCGCGCGCTGCTGGCCGTCTCCGGCTTCGGCGCGTACTCGATTCTTCAAACCGAGGCGGGTCTCCACGTTCTCGAAACGCCGCAGGACGAAAAATCTTTCAATCGCGCCAAAGTACAGGTGCGCGTCGTCGCGCAACCGGATGAGCCTGCGGGCCACGGCCCCGACTCGCTACGCCGGCAGGCCGAACGCGCCCTCGCCGCCGACCACAACGGCAGCGCGCCGCCGGTTGTCGTCCGACGCTACCGCGAGCAGCCCTCGCCGCTCGTCCGCGACTCCGCGCGCGGCTGGCGCACAGGCAAGATCGAGCGCGTGCTCGGCGGCGATTTCGATTTGATGTCTTAGTTCGACCTTTAGGTCTAACGCGCCAGTTGCAGGCTCCCGATAATTTGCTCGAACGCCGACTGATAAGTCTGAAACTCGTCTTCCGGTGCCATCGTGATGAGATAGAAGAGGCGACCGTCGGCGGTCGGCGCGGTGTAGATCACGTCAATCTCGACGACGCCCGTGACGGCGGAAGGCCCCGCGACAATCGTGCGATACCAGTCGCGCCCGCCGGAACTGATGCGTTCGGGCTGGCGCTGGACGCGGAAGTCCGGGTTGACTTCGATCTGCTGTTTGACGAAGGCCGCGTTGGCGGACGCGAGGTCGCGCGACGCGGGCGCGGCTACGCCGACGAACATGCCGTGCGTGACGAAGACGGAACTGTCCCTCTGCCCGTAAGCTCCCTTCGGGGCGAAGATCAGATTCGAGTCGTCGCCCTGCGCGCCGAGCGCGTCCCAGTTCTCCGGGTAGCGCAACGCGTAAGAGCCGTCCGCCGCGCGGAAGTCGCGCAAGGCGGCGGAAGGCGGCGCGGGACGCGTGCCCGCCTGATTGTCGTTCGGGTCGCGCGGCCCCTTGCGCTCCGGCTCATTCGACGAACCCAACGCGCCGCCGCCCGCCAGACGCGCCTTGACCTGCTCGAACTCATTCGTGTCATGCACGGGCTTCGCGCTCACCTGAAGCGACGGCATGATCCCGTTGATGGACGCGACGCGGTTGCCGGGGTTCGGGTGGTCGCTCAACATCTCCGGCGCGCGTGCACCGCCCTGCTTCTCCAGCGTCTCGAAAAATTTCGCCATGTCGCGTGGGTCGTAGCCGGCGGCGGCCATCACGCGTGCGCCTTCGAGGTCGGCCTGCGTCTCTGCGGTGCGACCGAACTTGAGGAAGAGCATGTTTGCGCCCGTGCCGCCGATGGCGTTGACGGCCTGTCCAAGGTCTGTGTCTCTACCCGCGACCGAGCCGATGATGTCGAGGCCACGCTTGGCGACGTAAGCCTTCGACGCCTGATTCGTGCCGTGCCTGAGCGCGACGTGCGAGATTTCGTGCGCGATGACGCCGGCTAACTCGCCCTCGTTCCTGGCCGCCGCAATCGTCCCTGCGTTAACGAAGACGAAGCCGCCGGGCAGCGCGAACGCGTTGATGTCTCGCGTCCCGACGACGGCGAACTGGTATGGGAAGTTGTAGCCGGGCGCTTTGGCCGCCAGCCGTGCGCCCAACTGTCGCACGTAGTTGACGATTCCCTCATCCTGCACGAGCCGCACCTGCTGCGTGATTTCCTGCGCGGAACGCCTGCCGAGTTCGATGTCCTGTTCGGGTTTGAAGAGATTGAAGCCGGGATTGAAGTGCGGAGCGGGACGCCCGCCACCGCGCGCTGTCTCGCCGCCTTCACGGCTGCCGCCCGGCAGCAGTCCGCCGCAGGCCAACTGCGCGACCATCAGCAAGACACACAGGAGTCTGAGCAGTTTGTATCTTCGTCTGTTCATAGATGCACCTTTCATACCCCGTCCGCCTCCACAGACGCAAGCCCGGCGTCGGCGCGGGCCGCCCGCCGCCGCGTGGGACAATCAGGGAAGTGTCACAGGACGCAAGTTCGTCAAACATTCTGGCGGAGTATGTTTATCTCGCGCGTGCTTTCTCTTCTATCGCCAGCCAAAGTTTAAGGGCGCGTTAGCATACTTTTAGTCAGGAGAAACTTTTAATGAACACCTCCTCGCCCATCTTTATTTCAAAATCCGGCCCGGAGAAGGCTCTGCCGCTCGCAGGCCAACGCACCAAGGCCTTCCTGTTGGCGTTCATGCTCGTTGCCGCAGCCGCGACGACACGCGCGCAAGTCCGACCGCCGCACCAACAAACCACGTCGCAGCAGTTGGCGGCAAGACAGGCGGACGAGAGTGAGAGCGGCGACGACGTGCAAGAGGACGAAGCGGAGAAGCGCCCGCGTGCGACAGACCCGGCGACCATCGTGCGCGCCGCGCACTTCATTGCCGTGCGTTCGATGTCCGATTTCATCAGCCAGCAGGAGGTTGAGGACTCGCTACGCAAGCGCAAGGAGTTTCAGGCGTGGGGCATGGCGATCACCAGAAACGAGGGACAGGCCGACCTCATCATCGAGATTACGCGCAAAGCTTTCACGCGCCGCTTGTCTTTCACTATCGCCAGCGCGGGCGTGTGGTGTGGGCGACTTACGAGGGCGGCGAGATACTGTACGGCACGCTCGTCGCGAAGGTTTTAGACGACGGCTCGCTCGACATGCGCTACAGCCACATCGACCGCGCGGGCGAGTTGATGACGGGACGCTGCCGCTCGACGCCGGAGCTTCTGCCCGACGGTCGCCTGCGCCTGCACGAGTCGTGGCAGTGGACGAGCGGTGATTGTTCGGCGGGGCAATCCACGATTGAAGAGATCAAGAGCCGCACTCAGACGGAAGGTTGAAGTGCTGTTTGCAGTCTCACATCAGGGAACGAGACTCGTTAACTGAAGACCCGCTGACCCCGCGACCACCACCACCGCGTCAAAGTGTTTCAACTCCGAATCCTCAAGAGAAGCAGGCACGAAGCCCCCACCGCCCCGGCCCTCTTCAGTCGGATAAAATTCTCAATCTCTCTTCCACGTCGCGCCCGGTGATTTGCCTGTACGTTTGCGCGAGATGCGCTTTCCGCTGCGGGTCTGCCTCTCTCGCGTAAGCCAGCGCCAGCGGGTCAAAGCTCACCTTCGTCAGCGGGCTGACACACTTCAACGCCTGTGTCTGCGCCCATGATAACTCCTTCCCTTCAAGGGCTGCGGCGAGCGACTCGGAGACAGTCCGCGAGACTTGCCAGTCGAGCGCCGCCGGGACGCCCAGCGCGAAGACGGTTCCGAGCGCCAGCGCCCCGACCGCGTGCGTGCCGGGTCGCAACTCCGCCCGCGTGGCGCGCACGGCGCGCAGCCCGCTACGCAGGTAGACAAGGGTGGTGAAGAAAGGCGTCAGACCTGGAAAGCCGATAATGAACAACATGCCGATGAGCGTCAGTGGCAAAATCAATAAGCCGATGGTGAAAGAAAAGAGCGCGCCCGCGAGCAATATGCCCCCCGCCGCGCTCGACCATACGCCGAGCCGCCTCCCCATCACGAGCCAGAGGCCGAGCGCCGTCATCTCCAGCGCCGAGACACCGTAGGCGAACAGACTATAGGCGGCGAGCAACCCACCACCACCGGCGAGACCGCCACGAAACACGACGGGATCGAAGATGAAGCAGAGCACCGGCAGCATGATGCCGAAGACGACATCGAACTTAACCTGCGCCGGAGTCGCAATGTCATCGAACTGGCGTCGCCAGAACCGACGCCAACGGCTCGCCGCTTCCTCGCGCCGGCTGCGCTTCGCACCTGCCAGACCCAGTTCGTTCATCTTCTCACCCTACCTGCCGTCGAATAACGAGAACGCGCATGCTATTCCTGCGGCGGCTGTCTCGCGTCGTCTTCCGGCGTCTGCCCTTCGCCGAGGCTGTTGGGCTGTATGGCCCACTCGCGCAGGAGCGCCTCGTTGTCGAGGACGGCCCGGCGCGCATGAGAGCGCGACCAGTTCCAGGTGCGCCAGTCCGACTGTTTCTCCGTCCATCTGAGCAGCGTGGCTGACACGTAACGTCTGTCGCGCGGGCGCAAAGAGGGTAGCGCCTCGATGAGCGCGGGCACGGCATCCGCGCCGAGCGAGGTTGCGTAAGCGGCATCGAAGCGTCGAATCTCAAGGGCGAGCGCGGCGTTGGTGCGCACGATCATGTCGCTTGGATTGATAGCGTGCAGCGCGCCCGCGATGAGGAGCGCGGCGACGAGCGCGCCGCAGGCAAAGCGCTCGCGCTCGCCGCGCAGCACCGTCAGGGCGAACCAGACGAAGACGAGCGCCAGCCAGCCCATGAACGCCGTCACGTAGAGGCGCAGTTCCGTCTGCCCGTACTCGCTCTGGTAGAGGCGCATGCGCCCGACCGCCGAGGCCATGATGACGAACAGAAGGAGCAACTGCGCGCCGGCCAGTCCTCGGAAGATGCGCTCGTGCACCGGATTCTCTTTGCGCAAAAGCCAGTGCGCCGCGAGCAGGAGCGGCAGCACCAGCGCCGCCACCCAGACGAGTTCAAAGAAGCCGCGCCGTGCGTACTCCGCGTAAGTCAGCCCCGCCGAGTTGAGCACCACGCTCGCGCCGCCGAAGAAGTAGCGGAGTTGCACGACGACGAAGCTGAAGAACAGCACGTCGAGCAGTCCGACGACGACTCCCACCTCGACGATGCCGAGCGACACGAGCCTGCGCGCCGAAGACGACGGCGCGGATGCGTCGTTCTTGACCTTCGTCTCGACAACTCCGCTCTTTGTCTGGCCTGCACTAATGCTCTCATCATCCACGACACTCTTCACGCCAGCAACGGTCTCATCTTTAACGTTCGATGCCGTGGCCCTGCCCTTCGCCTCGTCGCCCGTCCGCGTCAGGCCGAGCGTGTTGAGCACAGCCGGCTCGCCGGGCGAATTGAGCGGCTCCTTTCCCGAAAACATCCCGCGCAGGAATCCCGCGCTGACCCACGCGAAAAAGGTGAAGACGAAGGCGTGTGAGAACATCGCACCCGCGTCAATGTTGAAGGTGCTGCGCATGATGCCTTCGTAGACAGTGTCAGCCGCCATGAAAAGCGCGCCGAAGAGTAAGACCAGCGGAACCGCGATGGCGAGGCCGCGCAGCACCGCCCACACGTGGCGCGTCAGCCCCGTGCGCGGAATCTCCTTCCACTCAATGTCGCTGAACAGCAGCAGGAAGCCCCCGAAGGCCGCGTTGACGCTCGACACTACCCCTGCGAGCGCGTACTCCGTCAGCCCGGCCAATTGCACATGCCCGCCGCGCACGCGCCAGGCCGCCAGCGCAAGCGTCGTCGAGATTGCCAGAAAGTCGAGCAGCCTGAGCGGCACGGCGTCGCGCCACGCGCACGAGGCGGCGAAGAGAAGCACACACGGCAGCAGCCAGCGCCCCTCCCGTCCGAGCCTGACGCCCTTCTTCCGCATGAGCGCTGCCATCGCCGCGACGAGCGCCCCGACCCACAGAAAAAGATTCAGCCCCAATGAATCCGCGCGCAGCAACGCGTCGGCCAGCAGACCGAGCAGCAATGCCGCTTCCAACACGCCGAGTCCCAGTCTCGTTTGCTCTTTCATCACTCCCGCTCCCCATCCGCGCGTACAAAGTCGGAATCAGAAAACTTCGTGCCGGGAAAATCCCTCGCACTTTCTATCACACTTGCGGCTCAAGCCGGAACATCGTCCGCTTGTGCATCAGGCTGTTCTCGTGGCCGATGACGAAGCGCGTCGGCAGATCGGCCTCGTTGATTAAGAGTGCGGGGTCTTTCGCGTCCGGCGGCAGGTCGAAGACGAGTTGCGTTGTGTACGACTCGCCGGGCCTGAGCGGCGTGTCGAGTTGAGTGCCGGCGCTTTGCGAGGCTTGCAAAGCACGCTGGCCTTCCTCGGAGACGGGGTACTTCCGGCCCTGTTCGTCGCTGACCATCAGAGCGCGTGGGTTCGGGTGGAGAGGCTCATAGCCGCGTCGCGAGGAGATTGTCTTCTCGTCGAAGCGCGTTTTCAAGGTAACGACGTAGAAGTCGCCTTTCGCGGTCGCCTGCGCAGCCGCGTCGCCGAGTGTCTTCGTCTTCCGCACGCCCGTCACCGAGTAGGCGAGATGACAGTCAATCTCGCAGAAATATTTCTCCTCGCCGCGCGCGAGCGCCTTCTCGCGGCTCGACAGCGAAAAGAGGAGCATGAGACCCAGATACAGCCCCAGCACCAACATCCCCGCGATCAGTACCAGCTTCGCGCGCCCAAACTTTCTGACCACGAGTGTGTAGGCGAAAATCAAACCAAGCACCAGCAAGACAAATCCTGTTCCGAAAAAAGCCAAAACACCTACGGCTGCTTCCAGATTCACGTTCGTGTTCACGTCCGGTTCCCTCCCTTTCCAGAGAATATCGAAATTAACTGAAGGCCCGCGCCACAAAGTTTTCCGTTGATGCTTTCATCGCCAGCGCGACCGTCAAGACGGACTGAGCGACGCGAGCACGGCGAAGACCAGGAGCGCGACGCCGGCGGCCACTGTAATCCGTCCCTGCATCGCGCTCTCGACCGCGCCGGACGCCTCCTGCCTGATGACCGCCACTCCAAGAATCACGGCGAGCAGCGGGCACGTCACCGCGACCAGCACCTGTACAGCGCCGGGTACGCCGTTCGCCACATGCTCGAAGGGCCGCACGCCCGCCAGCGTCGCGAAGACGACTGACCAGAAAAGCGCCGGCAGCATCAGCAACGCCAGTTTGAGCGCCGCCTGCCGTTGCCGACGCCTGTGGCGCGAGAGCCTGTGGCTTTTCATCTCTTCCCCTCCCGTCCTTACTTCTGATCCGAACTATCTGAGATTGAGCAAAGACCTTTGCAACGTAAAGCACGCGGACAAAAAATCAGGGCTTTCGCCCCTGCCTCCCGTCCCTAGCGCCCGCGCGTCGCGCGGATGACCGCTTCCATGTGATCGAGATACTGTTCGAGAGCGCGCCGACCGGCCACGGTCAGGCGATAGTCCGTTTTCGGCGTGCGCCCGTCGAAGTACTTATTGCAGGTGACGTACCCGGCCTCTTCGAGCTTGCGCGCATGCACGCTTAAATTTCCGTCGGTGGTGTTGAGTAGTTCCTTGAGGTTGTTGAAGGTGAGGAGTTCGTTGACGGCGAGGGCGCTGACGATGGCGAGGCGCACGCGCTCGTGGATGAGCCGGTCGAGTTCGGCGGTCGTCGCCGGGCCATTCGCGGGGATGCTGCGTCGCACGCCGCCGCTTGAACTTTCCTTTGCCTCGACGCGAGCTTTCGCTCCCGTCTTCTCTTTCGCAACCGCGTTTTGTCTAGCCACCGTAATTCCTCGCGATGTGTAAGCCGAAGATGATGTGAAGCACGCCGAAGCCGGCGGCCATAAACCAGTTGCCCCACGCTGCCGGACAGAAGAGTGCGCCCGCGCCGACCAACATAAAGCAAAGCCCCATCACGGGGACGGGGCGCACGGAGAAAGCTCCGCCGGTCACGACGCCCGTGCCGTAGAGCAGCAGCCACATGCCCGGAAGCAGTCCCGACAAGCCCGCGCGATAGAAGACGACGGTCAGGAGCGCGCCGACGAACACCGGCGGTGAGAGGTTGATGACGAGTTTCCGGCCCGGCTGTGAAAGCAGCGGCGTCGAGGATGCGCTCGCCTTGCGGTACATCGTCCAGCCCGCGATGACGAGCGAGATGAGGGCCTCGGCTATCCAGATCGCCAGCCACAACTCGAAAGAATGCTGCTGCGACGCGACGAGCGCGGCGAAGAGGGCTGTGATGCCGATGGCGAACTGACCCCAGCCCGGAACGGCTGTGAAAGAGGACGCCCGCTCCATCGTCTCGCGGATGAAGCGCAGGTTGTCCATCGCCCTGTCATGGAGCGCGGGGGGTTCTTCGGCGAGTGGCTTCTGGAATGGTTGGACGACAGCCATGCACGCAAGATACACCCGGTGCCAAATCTTTGTCAAGTACTTTATATCGCAAAGACGCCTTCATTCATATCTCCGCCGCGCTGACCGCCCGACCCGCACGGCTTACTTCTCGCCGCGCCGGTTTCCCTCCCCAATACGATTTGTTAGCATAACTGCCGCCCCACGCTTCCGTTGAAGTCAGCTCGTCGTCCGGTTTGCAATGAGTGGTGCGGGCGTTCGAGCGGCTTCATTTTGATTGTGGCGGTGCAGAGGTGTGCGACGCGTGAGAATTTCGCGCTTGCGAGGCCGACGCGGTGAATGTTTTTGGAGGAGAAAAGCTGAACGTGCAGAATGAGATGTTACCCGGTGGAATCGAGTTCATCGCCGAGGCGGACGGGATACACGAGTACAGATTGGCGAACGGCATGAAGTTGCTACTGATGGAGAACCGCGTCGCGCCGGTCGTGACGTTTCTGGTGCTCTACAAGGTTGGCTCGCGCAACGAGGCGGTCGGCTACACAGGCTCGACTCACCTGCTCGAACACATGTTGTTCAAAGGGACGCCGACTTTCAACAAGGACAAGAATACACAGATCGCCGCCACGCTCCAGAAGATCGGCGCGGAGTACAACGCGACGACGTGGTACGACCGCACGAACTACTTCGAGACCGTCCCGTCCGACAAGTTGGAACTCGCCGTCCACATGGAAGCCGACCGCATGCGCAATTCCTTCATCGCCGACGCCGACCGGCAGTCGGAGATGACGGTTGTACGCAACGAGCTTGAGCGCGGCCAGAATGAGCCGATGATGGTTCTCGACGAAGCGGTCTACGCGACGGCATTTCGCGAGCACCCTTATCATCACCCGACCATCGGCTGGCGCGCGGACGTAGAGAACGTCCCGACCGCTCGCCTCAAAGAGTTCTACGACACCTTCTACCACCCGAACAACGCGACGGCAATGGTCATCGGTGACTTCGAGCGGGCGCATGCGATTGAACTCGTCTTGAAATACTTCGGCGCGCACGCGGCGACGAAAGACCCGATTCCGGAAGTCTACACAGACGAACCGCAGCAGCAGGGCGAGCGTCGTCTGGTGGTGCGGCGTGCGGGGGAGTTGCCGCTCGTGCAGGTGGCCTTCCACACGCCCGCTGCGCTCGGGCAGACGCGTGTCCTCTCCAACTCGGAACTCGCGGAGCGCGCGAAGAATCCGCCCGCGCAAAACGACTGCTACCCGCTCGTCGTCTTCTCGGTGGCGCTCGCCGGCGGCATCACCAGCCGTCTCTACCAGGCGCTCGTCGAGACAGAGTTGGCCGTCAGCGTTGAGGCGCGTGCCGACCAGTTTCGCGACCCCGGACTCTTCAGCATCTACGCGACGGCGTGCCCCGGCGTCACGCCACGCAAGGTCGAGGAGGTCATCCTCGCGGAACTGGCGCGCATCGCCGGGGAGGGCATGGACGCGCCGGAGGTCGAGCGCGCGAAAGGGCAGATCGTCGCACAGGAGGCGTACCAGCGCGACGGCACGTATAACATCGCCTCGCAGATGTCCGAGGCGGAGGCGGTCGCCGACTGGCGCTTCTACAATGACTACGAGCGAAATATCTCGCGCGTTACGCTCGACGATGTCCGTCGCGTCGCGTGCCAGTACTTCGACGAAGACAACCGCACTATCGGCCACTTCATTCCGAAGCAGGCGGGCGGCGGCGACGGTAACGGCGGCGACGCGGCGACGAACGGAGCCAAACGCGCGCACGCGCCGAAGTATCACCATGATCCGGAGGCGGACGACTTGAGCGGCGGCGATGAATCGCAAAGATCGGATGGCGCGACCGTCGGAGGCGAGATGTCGCGCGCGGGCACGACAGCGCGTGAGGCGGCGGGCGGGCCAACGACGACGCAGGCCGTCGAGCAAATTTTGACTGGCACACACGAGGGCAAATCTTCGGACGCGGTGAGCGCGGTGACGCCGGAGAGCGCAGGCCGCTTAAGCTTCGCGTCGCGCGTCGTGCGCGCGGAATTAGAGACGGGTGCGGTGCTGCTCGTGCTCGAAAACACTGCGACGCCGACCGTCTCGATCCGAGGGAGCCTGCGCGCGGGTTCTTACTTCGAGCCGCGAGACAAGCCAGGGCTGGCGCGCATCACGGCGAAGATGCTGGAACGTGGGACGCTCAAGCGCGGCAAGCTCGAACTGGCACGCGATCTGGAAGGCGTCGGCGCGGAACTCGACTTCTCCGCCGACCCATTCGCCGTGCAGGTCAGCGGGCGCTCGCTCGCCAAAGATTTTCCGATGCTCGTCCGCGTGCTTGCCGAAGAGTTGCGCGAGCCGTCTTTCCCCGGCGAAGAGTTGGAGAAGCTCAAGCAGCAGACCGTCGCGGCGATTCGGGAGCAGCAGTCGGACACGCGCCAGCGCGCCTACGAACGCTTCACGCAACTGGTCTACGACGACGCCAACCCCTTCTACACTCACGCGGGCGAGCAACTCGTCCGCAGCATCTCTTCCATCACCGTCGCCGACGTGCGCGGCTTTTACGAGAAGTTTTACGGCGGGCGCTCGCTGATTCTGACAATCGCAGGCGACGTGAGGGCGGACGAAGCGGGGCGGCTCTTCCGGCAGGCGTTCGAGACGTTCGAGGGGCCGGAGAATGTTGACATCAGCATCGCAGACCCCGCGCAGCAGGAGGGCGCGCGGCGCGAGTTCGTGCTTCTGGAAGATAAGGCCAGCGTGGACATCCTGCTCGGCTCTTCCGTTCCGCTCAGGCGCGACGCGGAGGATTACTACGCCGCGATTCTCGCCAATCGCGCGCTCGGCGAATCAACTCTCTCGTCGCGTCTCGGCTTGCAGGTGCGCGACCGCGAGGGGCTGACATACGGCATCGCCTCGCGTTTCCGCGCGCCCTCACTGGCGGCGGGGCCCTGGTACATCGCCGTCTCGGTCAACCCCTCCAACGTCGAGCGCGCGATTGACTCGGCGCTCGGAGTGCTGCGCGAATACGTGGAGCACGGTGTGCGCCCCGGTGAACTCGACGACGAAAAATCTTCCGCCATCGGCTCGTTCAAAGTCTCGCTTTCGACCAACAAAGGGCTGGCGTCGGCACTCTGGAACGCGGAGTTTCACCGGCTCGGTGCGGACTACATTGACCGCTTTCCGCAGTTGATTCAGGCGGTCACGATTGAGGAAGTGAACGTCGCAATCAAGAAATACTTCCGCCCCGACCACCTGACCGTCGTGATGGCGGGCGACGCAGGGACAGGGCAGGGCGAGGCCGCGCCGATTGTCTAGCGCGTGTTGCCGGTCGAATCGCTGACCGGCGCACGAAAAGAAAAGGCCGCACGTCATCATTCTGCTTGAATGATGACGTGCGGCTTTGTTGTTAATGTCTTCGACCTTCAGACATGCTGCGGGTCGAAGCATGGCCGTGTCTTAGCTCGGGCCGAAACGCTGCCGGTACTCGCTCGACGAGATGAAGGCTTTGACCATCTCGGCGGCGATGAAGTCGCCGTTGAAGGCGTTCAGCTTGTTGAGCCAGAAGTTGAAGCCCGCCGTGTCGGCGTCGCGCCGGAGATAGCCGAAGTACTCCATCAACACGAAGGCCGCGTTGAACTCCTTGTTGGAGAACTCCTCCGACTCCGCGACCTTGCGGAGCACTTCGGCGCGCGTCATCGTCGAGCCGTTCAGTCCCGCGACGAGCGAGTCGCGGAAGGCTGTCTCCGAAGGGAAGTTGCCGCGAATCTCGCCGCCGGGGAACTGGACGGTGTGGAAGTTGATGTACGCGCGACCTTGCCGGAGGTTCGACAACTGCGCGGCCAGCGTCGTGCCGTTGCCTTCGGGCGCATCCCACTTGCCGCTGAACGTGCCGCCGACACCGCTCGTGAACGGCGTCACCTTTTGATCGTTGGGATTGTTATCATTGAACGGGCTGCCGAAGAAGCCCCAGACGACAGGCGCGTTGGTGGTCGGAGTGACGGTCGCACTCGCGTGGATGTGCGCGTTGACCAGGTTGTCGTTCGTGTCGCCCGGCGTCTGCGTGCCGCCGACATCAATGTTATTGATGGTGGCGGTAAACGTCATGGCCGTCTGCGCGGCGTTGAACTGGAACTTCGCCGTGCCGAACGACGCCGGCCTCGCTCCGCCGCCGGAGGCCGTCGGGTTCGTCGGCGGATTCTCCTGTGCGTTCGTGATGGTTGCGACGAACAACCTCTGGTTGGCCGGGTCAATCCCGGCGGTCGCCAGCAGCGCGTCAACATACTGGTCGTTCGTCAGGCCGTTGAACTTCGAGACGAACTCCGGGCGTGTGACGAACTCGTTGAAGAAGGCTTGCTTGTTGGCTTCGAGCACGGCGTCCGCGCCCGGCGCGCCGAAGACGAAGTCCTTCTGAAGCGCCTGCACGTCGCGCTCGAACTGCCCGTAGAGCGGGCGTGCGCCGTAGGCTGCCTTCTCCGTCAGATAGGCGAGCAGACCCGTCTGCCGGAACTCGATGGAGAGGAAGAAGGCCGCCGAGACGTTGATGCGCCTGACCGCGCGACACTGCGCGTCCGCGCCGCACGACTCGATCTGGTTGACCCAGAAGGCGAGTCCCGCCGCGTCGGGTTCGCGGTTGAGGAAGTCGAGGTAGTGCTGGCGGACGAAGAACGTCGAGTCGTCAATCGGATTGGTCGAGGACGGCGACGAGTCGTTCTCAATGATCTTCACCTCGGCTGTGTTCGGGCTGCCGAGGCCGACGCCCGCGCCCGTCGGATTGCTCAACATCAAGTCAATGGTCTCGTTGCCCTCCACGAATTTGTCGTCCACGATCAGGATGCGGAAAGTCTTCGAGGTCTCGCCGGGGTTGAACTTGAGAGTGCCGAGCGAGATTTCATAATCCGATTTCTGCGAAGCGTGCCCCGCCTGCGACTCGTCGAAGGTCGCGACGTTGACCGTCGCCGAGCCGGAGGCATCGCCGGAGCGCGTGACGGTGATGTCTATGTGTCCCGAACCTTCACCGATGGCGTACTCGTCTGTGCTGAACTGGACGAGCGAGGTGGCCGAGGCCGTCGTCGCCTTCAGAGAGCCAAACAATCCGTGCTCCTCTTCGGCGATACCGGCGGTGAAGTAGAGCGTGTTAGGGTCGCCGCCCGCGCCGCCGTTGCCGAAGGTCAGCGCCCACAGTTCGTCAATCTCGATGCCGTCGCCCGCCTCATTCTGGAGCGTGCCGAGGAACGCGCCCGTCGTCGGGTTGAAGGCATGGATGCTCGGGTTGCCCTCGCCGAAGTTGCCGACGAGAAGCGCGCCGCCGAAGATGCCGAAAGATGCGGGCGCTATTGTCAGACCCCACGGAGAGTTGAGCGGGCCGTTGTTAATGCCGAACGTCAGGTCGCGGACGCCGTCGGTGTTGAACCGGCGGACGAAGCCGTTGCCGATGCCCTCTTCGTCTCTCCCGTCCACGCCGACTTTGGCGTAGGTGACGTAGAGCGAGCCGCCGAGGTTCTGAATGTTGTATGGATGATAAGTGTTCCCCGCCGTCGTCGGGATGGTCGGGTCGGCGAAGTTGCCGGCGAGCGCAGTCGGTGTAAAACCGCTCCCGCTGAAGACGTCTATCTTGCCGTTGTTGAAGTCGGCGGCGTAGATGAAGTGCCCCGAAGCGTTGTTGCCAATCGCGAGACCCGTGTAGACGTGGCCCGGAAGACCCATCGCTTTAGTCGCGACGGTGCTACCCGCCGTCGGGACATTCGGGTTCCAGCCCAGAATGTTGCCCGTGATCGAGTCGAAGATGAAGCGCGAAGGGCCGCTCGCGCCGCAACACGAACCATCGTTGACGAAGAAGTCGTTTGAGGTGTTGGCGACAACGCCCGTCGGCAGCGCGCCGGGGATGACGATGCCGGCCAGCCCCGGATTCTTGACGAGCGGGCTGCCCGCCACGTCGCCACGGTAGAGCGTCGAGGTGCCCGTTCCGTTGTTGACGACCCAGAAGGGGCTGCTTGCGGTCAGCGTGATGCCCCACGGGTTGACGAGCAGTGGGTCTTGGATAAGCGCAGCACCGGGGATGTCTGAGACGAAGTTCGTCTGGCGATAAGCGCTGCCCGGCGCGATGACCGGGATTTGCGGCTCTTGAGTTGTAGTCGCAATCGCGCGGCGACGCAGGGTGGTCGAAGCGGATGCCGGTATGCCCGGCAGAGTCAGGCAGACCAGCATCAAGACCAGCAGCAGGCTCACGGCCTCTCTGGCGTGACGCGGTAAAGAGCGATAATGAAGCATGTGAATTCTCCTTCTTTCTTTATGACAGGACGTGATCGTTAGCTGGCGCGCTGGTTTCCATCGCCGTGCAAACAGCCGGCGGACATGCGAGGTAAGCAAGAGACGGGGAGACCACTTCTTCTTCGGCAGAAATCGCCGCCGTTCAGCAGTCCCATTCAAGGCTGTAGACTGGTAAGCGGCGCGGGCGAACTTCAGTCATGAATTACAAAAGAATCTATGCAGTTAAGCGTGGGCTGTCAAGGATTTTTCTACGGCAGATGATAGCAGGGATGAAGGCGGAGCACAGAGGTACGTAGTAGTAGCAGAGGCTTGAGCGAATCAGAGCGGCTGCTTCCGGCATCGCGTTCTTCCAACTACTACGTCTTCATTATTGCTACTCCATCGCCGCGATGACGGCTTCGGCGAACTCCATCGTGTGCGCCTCTCCTCCGATGTCGCGCGTGCGGACACGGCCCTCCTCGAAGACCTTGAGCATCGCGCGCTCGACGCGTTCCGCAGCGTCGCGCTCGTCCAGGTAGCGGAGCATGAGGATGCCGGATTGCAGGAGCGCGGTCGGGTTGGCGATGCCCTGCCCGGCGATGTCCGGGGCGGAGCCGTGGACGGCCTCGAAGACCGCGCCCTGCTCGCCGATGTTCGCGCCGGGGACGAGGCCGAGTCCGCCGATGAGTCCCGCGCACAAGTCCGAGACGATGTCGCCGTAGAGATTCTCAAGCAGCATGATGTCGAACTGTTCGGGACGCATCACGAGTTGCATGCAGGCGTTGTCAACGATCTTGTCGTCCGCCGTGATCTCCGGGTAAGCCTTCGAGACGTTGTAGAAGCATTCGAGAAAAAGTCCGTCCGAGAGCTTCATGATGTTGGCCTTGTGGATGGCCGTCACTTTTTTGCGCGCCTCGCGCCGCGCATATTCAAAAGCGAACTTCGAGACGCGCGTAGAGGCTTTCTCCGTGATGATCTTGATGCTCTCGACGACGCCGGGCACGACGACATGCTCGATGCCGGAGTAGAGGTCTTCCGTGTTCTCGCGCACGACGACGAGGTCAAGTTCCGGGTAGCGCGAAGGCACGTTCGGCAGAGCGCGCACGGGACGCAAATTCGCGTAAAGGTCGAGCGTCTTACGCAGTCCGACGTTGACGGAAGTAAAGCCCTTGCCCACCGGCGTCGTAATCGGCCCTTTGAGCGCGACGCGGTTGCGTTTGATGGATTCGAGCAGGTCTTCGGGCAGCGTCGTGCCGAACTTTTCCAGCGCCTGCGCGCCCGCGTAATGAGTCTCCCACTGCACCTCGACACCCGCCGCCTCGATGATGCGTACCACTGCGGAAGAGACTTCGGGGCCGATGCCGTCGCCCGGAATGAGTGTGATAGTATGTTTCATAAGCGGTAGCCAGTAGTCAGCAGCCAGTACGCCAGTAGAAAAGCCCGGCAGCGCCTTAGTCTTCGTGCCGGCTACTGGTTTCTGACTACTGGCTACTTTGAATTTGTCGGCATCATACCAGCAGTGTTCCTGAATGCGAAAGAGAGAAGATTTTAAGAACGCGGCGGTTTAGAAGTCGGCCTTCCGCTTCCGGCTGGTCACGGAGTCCGACGCATTTTATTTGGAGCGTAGAAATTTTTCATGAAAAAGTTCCGGGTTTCCTCGCTGGCTCTCAAAGTCCTGTTCGTCGCTCTCTTGTCGTCCGTCACTTTACGTCTGACTCCGCACGCGCAGACGCAGACGCCGGACAAGGCGAACACGGAGAACGCGGGCGCGCAGGCGGGCGCTTCCATGACGGGGAAGGCGCTCTATGAAGAGGCTGAGGGTTTCGCGCGACGCAGGTTCGACGAGTTCGCCAAGACGGGCGTGCCTTACAATCAGGTGTTAGAGCAGAAGATTTTGCAGGAGCGTCGCGAACTGGCGCTCAGGAATGTGTCGCGACTGTCGGCGCACGGGCCGCCGCAGGGTCTCGATTTGTATTACACGGGACTGCTCTACACGCTGGCGGATAAAAACGAACTCGCGCTCGACTCGTTGCGCCGCTTCCTCGCCGAAGACGCGGACGCTCCGCCCGACCTACGGCAGCAGGCGCGCGTCCGCACCGTCCAGCAATCCGCCGCGCTGGGTCGCGCTGCGGAAGCCGAAAAGTTTCTGGCGGAGTACGCGGGCAACGAGCCGCGGCTCTCCGGCGACCTCAACAAAATGCACACGACGCTCGCCTCTCACTACGGCAAGCAAAAAGATTACTCGCGCGCCGCCGAGCACGCACGCGCGGCGTTTGGGTTAACGGTGCAGGGCGCGCGAGACAAGTCCGCAGAGCCGCGCAGCCGCGATGTCAGGGTTTACGGCATCGGCGCGTTCCTCGCAGACGCTTTGCTCAGGGCGAACCGGCGCAAAGAGGCGATTGCCGTCATACAGGAGATGCGCTCACTGTCGCTGGCCTTTCCCTCCGCGCGGCTCTACGCCAGCGCGACGGAATTGCTCATCGCCAACGGTGAACCGCTCGAAGCCCCGCCGGGCGCATCGAGCGCAGGCGCGACGACGGGCATGACACCGCCGGAAATAAAAGTCAACGAATGGATAGACGGGCAGCCCTTCAAGCTCGCGGACGCGCGCGGGCGCGTCGTGCTGCTCGACTTCTGGGCGACGTGGTGCGGCCCCTGCCGCGCCTCTATGCCGAAGCTCGACGCGCTCTACAGGAAATACAAGGACAGGGGACTCGTCGTGCTCGGACTGACGAACTACTTCGGCGAGGCTGAAGGACGAGAGCTGACGCCCGCCGGGGAGTTGGAGTACCTGCGGCAGTTCAAGAAGAAGAACGGCATCGCTTACGGCTTCGGCGTCGCCAACCACATCGAGAACGAGATGAACTACGGCATCCTGTCGATCCCGACCGCTTTCCTGATTGACCGCCACGGCAACGTCCGCTACATCAGCACAGACGCCAGCGACCTCGAAGCCAAAGCCCTCGCCGAGATGGTGCGAAAGCTGATTCAGGAGCAGTGACAGGTTACTGGCGCGGAGACGGGCGAGGTCGTCAAACCCCCACCGCGCCCGCGAAGGGTAATTTCGACGAAATTATTGTAAGCTTAGTCCATTATGGAAGGCTCGAACATCACCATCGCCATCGCATTCGTCGCCGGGCTGGCGTCTTTCCTCAGCCCGTGCGTGCTGCCGCTCGTGCCCGGATACCTCTCGCTGATTTCGGGCGTCAGCATCGAAGCGCTCAAGGGCGAGGGCGGCTCGCGCGCGAAGGCTCGGCGCGCCGTCGTCTTCAACTCGCTGGCCTTCAACGCCGGAGTCTCGCTCATCTTCATCGCGCTCGGCGCGACCGCCGGTTGGATCGGGAACGTCCTGTTCTCAAGCCCCTGGGTACGCGTCATCGGCGGACTCGTCATCATCGCCTTCGGCTTGCAGTTGATGGGCGTGCTGAAGATCGGCGCGCTCTATCGCGACACGCGCAGGTTCTCCGACGAGAAGCCGCGCGGCGTCTTCGGCTCGATGATGCTGGGGATGGCGTTCGCCGCCGGATGGACGCCTTGCATCGGCCCGATCCTCGGCGGCATCATCGGCCTCGCGGCCACGAGCGGCGGCTGGAAGAGCGGTCTCATTCTTTCGTCGTTCTACGCCGCCGGACTCGCCGTGCCCTTCCTCGCGACCGGCCTCCTGCTCAACCAGTTTCTCGGCTTCTATTCGTGGTTCCGCAAACATCTGCACAAGGTCGAGGTCGTCTCTGGCGTGCTTCTGATCGTGATGGGGCTGATGGTGGCGAGCAACAGTCTGACATGGATGGCGGGTTTCTTCTCGCGCTGGATTCCGAACGCCGAAAGCCTTGTGCAGCAGCAGGCCGCGAGCAGGGACGCAGGTGTGGCCGGGACGACTGCGACGGCTACGGGCGCGACGGCGAACCAGCCCGGCGCGGCCAACGCCGCGACCTTTGAGCCTCTGCCGGACGCGGAATTGAAAACACTCGACGGCCAGCCGTTCCGCCTGAGCGATTACCGTGGCAAGGTCTTGCTCGTCAACTTCTGGGCGACGTGGTGCGTCCCCTGCCGCTCGGAGATTCCTACTCTCGGCTCGCTGAACCGCGACCTCGCGCCGCGCGGCTTCGCGGTCGTCGGCGTGACGACGAGCGACACGGCTGAACTCGTCCGTGGTTTCCAGAAAGAGGTCAGACAGGACTACACCGTCGTCATCGGCGACGAAGCGACGGCCACGAAGTTCGCGGGGACGGGCACGAGTACGCGCCGCTGCTGGAGAAGACGGTCAACTATAAGGACTGGACGTTCAAGAGCCTGAAGGACGGCTCGAAGGTCAACCTGCGTAAGTGGTCGAAGGGTAAGAAGCTCGTGGCGGTCGTCTACTTCGCGCCTTGGTGCGGCAACTGGCGCATGGAAGCTCCCGTCATCGCGCGCCTCTATGACAAGTACAAGGGGAACGGTTTCGATGTCGTCGCGGTCAGCGAGTATGCCTCGCAGGACGACGCGCGCGGCTTCTTCACGCAGACGGGGACGAGCGGCGCTCCCTACACGGTCGTCGTCGAATCCGAAGGGCGCGAGGCGCGCGACAAGACGACGCACTACGGCTATCGCCAGATTGCCGGCGACGCGCGACGCTGGGGATCGCCCTTCAACATCTTCCTCGAACCCTCGAAGCTCAACCGGAAGGGCGATGTGCTCTCGGAAAAAGCGTGGGTCGTGGGCGGCGAGTTGATCGAGAAGGACGCCGAGCAGTTTATCCGCGAGAAGCTCGGACTCTCTGAGCAAAGCTCGACCGAACCCTGCGAGAACAAGCCTGCGGCCAAGCCTTGAGCGGGCGGGGCGCTTCCCGCGTCCTTATGCTCCTCCCGCCGCGTTCTCGACGGCTAAGCCACTCGCCGCGCTCGTCAAACGGCATCCGGAAACAACCCGCGCGAAGTCGCCTCACGCTTGCTCGCTCGCCGCTTCTGGCGCGAACAAACTCGCGCTGCTATGATGTCCTGTTTTTTCGACATCAATTTTCTTCGCTCAGATGCACAGATGAAACTTCGCCTGCTCTATCACGGCCACTGCTTCGACGGCGTGGCCTCCGCCGCAGTCTTCACGCGCTTCTATCGCTCGCACGTCCGCCCCGGCGCAGACATCGCCTACACGGGACTGCTCCACCGCGCAGGCGACCTCTTCGACGGAGAGATGTTCGACGGCGACGAGAACGCCATCGTGGATTTCAAGTACAGCCCTTCCGAGCG
>JAIVJG010000016.1 GCA_020200155.1 Acidobacteriota bacterium | reverse complement strand
ACGCTGCTGATAGAGAAGTTGCCCTCGTCGTTGGTGACGGCTTCGCGTTTCGTCCCGCGATCAACATCTGTGACGGTGACGCGCGCGCCGGCTATCACGCCGCCATTTATGTCTTCAATGTGCCCGACGAGCGATCCCGTAACGGTTTGCGCCATGGCTATGCTGACGAACGCGCACATCAAGCAAAAGGCAATGACGAGGCGAATTGATGTTGTTCGGTTCATGATTTGAATCTCCATTGTGTTCGGGGCCGAGAATTTCCCGGACGCGTTGTATCTATTCCTCTGCCATGATAAAACTTTGCTAGACGCCTCTACGGGCGCGCAATCGTCCGAAACAAAGTTTACCTTTAAGCTGCTTTCAACGATCCCTTATCCGGTGCCATCACATGACACAAGACGAACATTCACGATTACCACCTCAAGAAAGGCCTTGAGAGAATTCATTGCTTGATTCCCGGCACGCATTTCGTATTTAATTCGCATCCAAAACAAATTACCTAAAATAAGCTTTAAGTTGTCTCTCTCAAAGCATCAAGCGGTTGATGGAGCGCCGAAATGTTTTTGCAAGACGAGTGCAATTGTGCCGCGAAGCCTCGGTTGAGCGGCATCTTCTGCCGGGACAATTTGTGTCCCCCCCGCCATCGGCGAGCGTTCTGCAACGACTTTTTTAATAACAGGCTGGATGCGCTCCCAAGCGCGAGTCACCTCGCCTACCAGCACGATCAACTTCGGGGCGATTCCGGTAATCAACATTGACATGCCGACGCCCAGGTAATGCCCCATGCGGTCAAGCACCTCCGCTGCTTTCGCATCCCCTTGCTTCGCCAATCGTAAGATATCATCAAAGGTCGGATCGTTTGAGCGCGCCAAAGCGCAGGCATTCGCGGCATTTTCGATCTCAACCGCCAGACCTGTTGCGCTCTCCAGCGGCTTTTTCAAATCCAAATCACGCCAGCCTAAGTTCGGCGCAAAGACTAAGCGTTGTGTCAGGCGGTCAATGCGTCCCGGCAAGCTAACGCCGATTCCTTCGTAAAAGACTTGCGGATGCGCTTTAATGAATGCTTTTACATGCTGGCTTAAATCTTTGACGAAAATCTGTGGGTCTGTAGCTGTTGGTATAGACTGCTGTGCAATAAATCGAGCATTTAGATCAGCGAGCGCGATGGTCGTAGTTGCTGGCCGCACGTTGATGCCTATAACCCCCGCTCGCTGGACGTTTAATTGCAGAAATCTTGGTTTACGTCCGCGCGCTGCGTGACCGAGGGCACCTTCCGTAATCCATTGTTCGACGATTAGCTGTTCTGCGATAGATGATATTGTGCTGGGTCGAAGCCCTGAGTATCGTGCCAGGTCTGCTCGCGAGACGGGCTGGCGCGTGCGAATCATGTCGAGCACGATGCGCCGATTAATATCGCGAGCGGTTTCGCTGGTCGCGACATGAAAGCTCGTCAAATCTATTTTTCGCATTAACAGAGAACGGCTAATAGAAATCGCTACCTTTAGTTCGGGGGTCGAATAATATCTGCGCAACCATAAGTAGTCAAGCCATTCTAGTAGTGCACGGCAAAGACAAAATGACGCGCTCTGTGCCTTTGAATAAAGTTACTCAGCGCATCCTCGAAGTATTGCGCGGCGACAAGGCCACCGGTGATTATTTATTCGTCAACCGCGCGGGGAGCCACTGGGTTCATTTAAGAAGGGCTTTGCAGCCGCCTGCGAGAGAGCCGGGATTGAGAATCTCAGACCATATGATCTCCGGCACACCTTCGCCACCCGCCTGGAGGAGCGGTACGTCCATCAGTACACCATCTCCGCGCTTCTGGGACATACCCGACCCGTCAGCGGCTTCGGGCATGAATCAAGAATCACTCCGGGCTATGCCCACGCAACTTGGGAGGCGATGCAGAGGGCTGTAGAGAGTCTGGAGTATAACCTATCGGAAATCGTCGTTTTCGGATCGCAGTCAGGCAAAAGTCAGGCAAATACGGCTCCTGATAAGGATTCGGAGCGAACGACGAAAGCACGATAACTGTTGAGATGTTTGGACATAAAAATGGTAGGCGCGTGCGGATTTGAACCGCAGACCCCTACCGTGTCAAGGTAGTGCTCTACCCCTGAGCTACGCGCCTAAAGTTCTCAGAACAAACGTTTACATTGAAACGAAAGTAAATTAACAAACGGTTCGCGCCTCTGTCAAGTTGATGTGTTACGGCCTTATTCACGAGACAGATAGTACCAGACGGCTGGAAATATGCTGGCGAGAGAGGCTGCGCCGGTGTTAGCATAGCTGTCAGCGCCGGGTGCGCTCGAAGGGCCTTTGAGCCTGACGACTTCAGGTAGACGCCCGCGTCAGATGTTTAGATTTACAGACGGCTATTCGGTTGAACAGGTTCAATCCCCTCATCGCACGCTTCCGTTCATCAATCCTGTCAAACTGCGGAGAAATGAGTCTTGTCCCTTCATAACCCTCGACAGAAAAGCTACCTTCCGGGTGCATGTACGGCGGCACGGAGGCACGGCGTGTGTAGCGTGCGGGCTTTCCCCCTGTGTGCCTCCCTCTGCTTCGCGCTCATCGCGCCGCTCGACGCATACTCCCGCCCCGAACTTGATAAGCGGGCGCACTTGACTCCCCTCTCCAGCGTTTTAATAGCGCAGTCTTCCTCGCAAACCACGCCGTCGTCGAGCGGGCAGACGACGCCGTCTCCTGCCTCGACGCCCTACGTCCGATCCCGCACAGTTACCGACAAAGTTGCGCCGCCGCCCACTCCGAATGCCGCAACGCCTGCGGGCACGCAGGATGCTCAAGAGGTCGGGGAGGACGAGGTGGTGCGTGTTAACTCGAACCTCGTGATCGTGCCCGCGTCGGTCGCGGACAGCCGTGGACGCGCCATCACCGATCTGAAGCTGGATGATTTTGAGTTGCGCGTGGATGGACAGGTGAAGCCCATCAGCGACCTCAACCGTGCCGAGACGCCGGTTCACATCGCGCTGCTGTTTGACAACAGCTCCAGCCTGTCGGCGGCGCGCGTTTTTGAGAAGCAGGCGGCGACGCGTTTCTTCGGCAGCGTCATCCGCCCGATTGACCGCGCCGCAGTCTACTCTATCGCCACCGTCCCGACACTGGAGCAGCCGTTCACGAACGACGTGCGAAGGCTCGTCCGCACCATTGAGCGTTTCGGCCCCCCCGAAGGCGCGACCGCGCTCTTCGACGCCGTCGCGCAGGCCACCAACTACCTACGCCCGATTCAGGGACGTAAGGTAATCGTGATCGTGTCGGACGGCACGGACACTGTCAGCGATATCAACTTCGACGATGCTCTGCAATCGGCCCTGCGCGCCGACTGCCAAATCTACGTCGTGCAGACGAGGCAACTCGAAGAAGCGAACCTCCATGACCTCGTCGCCGAACAACGTCTGGGGAAAATCACGGAGCAGACGGGCGGCGCGGTCTTCGTGCCGCAGGCGGTCGAGGAATTGGACGCGATCTTCACGCAAATCTCCCTCGACCTCGCGCAACAGTACGTGCTGAGTTACTACCCGCAGGACGACCGGACGGATAAGTATTTCCGCTTCATCACGCTGCGTGTGAAGACACGCCCGAACCTGCGCGTGCGCGCCCGTCGCGGCTTTTACCCGGCTGCCGCGCAGGCCCTTGCGGGCGGCAATATTGAAGCCACGCCGGACAACGTCAAAGCTTCCGCCGGAGAGACGGCGGAGAGCGTCCTCTATCCCGGTTCACTCAGGCCGCCTGTGAAGGAGCGACCGGACGTTGGAGATAGTTCCGCGACTCTCAAGTTAAGTCAGAACTCAGGGATGAGCCGCAAGATCGGCCCCGACGCGCCGAACGAGGATGCCGAACCCGTCCGGCTGAGCGGAGCGGCGAAGCCCGATACGGCGGAGCCGGTTAATCAGCAAGTGATAAAGCCTGCGCCAACCATCCCTGAGCAGGACACAGTCGCCCCGCCCGCGCCTCTTCCATCGCCGTCACCGAAAGCAACGGCTACGTCGTCAACGAGTTCGCACTCGACCGTGGACAGCGCACAGCCTGCGAAGTCTGTGCAGAAGGCCACGTCGAACAAAGCCCCCATCTCCGGCGGAGTGCTTAACGGCAGGGCCGTCAGCCTGCCTCTCCCCGTCTACCCGCAAACTGCCAGGGCTGTGCGCGCATCGGGCACCGTGGTTGTTGAAGTGACGATTGATGAAAATGGTAAGGTGATCGCGGCGCACGCCACGTCGGGGCACCTGCTGTTGCAAACGGCGGCGGTGAATGCGGCACGGCTGGCGAAATTTTCCCCGACGCTGCTCTCCGGCACGCCGGTCAAAGTCATCGGCACAATTAACTATAACTTCGCGCGGCCTTGAAGGCTTGAAGCACGCTTTTCAGGCTTTGGCCGCTTCGGCGGCGACACGCTCCCACTCTTCGTAGAGGGAGCGCAGGCGCGCATCCACCCCCTGATATTCCTGATTAACTGCCGCGAGTCGTTCGGGCGAGCGAGCCACTTCCGGGCGCGACATCTCTTCTGAAATCGAGGCCAGACTTTTTTCAGCCTCGGCGATCTCGGATTCGATCACCTGCGGGTCGCGCGCGGCGTTCTTCTTTTTTGCCCCTTTACCACTTTGCGCCTTCGCTGTGCCCTGAGACTCACCGCCTCTGCGCGTGGCGTTGCTCGCCGTGCCCTTCTCTTTCTCGCCCGCTCCTTTCCCTTGATCGAGCCGGGACGCGGCGCTGGCGGCGGCTCTTTGCGCGGCGTGCCAGTCGTGATACTCGGTGTAGTCTCCGTCGTAGTGCTCAGCCGCGCCCTCGCCGTCGAGCGCGAGAATCTGCGTGGCGATGCGGTCGAGAAAGTAACGGTCGTGACTGATGGTGATGATCGTTCCGTCATACGCGTCGAGCGCTTCCTCAAGCGCCTCGCGCGAAGGAATGTCGAGGTGATTCGTAGGCTCATCCAAAATGAGGACGTTGACGCGCGAGTAGATCAGTTTGGCGAGCGCGAGCCTTCCTTTCTCGCCGCCGGAGAGGTCGCGCACCTTCTTGTAAACGTCGTCGCCTGTGAAGAGGAATTTCGCGAGGAAGGTGCGAAGCTCGCCCGCCGTCGCCGTCGAGGGCGCGACGCGGCGCAGTTCCATGATGATCTCGTTGCGTTCGTCAAGGTCGTCCAACTGCTGCGCGTAGTAGCCGGGCTGCACGTTCGTGCCCCAGCGCACCTCTCCCGCGAGCGGCGGCAGTTTGCCGAGCACCGTCTTGACGAAAGTTGTCTTGCCGGAGCCGTTCGGCCCGATGACGCCAAGCGCCTCGCCACGCTTGAGCGTGAAGGTGATATCGCGCGCGAGGAGTTTGTCCGGGTAGCCGACGGACGCTTCCTCGATGGTCAGGACGTGCGTGCCCGCGCGCTCGACTTTGTGCAGGCGAAAGTCGCCGGACGACTGATCGTGTCGCACGGCCTCGACGCGCTCAAGCTTTTCCAGCATCTTGCGGCGCGACTTGGCCTGCTTCGTCTTCTGTCCCGCAAGGTTGCGGCGAATGAAGTCTTCCGTCTTGGCGATTAAATGCTGCTGGTTTTCGTATGCGCGCAGTTGCGCCTCGCGCCGCTCTTCGCGCTCGACGAGGAAGGCCGAATAGTTGCCGGTATAACTCGCGGCACGCCCGTTCTCGACTTCGACGATGCGCGTGCAGGCACGGTCGAGAAAGTAACGGTCGTGGCTGATGATGACGTAAGCCGACTTGTAAGACGCGAGGAATTCTTCGAGCCATTCGACGGCGGCGACATCGAGGTGGTTGGTCGGCTCGTCTAACAACAGGACATCAGGTTCGGCGAGCAGCAGGCGCGCGAGGCCGAGGCGATTCTTCTGGCCGCCGGATAGAATCTCCGCGCTCGTCGTCCAGGTGTCGCGCTCGAAGCCGAGTCCCTGCAAGATGGCTTCGGCCTTCGCCGCGTACTCGAACCCGCCTTCGCGCTCGAACTGGTGCTGTAAGTCGCTGTAGCGTTCGAGCACCGCTTCGAGGTCGTCGCCGGCCTCGGCCATACGATGTTCAAGCTCGTGCATCTCGTGCTCGATGCGCTGGAGATTCTTGAAAGCGGCGAGCGCCGCCTCGTGGACAGTTACTTCCGGCTCGAAGTCCACGTGCTGCTCAAGCAGTCCGAGTTTCATCCCTCGCACGCGCACCACGTCGCCGCGATCCGGCGTCTCCTCGCCGCTGACGAGCCGGAACAGCGTCGTCTTACCCGCGCCGTTGCGTCCCACCAGCCCGACGTGCTCGCCCGGATTGACTTGCAGCGACGCCCCGCGCAGAACATCCTGCGCGCCATAAGATTTGTGTACGTCCGACAGTCGAAACAACATACTTCAAGATAACAAATCACGGCGGAGAGCGCCGAACATCAGCCGCTAACGCAAGAGAAGCGGGCGCGGGCGTCTCGCCGGAGAGCGCACCGACCCGCTTCTGCTTTGACTTTCAAGCGTCGCGCGATTCGAGCGAAGCATCAACGCCCGCTGTCGTCACGCCCTCGACGCCGGATTAAGGCTTCGTACCCTGCGCCGCAGGCGTAGCCGCACTCGCCGGTTTCGCCTGCGGCGTGGCGCGCGGCGTCGCTGCTGTGACAGGTGTCGCGGCACGCGGGGTTGCGGCGGCAGCGGGCTGCGTCGCGTGTGGCGTGGCGGTAGCAACAGGCGTGCTGGATGCCGCAGGCGTCGCCGAAGCAGACGGGCTGGCCGACGCCGCAGCGGGCGTGGTCGCAGGCTTGCCCGCCACCGGCTGCGTCCCGCCGAGCATGCTGGGATCGTTCAGCATTCCCACCGCGAGGTTGTTGACGATTTGCGCGTCCGTCATCGCGGTGCGGAGGAGCGCCTCGTTGAGAAGGGTCTGCCGCTGGCTGATGAGCGCCTCTTTGATCTTGTCGCGCACGCCGGGGCTGTCGAGCGACAGATTCTCGTTCTGCAACTGGCGGTTCGTCAGCTTGAAGATGTACCAGCGCCCGTTGCCGAAACGAATCGGCTCAGTGATGCCGCCGACCGGCATCGGCCCGAAGAACCTCGCGACTAATTCCGGCGGGAAGCCGTTCTGTTTGAGATCGGCTTCAGTGGCGAAGCCGACATCGCCGCCGCGTATGTTGCTCTGGTCTTCGCTGCTCGCGCGTGCGACGGTCGCGAAATCTGCGCCCCCCGTTTTCAGCAACGCATAAATGCGATCTATCTTGGCCTTCGCTTCCGTGTCGCTCTTCGCGTCGTCGGGGTACTGCCCCGTGCTGTCGAGCGGGTCTGAGACGATGTCGGAGATGAAGACGCCGCGCGAGTTGACGAACTGCTCTTTGTTGCTGTTGTAGAAGTCAACGATCTCCTGATCGCGGATGCTGATCTTGCCGAACAACTTGTCCTGAAGAGTTTTGATGGCGAGGTCTTTGCGGGCCTCGTCGCGTAGCTGCTGCTCCGTCAGGTTGTTCTCCTTCAGATTCTTCTCCCACTCCTCCGTCGTGAACCGGGTTTTCTGCGCGTTGATCGCCGTGTCCACCTCTTCGTCCTTCGGGACGGTCTTCTCCTTCTCGGCCTTCTGATAGAGCACCTGGCGCTGGATCAGGTTGTCGAGAACTTGCAAGCGCGCCGCCGCCAGTTGGAGCGGAGCCATCTGCGCCTGCTTGCCCTCCGTCTGCTGGCTGATGAGACGGTCAACCTCGCTCAGCATGATGTTCTTGCCGTTGACGGTGGCGGCCACGTCTGAACCGGCACCGCCCGATGCGCTCTGGCTCCCTTTACAGGCGGACAAAGCGGTGGCGAGTGCGGTGACGAGGATGAAAGTTGCGATCTGTTTGGCGAATCTGTGCACTGTAGGTCTCTGCTCCTTCTGGCTTCGGTAAAAGATAATGCTCAATCAGCTTCTCGCGCCTGGCCGCGCGCCTACTTGACGATGTGTAAAGCCGTTTGTTATAAAACTTGGTTTCCGAGCGCAACGCCGTCTTGACTGTAGACACATGGCAACAGCGGCTGCGCTTTTTTACTGTTCGGAGGTATCAAACAACGTCATGGCAAAACGATGCGAAGTCTGCGGCAAGGGGCCGCAATTCGGTAATAACGTCTCCCACGCGAATAATCGCACGCGCCGCCGCTTCAATCCCAACCTGCAATCCATCCGCGTCCAGCCGCCAAAAGGGGGCGCGCAGAGGATGAAGGTTTGCACCAGTTGCATCAAAGGCGGCAAGGTCGCGAAAGCGGCTTAAACACTCTCTCTCCCACGAATTTAAGCGGCGGGCGTTCGGGATTTCTTCGACGCTCCCGCTTTTTCTTTGCCCGCCGAACCGCGCCCGTGCTTCCGGGGTTAGCTGTTTCCCGCCAGCGCAATCAAGTCAATCTCGACGCGCGCATCGCGCGGGAGTCGTGCCGCCTGCACGGTCGAGCGCGCCGGCGGCTCCGACGCGAAAAAGCGTGCGTAAACTTCATTCATCACAGCGAAATCGGCCATGTCGGCGAGAAACACCGTGGTTTTGACCACGTGTTTGAGGTTCGTCCCCGCCGCTTCCAGCACCTTTGAAAGATTGCGCAAGACCTGCTCTGTCTGCTCCGCTATCCCTCCCGGCACGAACTCACCCGTCGCCGGGTCGAGGGGAATCTGCCCCGACGTGAAGACCAATCCGCCCGCCACGACAGCCTGCGTATATGGCCCGATGGCCTGCGGCGCTTCATTGGTCGTAATGAACTGCTTCACGGTCTCAATAGCCTCTTTTTTTATCTATCCGAACAAACTGCGCATTCTAACAGAAGCAGTCAGCGGTCAGCAATCGGCAGTCAGACAAAACCCAGTGTGTGTTTTGTATTGATGTGCAAACGAGGAAGGTTGGATGCTTACGGGTGTGCAGTCTCGCGCTTGTTTTGCGTCCCGCTTTTTGCCGGGCGTTAATCGCCGGGAGCTTCTACGCAGCACCCTGCAAGCGTTCGACATCCAGCACGCCGGGCACTTTGCGGATGTTGCTCATCACCTTGTCGAGGTGCTTTACGTCAAAAACTTCGACCGTCACTTCGATGCGCCCGCGATTGTCGGGAGCGACGGTGGCGCGCATGTCTCGGATGCCGGTCTTCATGTCGGAGATGGCATCGGTCAGTCCCGCGATCATCCCTGTGCGGTTTTCCGTGATGGCGAGCAGCTTGACGGCATACGCCGCCTGGTCGGAGCTACCTGCCCACTCGACCTCGACGATGCGCTCCGGGTTGACCATCAACTGCTGGACGTTCTTGCAGCGCCGTGCGTGAACGGCGACACCTTTCCCAAGCGTGACGTAGCCGATGATCTCCTCGCCGCGCACAGGATTGCAACAGCGTGCGCGCGCGACGAGCAAATCGTCCACGCCGCGCACGACGATGGAATCGTCGCCGAGCCGTATGAATTTCCTGACGGCCTGCACCCCGGCGTTGACGCTGCTGCGCAGGCGCGATTCTTTCTTCTGATCCAGTTCGGCGAACTTGTCGGGGCCGAGAAATTTGGCAATGGCGTTGCGCGGCACGATCTTGCCGTAGCCGATGGCGGCGAGCAGGTCGTCCACGCGCCCGTAGCCGTAATCGTTGGCGATGCGCTTCAACTCGCCGTCGCTGTCGCCCAGAAGTTTTTTCGCGGAAAGCTGTAAGCGCCCCGCCTCTTTCTCGAAGAGCTTGCGCCCAATCTCGATGCTCTCGGCGCGCTGCTGCTCTGCGACCCAGTGGCGGACGCGATTGCGTGCGCGCGAGGTGACGACGAAGTTCAGCCAGTCGCGCGAGGGGTGCGAGTTCGGCGAGGTCATAATCTCGACCACGTCGCCGTTCTGGATCGCGGTACGCAACGGCACGATGCGGTTGTTGACGCGCGCGCCCGTACACTTGTTGCCGACCTCCGTGTGAATCAGGTAGGCGAAATCCACGGGCGTCGCGCCGCGCGGCAGTTGCATCACCTTGCCCATCGGCGTGAAGGCGTAGACATCCTTCGGATACAGGTCGAGCTTGAGGGATTCGAGGAAGTCGCGCGAATCCTTGACCTCCTGCGACCACTCGACGAGCGAGCGCAGCCACTGGAAAGCCTGATCGTCGTCACGCGCCCCGCGCTTCCCCTCCTTGTACTTCCAGTGCGCGGCGACGCCCTCCTCCGCGATGCGGTGCATCTCTTCGGTACGAATTTGTACCTCGAAGGGCTGGCCCTTGGTGCCGATGACGGACGTGTGGAGCGATTGGTAGAGGTTGTCGCGCGGCATCGCGACCCAATCCTTGAAGCGACCGGGCACGGGCTGCCACATATTATGGACGACGCCGAGGGCGGCGTAGCAGTGGCGCACCTCGTTCGGCGTGATAACGCGCGCCGCGATCATGTCGTAAACCTGATCGAGTCCGATTTTCTGGCGCTTCAGTTTTTTCCAGATCGAATAAAGTCGCTTGACGCGCCCCTCGACGCGAATGATGGGCACTTCCGCCTCAAGCATCTTTTCCTGAATGTGAGTTGTGATGTCGCCGAGGAACGCCTCATGTTCGGGGCGGCGCTTTTCGAGTTGTTCGGCCAGCTCACGGTACTCTTCCGGGTGGAGATGTTGGAAGGCCAGGTCTTCCAACTCGCTACGCATGCGCCCGATGCCCAGACGGTGCGCGATGGGAGCGAAGATGTCGAGCGTCTCCTGCGCGATGCGCCGGCGCTTCTCCGGCTTGAGAAACTGAAGCGTACGCATGTTGTGCAGGCGGTCGGCGAGCTTCACCAGCACGACGCGCACGTCGTCCACCATCGCCAGCAACATTTTGCGGACGTTCTCCGCCTGTTGCTCTTCGCGCGACTGATTACTGATCTGCGCGATCTTCGTCAGCCCGTCCACGAGATGCGCGATTTCTTCGCCGAACAGTTCGCGAATCACCTCCGGCGCGACGAGCGTGTCCTCCACCACGTCGTGCAAAAGCCCGGTCGCCACGGACACCTCGTCGAGACGCATCTCGGCGAGGATGTTGGCGACTTCGAGCGGGTGCACGAGGTAAGGTTCGCCCGAAGCGCGCGTCTGCCCCTTGTGCTCGCGCGCGGAGAAAAAGTAGGCGCGCCGCAGGATGTCCAGATCAGCCTGCGGGTGGTTGCGCCCGACCTTTTCGACAATTTCTTCGATGCGAATCATAGAGAACACTGTCGGCAGTCAGCCTTTTGTTTTCGGTCAACAACAAAATCTCCCGCCGACCGATTCATGCTCTTAGACGAGCGAAAGCTGGCCGCTGATTGCCGACAGCTTATTATAAGAACAGGTGATGCCCGACGGGAAGGTCGAGCATCACCTGTGTACACGCGGGCAGACCGGAGGTCGAGCAGTCTGGAGTTTTGCGCGCCGGGAACTAGCTGGAGGGCGGGGTTGGGGAGTTGGCGGCCTCCGCCTCTTTCTTCTTCGCCGCTTCTTCGCTGAGCTTCTTCTGGATTTCGAGAGCCTGATCGTACTGCTTGTCGTAGTCAGCTTTCTGGGATGCGTTCCCGTCCATCTCAGAGAGCTTCGACATCTCGCGCAGGAGGTTCGCCTTGTAAGACCACGCGTTTGCGTTGTTCGCGTCGAGGTGAATCGCCTGCTCGGCCAGTTTCAAACCTTCCATCACGCAGGCGCGTGCCTTGTCGAAATCAGCCTGGTTCGCGGGTTTTTTGTAATGGATGACCACTTTGTCGGGCTTGTTGATGGTCTCTTTGTTTTCTTTCTGCTCGGTAATTTCGTAGGAGCAGTTCCATTGCTTGCTCGACAGAATTGTCAGTGCCTCGGAGCGCTTCTCCGGTTTCACAGACTCCAAAGCGGCGCGCTGGATCAGCATCTCACGCACCTTATCGTCCTTCTTCATCTGGCCGTAGAGGAAGACGATGGCTTTGTACGCATCTTCGTTTGTCGGATCGTCGGCCAGCACTTTCTGATAGGCGTCAATGGCGGCCAGTCCCTTCGCGACGTTCTCCTGCGAGTCCACGCCCGGCTTGTATTGCTGCTGGACGGCACGCGCGATAAATAGCGGGGCGTTCTTCTGCGAAGGGTCGAGTTCGTAGGCATACGTGAACTTCTGCTCGGCCTCGTCAAACCTTCCATCCTTGTAGGCGCGCACGCCCTCGTTGAGCGCGTTCTTGGCGCGGATTCTGTTCACGATCCCGCAGCCTGTGGTCGCTGAAACCGCGACCATGAGCAGCATGATGATACCGATTCGAGAGAGTTTCATTGATTGATTAGCTCCCGGGAATTTTGCCCGTGAAATTGTCGGAAGAGGCTTAATTAAAACATTCCGCCATCAACTTCCGACGGGAAAATTGATGGCGGAATGCTCATCCAAAACTGTCCTTACGGCTCAAGCGCCTCGGTCTGCAAGCCGACGGGGCTGGCACCCGCGCCCTTGACGGCGTCAATGACCTTGACCACCTCGCCGTACTTGAAGCTCTGCGGCGCTTTGAGGAAGACCGTCTTCTCGATGCGCTCGTCGGGCGGTTTATCGAGGGCGCTTTCCATCCCCTCTTTCCAGATTCCCTGTTCCCTGCGCGCCTTGAACTCCTGCGCCAGAATTGTAGCGACCGGGCCGGTGTCGTTGACTGAGCCTTCGGCAATCTGGTTCTGGCCGCGCGTCAAAGTCACTTTGAGGTCTTTGTCAATGGCGACGATCAGTGTGCGCGGGCTTTGTTTGGCCTGCGCGCTCATCTCCTCGCTCTTCTCCGGCACGAGCGTCTTGAAGCGCGTCGGCTTCAAGGGCGTGATGACCATAAAGATAATCAGCAGCACCAGCAGAATATCAATCAACGGCGTGACGTTGATGTTCGGCGCAGCGCCGCCGCCGCCACCTGATGCACTCATTCCCATACTGTTAAATACCTCCGTAAGATGGCGAACGTCTCTGTTCCCGTTCGAGAGGATGCTCCGCGCCCATCGCCGACTACTCGCCGTTTAAGAGGCGGGAGCAGGCGCGGGACTGCCGGGGGCCGCTTCGGCACCGCCCTTCTTCTTATCGGCTACGAGGCCGATCTGGTCAATCCCAGACTCCCGAATCGTGTTGATTATGTCCACGACAGAGCCGTAGTCTGCGTTCACGTCGCTTCTGATGTAGACGATCCGCTCTTCGGGTTTCTTGTTCTCCATCTTCTTGTCAATCTCTGTCTTGAGATCGGCTTTCTCAATGGGCTTTTTACCGAGGAAGAGCTTGCCGTCCTGCGTGATCGCGACCACCACGGAAGTGTCCTTAATGATCGCTTTATCTTCTTCCGGATTTTTCATGTTCTGCGGCAGGGCTACTGAAACGCCCTGCTGCAAAAACGGCGTGATGACCATGAAGATGATCAGCAGCACCAGCATGATGTCCACCATCGGCGTGACGTTAATGTCGGACGTGAGTCCGTTCCCACCGCCTGCTGACATTGCCATAACTTTATCTCCTCAACTACGCGCAGAACACGCGCGGCGCGCCGGATGGCCGCGCGCTCCGACCTCAGAAGGGGCGGAAGCGACGCAACACGGCGGCGCGCACACGATGTCTGGACGCGTCTGTTACGACTTGAGCTGCCGCGTGCGATTCTTCAGGAAGTAGTCAATCAGTTCCGAAGCCGAGTTGTCCATCTCGACGATGAAACCGTCAACCTTGCCCGTGAAATAATTGAAGAGCCACACGGCGGGCACGGCCACGGCGAGACCGAGCGCCGTCGTCAAAAGCGCCTCGGCGATACCACCGGCGACCGCGCCGATACCTGCCGACTCCGCGCTCTTCATGCCCGTGAAAGCGTTAATGATGCCGAACACCGTGCCGAAGAGTCCGACGAATGGAGCCGTCGAGCCGATGGTCGCGAGTCCGGACAGGCCGCGCTTGAACTCGGCGGACTTGATCGCGATGGCGCGCTGCAAGGCACGCTTGGATGCGTCTATTTCGTCGCCGGAGATGTCGGACGAAGCGTCGTGCGCGCGAAACTCCTGAAGGCCCGCATTGACGACCATCGCGAGGTGCGACTTTTTGTGCTTGTCGCTGATGTTGATGGCCTCTTCGATGCGGTCGTTCTTGAGTGCCTGCGCGACACGCGGTGCGAACTCGCGCGACTGCTTCTTGGCCGCCGAGTAGGTCAGGAACCGCTCGACCATGATCGCGATAGAGTACATGGACATAATCAGCAGGATGATGATGACGGTCAACGCCACCCACCCAAGGTTCTTCACCATCTCGGTGATGGTGAACGCCGATTTCAGTTCGTCATCGGGCTTGGCTGCTTCCTGAAACAGGATTACGAAGAGGCTCAAGGCCTTGCTTCCTAGGATGCTCATTAGAATCGTCACGGTAAGAACCTCCAAAAGTGTCTAAGACTCGAAAAGTGAGAGCGCTTGCCAGATGTGGGGCGCGTGCGACTGAAGGGGTTCCGCCACTTACGCGGCGACCACGCTCCTAGAGCCGCGCCCTGCGCCCAATTTACTGAAGCACGAAGTTGTAGGTGATGACGCCGGAGACCTTCACCGGCTGCCCGGACAGCATCGTCGGCGAGAATCGCGCCTGCCGCGCCGCCGAGACCGCCGCCTGCTGTAACAACGGGTGCCCGCCAACCGCTGTGGCCGAAACCACGCGGCCCGACTCGTCAACGAGAATCTGCACCGTCACCTGACCCTGCGCGCGCGCCGCTTTGGCGATGGGCGGGTAGGGCGGCTGCGGCTTGCTGATCGCCTTGCCGTTGAGCACGCCGCCGGAGACGACCGTCTTCGGCTTCGGCACTGGTGTCGGAGCTGGCGGAGGTGGAGGCGGAGGCTCGCTTTCGTCTCTGGTCACGGGGCCGACCGGGCCTGTCCCGCCGCCGCCGCCGATACCGACTGAAGGCCCCGGAGGGCCTGCGCTCGGAGGCGCGTCAATGTTACGGTTGCCGACGACGATATTGGAGCTGACCGCGCGCGCCACTTCTTTAGTAGTCTCCTTCGCCACCTCGCGACTCTGTACCACCGGGGCGAGGACGGAGATTTCCTGCCGCATCGAGACCTGCGGCTCTTTGGAAGAAGCTGGCTTTGGCTCTTCCTTCTGTTGCGGCTTGGCTTCCTGCTGCATCGGGACAGGCGCGACCAGCGTCAACAACTCCAGACTCGGGTCAGGAATTGTGGCGTTGGCCCAGTAGATGCCGCCGATGACAATCGCCACGAACAGAATGGCGTATACGATCAGGGTGCCGAGAAAAAACGAGCCTTTCCGCGCAAAGTCGTCTTTGTGCGAACCGGACTCAACAAGACTGTCGAACATTCGTCTAACCTCCCTCTTCCGGTGCCAGGTGGATCAGGGGCGTCAGTTGCCAAATCACAATGCTATCGAGACAGTGTGACTACTAAAATCTTGTCAACCACAGACCGCTGTTGATTTACTAATTATCCTAAAAGGTTGGGGGCAGCGGCGCGAGAGCGCTTTTAATAAAACGTCCGCTTTGATTCGTTCGCCAACTGCGCAGGGCATGACTTCGGCCTGCCAGCCGTGGCGGATACAAACGCTCGCGCTAAACGTCCGTCTTACACCCTGAGTGTTAAGACGGGCGCGTTCGTCAAAATATTCGATTGGCCAGCAACGCGCTCAGTCTATGTCGCAATCGCGTGTGAAGTCAAGCTTTAAAAAGAGATTTTCACACCATTTCAACGGGCGCGGTGCGATCAACGGGCGCGCGAAATTCCGGGGCGGGCTTCGATAGGATTGGCTTTTGGTCTGCCTTGAAAGAAAGAGGCGGACTTGTGCAGCCCGCCTCTCGGAAGTCGCCGTGAAGATGTTTATGAGCCTAACGGGCAGCCGCGCCCGCACGCGCCTTCTGCGCGCCGGGAGTCGTCCGGCTCTTTCCGCCGACGGTTCTGCCCGGCGTCCCCTGTGTCTTCGCCACGTCCAGACGCTCCTGCCACCAGACCATGATGGGACTGGCGATGGCGATGGAAGAGTACGTGCCAAAGATAATGCCGATGAGCAACGCCAGCGAGAAACCGCGCAGGACTTCGCCGCCAAAGAGCACCAGCGCCAGCACGGACAGGAAGACGAGGCCCGAAGTGATGATGGTGCGCGAGAGCGTCTGATTGATCGAGTCGTTCGTGACTTTGTAGAGCGGGTCGCGGCGATGCAGGCGCAAATTTTCGCGGATGCGGTCGAAGACCACGATGGTATCGTTGACGGAGAAGCCGACGAGCGTCAGGAGCGCCGCGATCACGGTCAGGCTGATCTCCCACTGGAAGATGGAAAAGAAGCCGAGCGTCACCAGCACATCGTGGAAGACTGCGATGACTGCCGCCGCGCCATACGTCCACTCGAAGCGGAAGGCGATGTACATGAGAATGCCGACGAGCGCGAGCAGCGTCACAGAGACGGCCTGGTTGCGTAGCGCCTGTCCCGCCACCGGCCCGACCGCATCACGCTGGACGATTTTAGCGCCCGCGTCCGGCCCCATTGCTCCCAGTGCGTTCTGGACTTTGGTGACGCCGGGATCAACCTCCGCCTGATCCTGTGCCGACACTGTTTGAGTGTCCGGCCCCTGAAGCGGCAGTTTGATGAGCATCTGGTTCGGCTTGTCTATGACGGGCTGGATGACAGCGTCGGGTCGAGAGCGTGATGAAGATGCGGCGATTTTTCAGCCAGTCAATGCGTACGTCTTTGAAAAGTTCAAACATAATTTCAAGTGATAAGTGATGCGTAATAAGTGACGAGAAAGAAGAGTTTCCTTATCTCTTATCACGCGTCACCCATCATGGCAGTTAAATGCTGAGCGTCTCGACGCGCCGTCCTTTCCGGTTCAGCAGCCAGATAAAAATCGTGCGCGAGACGTAAACGGCTGAGAACAGGTTGGCGAGCAGGCCGAGGACGAGCGTGACGGCGAAACCGCGAATCGGCCCTGTGCCGAAGACGAAGAGGAAGAGCGACGAGATGATCGTCGTGACGTGCGTGTCAATAATCGTCACGAAGGCGCGGCTGAATCCCTGGTCAATCGCCGACGGGATGGTCTTGCCGCTACGCAGTTCCTCGCGGATGCGCTCGAAGATGAGCACGTTGGAGTCCACGGCCATGCCGATGCCGAGGAGCAGGCCGGCGATGCCGGGCAGCGTCAGCGTGGCGTCGAAGAGGATGAGCGCGGCCATCGTCAGGATCACGTTCAGGAAGAGTGCGATGACGGCGTTGACGCCTGAGCCGCGATAGTAAATGACCATCGTGAGCACGACGAGCAGCAACCCGACCGCCGAGGCCGTCACGCCTGAACGAATCGAGTCCGCGCCGAGGCTGGGGCCGACCGTGCGCTCTTCCTGATAGACGAGCGGGGCAGGCAGCGCGCCGGAACGCAGCGTCAGCGCGAGGTCTTCCGAAGACTGCTTGGTGAACGTGCCGGTGATACGGCCTGAGTCGGTAATCTGCCCCTGTATGGTCGCGATGGACTTGACCTCGTCGTCCAGCACGACGCCCATCGGCTGGCCGATATTTGCGCCCGTCCAGCGTCCGAATTTTTCCGCGCCCGACGGCTTGAGGTGGAAGCCGATCTGGTAGTTGTCGCCGCCGGCGTCGCCCAGTTCGCCTCTCGCGTCGCGTAGCTCCGTGCCGTCTATGACGGAGGGCGTCTCGATGACTACCCACTGTTTCGGTTTGTCTTTCTGCTGATCTTGCGTTTGATTGCCTGCGGCGGTCGGCTCGTCTCGCTCGGAATAAGGCACGACGCGGCGATTCTGTGGAACGGTGCCGCCGAGAGCCGCGACGGCAGCCTCCTGCGTCGCGTAAGTACGCTGCGGCTGGTCTATGACGTGGACAAGCTCAAGGTGCGACGCGCCGACCAGAAGTTGTTTGACGCGTTCCGGGTCTTGAATGCCGGGCATTTGTAGAAGAATCTGGTGTGAGCCTTGCCCGCCGTGCGTTTGCAGCAGAGGCTCTGCGACGCCGACGGCGTTGATGCGCGTGTCTATAATCCGCATGGCCTGCGCGACCGCTTCGTCGCTCAGCTTGCTTTGCGCCGCTTTTGATAGGTCATACGTGATCGTGTTGCCGGAGGCGCTGGCCGACCAGTCGCTCAGGTCAACCTTGCGCGGCAGGGCGTCGCGCATCTCGCTTATCTTCGACGGGTCGCTCGCTTCCACGACGACGCGGTACGCCCCGTCGCCGACTTCAGGCCGCACTTCTTTGACGGGATAAGTGGCGTCTTTGGCGACGTTTTGAATCGCCACGACGTTGTTCTCCGTCAGCTTCTTGAGATACTCCTGCGTCTGCACCTGCATGACGAGGTGCGAGCCGCCCTTGAGGTCGAGGCCGAGGCGGATGTTTTCGCGCAGTGTGTTCTGAATGCCCGCGACGGTGAAGTCTTTGGGCGACGGCGGTGCGCGAGATTTCGAGAATTGATTTGTCGGCGCTCCTGATGAGCAGGGATTTCTCGCGCACGGAGGTCACGGTCGCCAGAATCCCGCCCGTCGTGATGATGCGGTCGCCCGC